>NZ_AZUN01000001.1:1800000-2100000 GCF_000527095.1 Methylomicrobium lacus LW14 | reverse complement strand
GTTGGGGCGGGCTCCGGATGTCGTCGTTTCCGGGATTCAACTGCAAAAATATGCCGATTATATGGACCGGCAGCGCTCCCCGGTCAGCCTGAATAGTGTCCGGATGGCCCCGTTGCGGGGGCGGGCCTTGATCGTGATGGATCCCCTGCTGGTGTTTACCGTCGTGGACTATGTCTTCGGCGGCAACGGCCACTTTGGCTCGCAAGCGCAAGGCCGCGAGTTTACCCGGACCGAAATGCGGGTGATCCGGAAAATTCTGGACAGGGTCTTTAACGGCCTGAAGGACGCCTGGGAGCCGGTGTTGTCCGTCGATTTTGACTATTTGGAATCGGAAACCCATCCGAATTATACGGCTGTCGCCGGCAGGGATGACTATGTGATGACCGCTACACTCAACATCACCCTGGAAGGCAACGGCGGCGATCTGACGCTACTGCTGCCTTATGTAATGATCGAAGCGATCAGCGGCTTGCTGGAGGCTTCCGGCGATGACGGCGAGGATGCCGATCCGCAGTGGCGCACGGCGCTGCGCAATCAGGTGACGGAAGCGAGTATCACCGTGAGCAGCGTGCTGGCGGAAAAAAGCCTGTCTGTCGGCGATCTCTTACGTTTGAAAATAGGCGACATCATTCCGATCGAGATGCCGAAAATCGTGTCGCTACAGGCCGAAGGCGTACCCGTGTTTACCGGCAGGCCGTGCACCTCGGAAGGGCATTGTGCAGTGCAGGTCATTGAAAAAAGTATAAGGACTGAGGCCGTCTGAAGCGGTTCAGGTGTTGAGAATCAGATGAAAGAGTGTGGAAAAAATGACTGAGAGCGATGATGTTAAGGTGAATGCCGGCGAGGGGGAGGAAAGCCTACAGCTTGAAAGTACAAAAACGTCGGCAGCTTCCCAGGACGCGCTGAATCTCGATGCAATTCTGGATGTTCCGGTGACCCTGACGATGGAATTCGGCCGCACCCGGATCAGCATCGGCAATCTGTTGCAGTTGAATCAAGGCTCGATCGTCGAGCTGGATCGTCTGGCGGACGAGCCCCTGGATATTCTGGTGAACGGTACCCTGGTGGCGCGCGGCGAGGTGGTCGTGATCAGCGAGAAATTCGGCATTCGGCTGACCGACATCATCAGTCTGCCGGAACGCGTCAAAAGATTAGCCTGATGCGGGCAAGAATCCTCCTTTCCGTTGTATTATGCTTGCGGCTCGCGGTGTGCGAGGCGTTGCCGGTGAGTGTGCCAACGGGAAATCTGGCCGTCGAAGACATTGCGCTGTGGAGCGTGAGCCTGTTGGCGGTCTTGGGTATTTTGTTGCTGGGTTTTTGGGGGTTCCGCAAGCTCAGCGGCGTTAACGCGGAGGGTGCGGACAAAATGCGCGTGGCCGGCGGAGTATCCTTGGGGCTGTGGGAAAAGGTCGTGCTGTTGCAGGTGGGCAGGAAACAGCTGGTTTTGGGGGTGACGCCGGGCAGGATTCAAACCTTGCATGTGCTGGAAGGCGATGACTGTTTGAATACGACCGACAGGATTCAAGGCACTGATCACGAAAACTCTGGATTAACCGCAGCCAATCATCCGATTCTACGCGTGCCGACTGATCGCGCCGCCCACGTTGCCGAGCACCAAACAGTCAACCAGGCGCCACCAGCCGTTGAGGAGGCGCCTTCACGCTCGTTTTCGCCGGAGGGATACGAAAAATGCCTCGAACAGGTGCGGAGCCTGGTGGATCAAGATCCGAAATTAGCCGCACAAACCCTGAAAGCCTGGATCAGAGATGAATAGCTCCATGGAAAAATTTAACGGAGTCGAACGCGCTTCCTTAGTGCTTTTGGCGTTGGGGCAGCAAAGGGCCTCCGAAGTGTTGAAACATCTGGAATTGAATGACGTGGAGCTACTCGGTTCCCATATGGCGTCGATGAAGGCGGTTTCACTGGCGATGGTGGAAGGGGTATTGGATCAATTCATGACTTCCCGGCAAAAACAGGCGGCCATAGGCGGCGATGCGGAAAACTATGTTCGCAGCGTGATGGCGGATGCCCTCGGCCCCGAAAAAGCCGAAGCGATGATTGACAGGGTATTGCTCGGCGGCAGAAATGAAGGCATCCAGCGCTTGCAGCGGATGGATGCCCGGACGCTAGCCGATTGGCTTCGCTCGGAGCATCCGCAGGTCGCCGCCAATCTGTTGTCCTTGCTCGACGGCCAGCGCGCGGCGGAGGTGATCACGGCCTTACCCGAGGAAATGCGCCCGAATCTCGTGATGCGGATCGCCTCGCTGGAGGGGGTGTCGCCGGAAGCCTTGCGGGAACTGGATGAAGTGATAAGAGAACAATGGGCCGGCAAGCAACAAGACAAATCCTCGCTTGTCCGTGGCATCAATGTCGCCGCGAATATTTTGAATTATTTGGATAACCCTATCGGCAGCCAGGTGCTGGACGCTATTTCCGGCAGCCATTTCGAATTGGCGCAGAAAATTCAGGACAAGCTGTTTGTCTTCGAAGAACTGATCAATCTGAATGATCGGGGCATGCAAAGCTTGCTGCGCGAAGTGGCGACGGATCGGCTGTTACTGGCGCTGCAGGGTGCGAGCGAGGGTCTTAAGCAGAAAATCTTCAGCAATATGTCAAGGCGCACCGCGGAAATGCTGCGCGATGACTTGGAAGCCGCGCCGCTTGCCCGGCCTGGCGAAGTCGCGGCGGCGCAAAAAGAGATTTTGCTGATCGTCAGAAGCCTGGCCGATTCGGGGGCGGTCGTATTCGGAAGCGGTGATGATCCGGCGAACTAGATTATCAGCCGTTGTGGTATGCGAATAATGCGTAAACTCAATGATGTGCGAAAACCTAAACGTTATCGCTCCCCAACAATCCTTCCTTGAACGCCTTGATTTCCCCGGCCGGCCCCATCACCACCAGCACATCGCCGGCATTCAGCCTATGCTCCTTGTCGCCGACCGCGAAATGCAACTGCTCGCCGATTTCCTTATCGACGACGCCGAGCAGGATCAGGTTATGACGCTCGTTTAATTTCAGCGCGCTGGTTTTGCGGTTTTCGAGCCAAGAGCCTGCCGGGATTTCGATTTCGGCGATATTCAGATCGTGCCGCCGGTGCACGGTCTGATCCAGGATGTGGGTGATTTCCGGTTTGGTCAGAATTTCATAGGTTTTGCGTCCGCTGATTTCGTAGGGATCGATGATTTTGCTCGCGCCGGCGGCCAATAATTTCTCGGAGGCGTCCGGCGCATCGATGGTCGCGATGATGTTCAGGTTCTTGTCGAGCGCACGTGCCGACAGCGTCAAAAACACATTATCCGAGTCGGCCGCGAAAAAACAGAATAAATAATCGATGTCGACGCCGATACCGAGCGTATGCAGCGCGCTGTCATCGCGAAAATCGATCACTTCGGCGGCGAAACCCTGGTCAGCGATGAACTCCGCATCGTGACGATTTTGCGCGGCGTAAATCACAGAGCTGGTTTCCTTGTCGAATCGGGACAGCGCTTCCAGCGCCATACGGGGATCGCCGAATACCGCAATTTTTTTCATTTTTTCCTGCCCAGGTTGAAGCGGCTTTTTTCGATCTGATAGCGAAAATACTCGATGCCGATCTGTTTGCCTAAAACGACCAGCAAATCGCCTTCCTGCACCTCGAAAGTGTGTTTCGGGTTGAAATAAAAATGCCGGTCCTGCATCGGATAACGCTCATGTTGTTTGAGATGTGCGGGATGGGCGCTGATCACGCCGATCAGCATCAGCTTGCTGTGACCGAAATCGATGTCGGTGATTTTTTTGCCGATGATCGAAGAGCCCGGATGTGCGCCCACGGTGTCGAGAACGAACTCTTTTTCCTCGTGCATGATGCCGACGATCGCTTCAAAAGCGACCGGTTGCCCGACATATTCTGCGGCGGCCATGCCGGCGATTTCGAACGGTTCGATCACATGATTCGCGCCGGCCTGATACAGTTTACGGACATTGTCATGCAGGTAGGCGCGCGAAATGATCCGAATCGCGGGATTCAACTGGCGGCTGGTCAGCGTGATGTAAACATTGCTGACATCGTCGCCGGTCGTGCATAAAATCGCCGAGGCGTTGCGGTTGATGCCGGCCAGGGTCAGTACGTCGTTCTTGCTCGCATCGCCCTGGATGGACAGATAGCCGAGGCGTCTGGCGTCTTCTATATGATGATCCAATTTATCGATGATCACGAAAGGCTGTTGATGCTCGGCAAGCTGCCGCGCGATATGCATGCCGACCCGGCCGAAGCCGCAAATGATCACAACCCCTTCGAGCTGGTGCAATTCCGCATACACCTGATTCTCCCTGAGGTCATTCACTTTATCGTTAAAGGCCGAGACGATGATCGAGGTGAAGAATGACAACACGCCGAGTCCGGTAAAAATCAGCCCCATCACGACCAGGCGCCCTCCCGGGGTTTCTGGGGCGATGTCGCCGTAGCCGACCGTCGACATGGTCACGACGGCCAGATAGAAGGCGTCGAACAAGTCGTTGACGTGACCGCCGTTTTCCGGGTTCTCAAACAAAAAAATGGCGGTGCTGCCGATAAAAAGCAGCAGCCCCAAAAATACCGCCAGGGTGTAAAGCTCAAAGCGTTTGTTAAAAAGGATCTGCGTGAACAGCTTGATGCTGTTGATGTAGCGGAACAGCTTGAACAGGCGGAAAATCAGAAACACTCGCAAAACGCGCAAAGGCCGGTAGCTGGGCAGGATGGCCAGCAAATCGATCAGCGCCAGCGGGCTGAACGCATAGTCGATTTTTTTCGCCGCGATCGCGGTTAACACCTTGTGTAGCTTGAACGGAATATCCAGGTATTCCGAGCGCTCGTAATGATCCAGGATGATTTGATGGCTGTCGTTATGAATCCAGGCGCGCAGGAGATATTCGAGGATGAACAGCGCGACGATGCAATCTTCAAAGACCAGATGCCAGTGCGGCGGCTGATGGCTGACTTTATCGATCTGCAGGAACACGCTGATGATCACCAGCACGATCATGAAAACATCGAAATAAGCTTTCGGCCGGCTCTGCGGGATCAGCAGCAAGCGCCGGAAAAAATGTTTGGTGTTTTGATACCGTGCCGAGGTTTTCAGGAAGTAGGCGAGATAGACCAGCAGTCGCGTCAGCATGTCGGCAGGGAGGATTTGAGATTAACCGTTGACTGGCCGCGGCCCAGGCTCACCTGGAGCGAAAGGCATTTGGGGCAAGCGTTGCGGTGATCTTCCGGGCCAGGCTTTCGACTCCTTTCAGGGTCAACTTCTTGTCGCCGCCTTTGATCTCGGAAACATAATCGCCGACCAGTTTGCCCTGCCGTACATCGACCAGATGCGCCATCAAATAGGCGAACAGGTAGCTGGGCTTGTGCAGCCTGCCGACCACGACATAGTCGGCGTCAACCGACCTGGCCAGTTCGGCGGCCAGGTCGTGGTGATCGAACAGGTAGCCGGGGCCGGCGGCGGCCTCGGCGATGTCGCGGCGATCGATCTGGACGATCGGGTAGCCTGCTTTTGCAAGCTCCTGTTCCAGCAGCGGCTTGATGCTGGCGGTACGGGCGATTTCGGCCGGAATATAGGGCGCGGGAGTCAGATCCTTCAGTTCAAAATCGAGCACCGCGATGCGGGGGGCCGCGCTGCAATACAGCGAGGACAACAGCAAAAATGCAGACAGGCTGCCTGATGCCAGTTTATGACGACACATGGCTGCAAGCTGTGTTGGAGTGCCGGCGTTTGGCGTCCGCCAGCAGTTTCAGGCGGATAGACGCATAAAGCGATTCCAGATAAGGGCAGGGCACATGCGCGCGCCCCGCCGCGCGTATCGCATTGCCGAGAATCGCCTCGGTTTCCAGAGGCCGGCCGTGTTCATAATCGAGCAGCATGCTGGTCTTATAGGGCGGCATCCGGTAGGTCTTTTCGATGTTTTGTTCCACCGCATCGATAGGCAAGGGGTGGCCCAGGGCTTCGGCAATCCGGCAGACGTCCTGCATGATATGGCGCACGAAAGGCTCTTCGCTGTGCAGGATTTCGGCCGTGCTGAGTCCGCCGGACAGCACCGACAACGGATTGAAAGGCGCATTCCAGACGCATTTGAGCCAGCGTTCGGCGACGATTGCATCGCTCGCATTACAGTCGATGCCGGACTCCCGAAACAAGCGGCACAATTCCAGGGTTTTAGCGCTGACCGAGCCCGGCAGGTTGCCCAGCGCCAGACGGCCGTAGGCCAGATGCGCGATCTCTCCCGGCCCGATCCGGTTGCAGCAGATGAACGCCAGGCCGCTGACGACTTCGTTATCGGGGAAGGCCGCGAGCATTTCCTGTTCGATATCGACGCCGTTCTGGATGAATACGATCGACGTTTGCGGCGCGACCACGGGGCGCAGCAGCGCGGCCCGATCGGCGCCGGGCAGTATCTTGGTGCAGAGCAGCACATAGTCCGCAGGCCCTTGAAAGTCCGCGGCGTCCTTGAGCACTGCTTTCGGCATGAAGCGATAAGTGCCGAGATCGGCGCTGTCGATCGTGAAGCCGGATTGTTTGACCGCGTCATAATCGGAGCGGCAGACCACCGACACTTCCGCGCCGGCCTTCGCGAGCAGCGATCCGTAAAAGGCGCCGATGGCGCCGGCGCCGACGATCAGTACTTTGCTAGCTGGGGTTTTCATCCAAAATCTGTTTCAAAAAAGGGATGGTCAATTTGCGTTTGGCGGACAGGGAGGCCTGGTCGAGGCTGTCGAGCAGACGCCATAAGGACGCCATCTCGCGGTCGGCGCGGTTCAACAGGAAGCGCCCGGCCTGCGGCGAAATCTCCAGTCCCATGCGCCGGGCTTTATATACCAGCGCGGCAATACGGCCTTCATCGTCCGGCGTTTGTATGTTCAAACCGAGCCCCCAATTCAGGCGCGTTTTCAAGTCGGGCAATTCAATCGCCAAGGCTTTGGGGCTGACGCCCGAGGAGATGATCAGCCTATGCCCGAGGTCCCGGTGCCGATTGAAAAAATTGAACAAGGCCACCTCCCAGTCGGCAAGGCCCGCCACCGCTTCGACATTGTCGAGGCAGACGAGTTCGCAGGCTTCGAGGCCGTTCAGCAATTCGGCGGAAGACTCGGCGGCTTGATGCAGGTCGAAATAAAAGCTCGCAAGGCCCAGCTTTTGCGCCTCGTGGCAGCAAGCCTGCAAAAGGTGGCTCTTGCCGAGGCCGGCTTGTCCCCAGAGAAAAATGAACGTTTCGCCGCTGCCGTCGACGCAGTGTTGCAGATGATTCACGACGGCCGAATTTACGCCCGGAAAAAAGTCCTGGAACGTTTGATTGGCCCTGAATACGAACTGCAACGGCAGTTGTTTCGCCATGATTCAGCGGGCTTTCCCGCGAGAACGGAGCGTCAGCGCCGAACCGAAAAACAGCAGCAGGCTGAACAGGATTTCAGACCCCGCCAGCCAGCGGGCGCCGGCATTCGCGTAAATTTCGACCGCGCCGTGCGCGAAATACAACAGGCTGATGAAGCCGGCCCAGGCATAGCTTTTCGGGTTGAACGCCAGCAAGCCGCGCACCAACAGCAACAGCGGCGCCACCGTGACGATCAGCACCAGCGCGACCGGTAATTGCGGTGCAGCCGCCAGTACGGTCGGCCACAGCATCATCAGCGCGAACAGCCCGAAATAACCGCTGAGCGTCAGATAACGAAAGAAGATCGGCGCCATCTTGTTCAAGCCGGCATGCCCGCCTTCAGCGCTTTTGCAGTGAGCGCGAGGCGTTTGCCGAGCGCCCGGCACAACGTCTTTTCGGGGTCGCTGAGCCGCGAATTCTTCTCTTCCAGATGGCTCGGTCCGTACGGCGTGCCGCCCGATGTCGTCTCGCGCAGCGCCGCCTCGGTGTAGGGCAGTCCGACCAGCAACATGCCGTGATGCAGCAGCGGCAGCATCATCGACAACAGCGTGCTTTCCTGGCCGCCGTGCAGGCTGCCGGTCGAGGTGAACACGCCGGCCGGTTTGCCCGCCAGCGCGCCCGAAAACCAGATCGGGGTCGTGCTGTCGAGGAAATATTTCAACGGCGCGGCCATGTTGCCGAAATGGGTCGGACTGCCCAGCGCCAGGCCGTCGCAGTTTTTCAGATCGTCCAGCGTCGCATACACCGGGCCCTGCGCGGGAATCCGTTCGGCGGTTTTTTCGCACACCGCGGACACGTCGGGCACGGTCCTGACCACAGCTTCCGCGCCGTCGACCGTTTCGACGCCGCGCGCGATCTGCATCGCCATGTCGGCGGTCGCGCCGTTCCGGGAGAAATAAAGCACCAGGATTTTGGTCATCGTTACAGGATCGCGAGGATGTTTTCCGGCGGCCGGCCGATCGCGGCCTTATCCCCGATCACCACGACCGGGCGTTCGATCAGAATCGGGTTCTCGACCATCGCGCGGATCAGCGTCTGCCGGTCCAGCGATTTGTCGAACAGGTCCAATTCATCGTAAGGCTTCTCTTTTTGGCGCATCAGGTCGCGCGGTTCAATCCCGAGTTTTTGCAGTATCTCGTCGAGTTCTTCCGCGCTCGGCGGATTTTTCAGATATTCGACAATCTCCGGTTCAATACCCTTGTCCCGCAACAGTTGCAGCGTTTCCCGGGATTTGCTGCAACGCGGATTATGATAAATTTTAACTTTCATAACGGCTGCCTTTGGCGCTTCGGCGCTCTTTCAAATAAAAAAGTTATAATAACATTTCTCGCACAAACTCTCGCTGAAAAAGGGGTTATCTTGACAACACGCATTGCGGATCGCATCGCCGATCGCACCAAACAATACTGGCTGCTCGCCCGTTTCGACCGGCCCATCGGCACGCTGATTCTATTATGGCCGACGCTGTGGGCGCTCTGGATCGCGGGGCGCGGCAAGCCGGATGCGCTGGTGTTCACGGTGTTTTTCCTGGGCGTGGTGCTGATGCGGGCCGCCGGCTGCGTGATCAACGATTATGCCGACCGCGATTTCGACCCGCATGTCGAACGCACCAAACAGCGCCCGATCGCGGCCGGCCGCGTCCAGCCGAAGGAAGCGTTGATCCTGTTTGCGGTGCTGACTTTAGTGTCGTTCGGCCTAGTGCTGCTGATGAATCCGCTCACGATAGGGCTGTCGTTCATCGGCGCCTTTCTCGCGGCCAGCTATCCGTTCATGAAACGCTTCACGCATCTGCCGCAGGCCTACCTCGGCATGGCGTTCGGCTGGGCGGTGCCGATGGCGTTCGCCGCGCAGACGAACACGATTCCTCTGGTCGGCTGGCTATTGTATCTGGCCGTGCTGCTCTGGGCGCTGGTTTACGACACGATGTACGCGATGGTCGACAAGGACGATGATCTGAAGATCGGCGTCAAATCGACCGCAATCCTGTTCGGCGACTATGACCGTCATATCATGGGAGCGTTGCAGATCGTGATGCTTGGCCTGTTGGTGATTGTCGGGCGCATGCAGGAACTGGGTCTGTTTTATTACGCCGGGCTTCTGGTTGCGGCGGGGCTAGCCGGTTATCAGCAGAAACTGATATTCCGCCGCGAAAAAACGCTCTGCTTCAAGGCGTTTTTGAATAACAACTGGTTTGGTCTGGCGGTTTTTATAGGATTGGTGCTGGATTATCTGTTTGTTTAGACGGATGGGTGAGAAGGCCTCATGAACTCGTTACATAAAATTCCTTCTCGGTGTAAAACTCTGGGCTTGAACTGAAGGCTTAAAAAATTGACCTTAACTTAAATCCGACATAAATAGGCAGACTTCGACCCCTATGTGTAGTGGCAAACTATGTGTATATGCAATTTTACCGTTGAGGTCCACCCTTGAGTGCTGTCACTTGGGGCAAACCTCAACTACACATAATTACAGCGCCTGAAGAAACTGCATCAATGTATCGTCATCAGGATGGTAACGGCAACTTTTTGTTTCCGGTGATTGGAGCCTTGCCAGCGCTTTATTCTTCATCGCCAAGTCGGCCTCTACGTACCGATGGGTAGTGGTCGTGCTCTCATGTCCCAGCCATAGGGCAATCACGTTAAAAGCCACACCCGACTGGAGTAGATGCATGGCCGTGGTATGACGGATGGTGTGTGGCGATATCTTTCGTTTGGAAAGACTGCTCATCGTCTGGGCAGCATGCGCGACTGCAAGATTGAGTCGCTGCGTGACGTTAAATCGCGACATTGACTGGCCATCTCGATTCGGTAACAGTGGTGAATCAACGCTTAACGTTGGGTTGTGCTTTAACCAAGCTCGAATTTCCTGGATCGTGCTTTTCCATAAAGGTGTTGAACGCTGCTTACGGCCCTTGCCGCGCAGATGGACACAAGCCGATTCACCCATGACGATATCACCGACCTTGACGCCAATGATTTCAGAAACGCGAGCACCGGTGTTGTAAAGTAGGGTCAGCAACAGATGGTCACGCTGGGATGTCCAGGTTTCACCGGGTTGGCCCAAGATTGCTAACATCTCCTCGCGGCTCAGAAAACCCAACATGGGGCGTTCGAACCGCTTCATGGGGATACCCAACGCCTGTTCGATGACAAAAAATGACGATACATCGCGTCGGGCGGCGAATTTCAAAAATGCACGTAAGGCGGTCAGCCTCAAGTTCCGGCTACGCACTGCGTTGTGGCGATGCTGCTCTAAATGGTCCAAGAAGGCCAGGATCAAATCCGGCGTTATATCCGCTAAATTCAGCGCCGTCGGCATTTTACCCAGGTGATGGCGGGTGAAATCCAGGAATAGCAACATGGCATCCCGATACGAGGCAATCGTGCGCGGACTCATGGCACGTTGATTGACCAGATATTCGGTAAAAAACTGCTGGACCAAAGCCGAGAAGGAGACTGGATGGGGTGCTGTTGTTTTAGTCATGGCCTGTCTCCGGTAGCTGCGCAAAGGCTTCAAACCGATTGGCCGCCCCGGCCATGAGCTCAGGAATGCCAGTGAGATACCAGTACGTATTGGTGACCATGGCATGCCCGACATAGGTAGATAATGCCAGCATCTGTTGGTCGACATTCGTGCCTTGGGTTTGCCACAGCAGTATACGGCGGACTATAAACGTATGTCGCAAGTCGTGAATGCGCGGGCCATTGTGAGCACCCCGATTAATCCAGCCCAAGTGATTGCGTATAGCGATGAATACGCGATGAACTTGCCTTTGACTGAGCGGTTGTCCTAGCCGTCGGCCACGATCGCCCACAAAAAATCGTGTCTCATCGGACACCTCGATATGACGATTTCGTAGTGATTGGTATTGCCTTAATGCATCCACCGTGCTGGGATGGAGCGGTACATAGCGTGATTTGGCAAATTTGGTTTGCCGTATGGTGAGTATGCCAGCCTTTAGATCGACATTCGAATCCAGTAAATGCAAGGCTTCGGAAATTCGCAGACCCGTGGACGCGAGTAACCCGAACAACGTCTCGTAAGTGGCACCCCTAAGCCCTGGAATAAAGGAATCCAGGTTATGCGCGGCATTCAGCAAGTCGATAATCTCCTGCCCGCTATAAATGTGCGGCGCTAATCGCTGGCCGACTCGGCCAAAGAGACTGTCGTCGGGCACCTCGGTGCGCGGCTCAAATTGTCGCAGGTAACGGCAAAACGAGCGCAGATGCTTCAACCGCCTCGCCCAGGTGGTAGGATCAGCGCTATGTCCCTGGTCTTGTCGTGCCCAATCTGCCATCATCTCGACGGTTAGCGGTTCTTGGGTGTTCAAGGCATCAATATAATGAGCAAAACTGATAATCGAGTAGCCAGGCGAGCGCAAGCCAAAGCCTAGTCGCCGCCGTTCATGCAAGTAATTTTCGGCATGGGTGGCCATCGTGATAGGGGCATTCATGACGCACTCCCAGGCCAAGGCAAAGCGACTGCCGCCAGGTTCTGGCTGTCGAGTTTGGCGTAAACCAGCGTGGTATTAAGTGACCGATGCCGTAAGACATCCGCGACTTCTTTGAGGGAACTACCACTCTCCAGGAGTCTGCTAGCCATGGTATGCCGCAGAAGATGCGACCGCGTATAGGGTAAACCCGCACGCGCATAAGCCTGACGGATCGATTTTCGGATCAGATCAGGGCCGACAGGCTGATCGCGTGGCGCCACGTTACGCACGAACACCGCACGATTGCTGGTGGGTGGTCGTTCATACTTCAGGTAATCGGCAATCGCTTGACCGGTGGCTGCTGGTAAGGGCATGATAGCTTCACGTCGACCCTTGGTGCCACGTAGTGTAATTGTCGCCGCAGACCAATCGATGTCATCCAGTCCAAGGTAAGCGACCTCGCTACTGCGTAAGCCAAGGTCCAATGCGCAATGCACGATGGCCGCCGTTCGGAGCGCCGCCGGGCCATCCTGCGCAAGCGCACCTAATAAGCGTTCAACTTCGTGCTTGGTCAGGGTTTTCGGTAGCGAAGCTTGTTGCCAGTTGGCCGGAAAACTGGTGGCACCTATTAAATGATGGACTGCATCGCCCAGGGTAGCGCGATAGCGAAAATAACTGCGTAATGCCGAAACCGATGCGCCGATACTGGACGCCACACGACATTGCGAGCTTTGGCTGGCTATGAACTGGCGAATCTGGTTTGCTTTGATCGCAGCAATCACGACCTCTCGATCAGCAAACTGCGCTAATAGCAGGCAGCGAACGACAGCAAGATACTGTTTACGTGTTCTGGCAGCGAGTCCACGCACATGGCTCATGTGGTCATCGAATCGTCGAAGCTCCTCGTCTACGGGCGTTTGGCCTATCGATGAATCGGCGATGATGGCGTTGACCCGCAGAACTCTCAGTAAATGGCCCAGTGCCGCATGTAAATCCTTGGCATCAGAGAATGCCGGTTTCTCGCAGCAGCAGTTCGGCAGATGATCATCCAGAAAACGCTGGATTAGCCTTTCGTCGATGGTTTTGACATCAATATGGCTCTCGGTAAGCCAGTGAGCAAAATGGGTCAGTCCGGCAAGGTAATTATTAATGGTATTGAATGCATAGCGGCAGTCGAACAAGCGCAGCATAAAAGCATCAACGAAAGGAGCTAATTGGCTTTCAAGCAGCCAACTGCTGGTATGGTGATTAGAATACATGGCAATCTCCTGAGGTGAATGAGTTTTCACTTCAGGACTTCGGCAAAACTATGTCAAGCTACGGATAAAGCATCTCGGCTCAAACCCAGTCGCGCTCAATCTCTCAGGCAATAAAGATCAACAAGCTACACATAGTTTGCAACTACACATAGGGGTCGCTATGTTAAGCTCAACATAGCGACCCGTTGCGGTCTTTCGATCAATCTGTTTCAATGGCAGCAATTAGGTCATTACCGGCCATTATTACTGATCGCTGATGATAAACAGAAAGAAAAACCCTATGCTAACCAATCAGCTATTATACGGAAACTATTGAATTACTAGTTAGCCATATTCCGCGATGAATGCGGTGCAACCACTAAAAACCATTAATCACATCTAAGACAGCGATACCGTGAAAATAAAAAAACTCCGCCTGATGAATGGATACAAGAGATTTCATGATCTCACGATCGACCTTGGAGACAATCCTAAAAGGATAATTGCTCTTGTTGGACCAAACGGTTGCGGAAAGAGCAGCGTTCTAGATGGAATTCTCTTCTTCTTTAACGCCTACAACAGAATCGGGAACAAAGGCGGGAAAGATTACGAATACCACTCAATGAACAAGACGCCAAATTACAGTTACCAAAACGTCACTATTGAGTTTATGGAAGGATCTTTCGGTGAGGTTCAAGACGCCAAGAAGAAAATCGGAAGAGAAAAGACCATGTTTTCATTCAGGAGTCCCTATAGGTATAACAATTACCTCAAGGTAAAGGAGTCAAGAGCAACTGCGGAGCTGTGGCAAAACAGCTATGGTGCCACCTCAGCTTCGGATCTCGATGACAAGATGGAGGAGAACTACAGGCGACTATATGTCGAGTTCAATAAGTACATGCACGCAACAGACTGCCGACCGAGCGAAGCAAAGAAAAAAATAATCGGTGATTTAAATACTTCGATCAGCAAATGCCTTGATCTCGAGATCTCAAGTCTTGGAGATATTGAAGCATCACGAGGGACGTTATATTTCAAGAAGGCAGACCATCCGAACGAGTTCGATTTTAATGTTCTGTCATCGGGCGAGAAGGAGGTTGTTGACATACTGCTCGATCTTTATCTGAGGAAAGAAGATTATAACGACACAATATTTCTTCTTGATGAGCCAGAGCTGCACATAAATACGAGCATTCAAAAAAACCTGTTACTCGAAATTGATCGCCTGATTGGCGATAATTGCCAAATCTGGCTAACTACGCATAGCATCGGTTTCCTGAGAACACTGCAAGAAGAGTTAAAAGACAAATGCCAAATCGTTCGATTTCATGGTGGAAAAGATTATGCCTCACAGACGCATGTCTTAACTCCTATGAAGACAACAAGAGTGAACTGGAAGGATATTTTCGAGATTGCGCTTGATGATCTGGCTCACCTCATTAGTCCAAAGAAAATAATTTACTGCGAAGGGCGAGATCAACCAGGAGCCGCAGGAAGAGAACGAGGGCTTGATGCACAAGTCTTCAACAATATCTTTTCAGACAAGCACCATGATGTGGTATTTGTCTCTAGCGGCGGAAATACGGAACTAGACCAAAGAAGCGATATCGCACTCGCCATACTGAGCAAGGTGTTTTCGACTTTAGAGATTTTGGTCTTGAAAGATCGCGATATGGCCTCTGGGAAAAATACCACGGAGAAGGACCGACAGCTTTATCTTGACAACCATCCTGCTAATCATCGCGTGTTGAAGCGCTGGGAAATCGAAAATTATCTCTATGACGAGGAAGTGCTAAAGCGTTACTGCAATGAGAACGAGCTTGAGTTCAATGCAACTGCATACGCTGAGCTCGTAACAGATATCGTTAATCAGAATCTCAAAGATCATACAGGACGGATAAAGAATATTTGTGGAATAACCACAAGCGTGAATCCCGAGAGCTTTAAGCTCAATTTATCGGCGCACATTTCGGAAGACATGAACATTTACAAAGAGCTCGAAGAGTGTCTGTTCAATCTAGGATAAATCCTTCTCCGAGGCGCTGGCTAACACTTCGAACCGGACAACCGAAACGGCCGTACGGCGGATCACTTGTAGGGTGGATTCGCCGCTAGGCAATCCACCATTCTCGGAGCCAACCAATCCGAATTTCACCCGGACCTTTCTTACCGAGATTTATCTTTTCGGTTTTTTTCATATTTTCGAAGACTGAACACTAGGCAATGGCGGTTTGCTGGCGCGAAACCGCCCTACGCCTACCCTCTGCTAATCTTATTTTTATTTGGATCCGGGTGGGCAGCAATTTTCTGTCCACCTGTTTATTTTAAATGGTGGGCAAACGGTGAAACTGTTTGCCCACCTCGGCTTCTTTATCTTTTTCCATTAATGAGCTTTACTTTATTGAATGTCGAATTGCAGGCTGGCGAGCTTAGCGTACAGCCCGCTCTGTTTGCGTAAATCCTCGGGAGCACCGGTTTCGACGATACGTCCCTGGTTCAGGACGATGATACGGCCGACCTTCTTCACCGTGGCCAACCGGTGGGCAATGATCAGGGTGGTACGCCCCCGCATGGCCGTGTTCAAGCCTTCCTGCACCAGGATTTCGGATTCCGCATCCAGGGCGCTGGTGGCTTCGTCGAGCAGCAAAAGCGGCGCATTTCTCAAAATCGCCCGAGCGATGGCGATACGCTGGCGTTGTCCGCCGGATAAGCGGGTACCGCGTTCCCCCAGAAAGGTCTGATAGCCTTCCGGCAGGCGGTTGATGAATTCTTCCACTTGCGCCGATTTTGCGGCGGCGATGACTTCATCATCGCTGGCATCAGGGCGGCCGTAACGAATATTTTCCAGGGCATTGGCCGAGAAGATCACCGGATCTTGCGGCACGATGGCAATCCTGTTGCGTAATTCCTGTAAGGAAAGTTCGCGAATGTCCTGCCCGTTGAATCGAATGGCGCCATCCGATACCTCGTAGAAACGCAATAAAAGCTGGAACAGGGTGGACTTGCCCGCACCGGAAGGGCCGACGAGCGCGATGCTCTCGCCCGGAGCGATAGCGAGCGTGATGCCTTCGAGCGCGGCCGTCTGCGGTCGCGACGGGTAACGGAAGGTGACATGGTCAAAGCGAATCTCGGCTATTTCGGGGCGCGGCAGCGGTTGCGGCACATTGGCTTCGACGATGGCGGGTTGGGCATGGAGCAGTTCCAGTAAGCGCCCGGTTGCCCCGGCCGCCCGCATGATATCGCCCCAGACTTCCGCCAGGGTGCCGACCCCGCCCGCCACCAGGACCGCATACAGCACGAAGGACGCCAGTTGTCCGCCTGTCATGCCGCCCTCATGCACCAGGTTCGCGCCGATCCGCAGCACGAAAATAATCGATCCCATCACGGCCATGATAATTAGCGCCGTCAGCGCCGCACGCACCCGGGTGCGCCGGATTGCGGTCTTGAAACTCATTTCCGCACGCTCGGAGAAGCGTCGGGTTTCCCGCTGTTCCTGGGTATAGGCCTGGACCGTCGGTACCGCGTTCAGAATCTCGCCGGCCAGTGCCGAGGCATCCGCTATTTTGTCCTGCGATTCGCGGGAGAGCTTTTTCACTTTGCGGCCGATCGCTAAGATGGGCAGCGTCAATAAAGCCATCAGGCCCAGATTCAGGGAGAACAGATGCAGACTGGTCACCGCCAGCATGACCATGCCGCCCACAAACTGGAACAGGCTTCTGAGGCCCATCGAAACGGAGCTGCCGACCACGGTCTGGATCAGGATGGTGTCGCCGGTCAGGCGCGACAGCACTTCGCCGGTTTGCAAAGTCTCGAAAAATTGTGGGGACTGTACCAGCACCCGCGCATACACCGCCGTGCGCAGATCTGCCGTGACTCGCTCTCCTATCCAGGTCACGGTGTAATATCGCGCCGAAACGGCCAACGCCCACAGGCTCGCCAATCCGAACAGAACCGCGAAGCGCCCGTTCAGGCTCAGCGAACCCAGCAGCCCGGCGCCGGCGTGTTGCCGTTGCCCGAAACCGAAATCGATCAGATCGCGAAACGCCAACGGCACCAGCAGGATGGTGGCCGAACCGAGGCACAGCAGCACAAAAGCCAGCGCTATTCTGCCGCGGTAGGGGCGCATGAAAGGCCACAAAGCCTTCAGGGAAGACAGGTGTCGAGGGGAGTCGGGTTGGATCGATTTCGAGAGTAACATCCGTAGCCGGTGTTTGAGGGGCCGGGTTTCATTTTCTCATGGCTTCGGGAGTCGAAACGAGAAAATATTCGCGAGGGGAATTAACCTGAGAATCTCTTCGGAATATGGTAGCGGAATTTGCTATTGTATAACCTCACCGCTAAGCGATTGAGGAGGGCATGATGAAGTCATCTATTCTGATACTTCTGATTCTGGGTTTTCTCGCGGGATGTGAAAATACCAAAGGGCAAAACCGACACGATCCGAATCATCATGAAAAAGCGGTGCAAAAGCAGCGTGAATAAAGCCCCGCGCCGATTTTACTAATCGAACAAGTCCAGTTGTCGCCAATTCAATGGCGCCGCCGAGTCCAGGGAGGATAGTGCAACCCCGAGCAAGCGCACCTTTTTCGCACCGACCTCGGTATCTTTCAGCAAATCGGCCAGGATAGCCTCGAATCCCTCGACTCGTGTGATCGCCTGCGGCAGCGTTCTGCTGCGCGTGATCTGCACGAAGTTGTGATATTTAAGCTTGATCGTGAGGGTATGGGCGGTCAGTTGCTTCGCTGCCAGCCGGGTCAGGGCCTTGTCCAGCAGCCCGAAGAGTTGCTCCAGGATTTGGCAAGTGTCTTCAAGGTCCTCCTGGTAGGTGATTTCGACGCCGACCGATTTACTCGGACGGACATTGCGGACCGGCCGGTTGTCGATGCCGCGGGCAATATCGTAATAATACTGTCCCGACTTGCCGAAATGCTGCGCCAACAACGGCAAAGGCCATTGTTTCAGGTCAAGGCCGGTGCGGATGCCTAATTCATGCATCTTTTTTTCGGTGGCCTTGCCGATGCCGTGAAATTTGCCGATCGCCAGCTGTTCGACGAATCCCGGCCCCTGCTCGGGCGTGATCAAATACAAACCGTCGGGTTTGTTGATGTCGGAGGCGATCTTGGCCAGAAATTTGTTGTAGGAAATGCCGGCCGAGGCGGTCAGCCCGGTTTGCCGGCGAATCTTCTCCTTGATCTCCTTCGCGATCAGGGTCGCAGAACCCTGGCAGCGCGACACCTCGCTTACGTCCAGATAGGCTTCATCGAGCGACAAGGGCTCGAACAGTTCGGTATAGTCGGAGAAAATGCGGCGAATGACCGCCGAGACTTCCTTATAAACCTCGAAACGCGGTTTTACGAAGATGACCTGAGGGCACAAGCGGTAAGCGTGGGAAGACGGCATCGCCGAATGGATGCCGTATTTTCGGGCTTCGTAGCTGCACGTCGCGACCACGCCCCGCGCATCCGGCCGGCCGCCGACGACAATGGCTTTGCCGCGATAGGCCGGGTTGTCGCGTTGCTCGACCGCGGCGAAAAAGGCATCCATGTCGATATGAATGATTTTGCGTTGAGGCCGGCCGGTCGTCATAACATCAGCAGAGTGAAGCGGGTGCGGGCTATTTTGTTTGCCTTTCCCCGTCCAGCAGGTCGATCACCGGTCGGGTCTGCGGCCTCACGCCGCGCCAGATGTAGAAGGCTTCGGCCGCCTGTTCGACCAGCATGCCGAGGCCGTCCAGGCTAAGCCGCGCGCCGTGCTCTAATCCCCAGCGCACGAAGGCGGTCGGCTCGTTGCCGTAGGCGAGATCGTAACAACTGCCCCCGGCTGCGAGCAGGTGATCGGGCAGCGGGGGCAACTGGCCGCTCAGGCTGGCGGAGGTCGCATTCAGGATCAGGTCGAATTGCAGCGGGGCGAGCGCTTCAAAGCCGCAGCCGGATAGGTCGCCCAATGCGTTGAATTCCTCGGCAAGCAACACGGCTTTATCGGCGGTGCGGTTTGCGATGACCAAGCGGCTTGGCGCTTGCTCCAGGATCGGCCCGATGATGCCTCGGCTGGCGCCGCCGGCGCCGAGAATCAACACGCGTTCGCCGGCCAGGGTCAATTGATGATTTGCCAGCAGGTCCGTGACCAGGCCGCAGCCGTCGGTGTTGTCGCCGAGAATGCTGCCGTCCGCTTGTAGCGCGAGCGTGTTGACCGCCTTGCTGCGTTCGGCGCGTTCGGTTTTGACGCCCGCGAAGCGGTAGGCCAGCTCTTTCAACGGCACCGTGCAGTTCAGCCCCTTGCCGCCGGTCGCGAAGAAGCCGTTAACTTCGGCAGGAAACGCCTCGGCCGTGACTTCCTGGGCCTCGTAGCTCAACGCTTGGCCGGTCTGTTCGGCGAACAGGCGATGAATCCGGGGGGATTTGCTGTGCTTGATCGGGCTGCCGAATACGGCGTAGCGGTCCGTTATGCTCATTTAAATGTTTTTCCTCAGCCAAAAGCTTCTGATGATGGTCAGGGTGACGATGCCCGCGACGATCATCAATTCCACCCAGAAAAAATGTTCCGTATAGACCGGAATGACCGCGGAGACCCCTAAAAAGATGCCGACGATGCAGAAACGCCAGCCGACGCGCAGGCCGTCCAAAGCGGTCGCCAGCGACAGGATCAACAGAATGATCAGTCCCGAGTCGTCTTCCGGTTTCAACACGATCGACGCGCCGCCGACCACGAGCAGGGAGAAGAGCCAATGCAGGGCTTGTTCGCGCAACACGGTCATGAAGTCCTCGCTACGCTGCCTCGATTGCAGCCAGCCCAGGATGATCGCAAAAAATGCGAACACAAAGACCATCATGAGCCAATAGCCGAAGCCGTCGGCGGGCGAATAATCATTGATGAAAATGCCAGTCAGAGACAATATCAGCAAGAGGATCAGGATGATCGCTTCGATCTGGCGCCTTCGTCTGGCGGAAATCATGGAATCGTCGGTCATGTGTAGGGCTCCGGTTATTGTTTTTATACTTTATGCGGCGGTCGCCGCCAATCGGCATCGGTTCGGCGAGCCGATCGAATCAGCCGCGGATCAATCTTGCAGCCATTCTGCCACGGATTTGGCAAAATAAGTCAGAATCGCATCGCTGCCGGCGCGCTTGAATGCCAGTAATGATTCCAATACGACCTGTTTTTCATCGAGCCAGCCGTTGATCGACGCCGCTTTCAACATCGCGTATTCGCCCGAGACCTGATAGGCGAAGGTCGGCACGCCGAATTCGTCCTTGGCCCTTCGAATGATGTCGAGATAGGGCATGCCGGGTTTGACCATGATCATGTCGGCGCCTTCCTGCAAATCCAGCGCGATTTCGCGCAGCGCCTCGTCGGAATTGGCCGGGTCCATCTGGTAGTTATATTTATTGGCCTTGCCGAGCGCGGCCGACGAGCCGACGGCGTCGCGGAACGGACCGTAAAAACTCGATGCATATTTTGCGGAATAGGCTAAGATTCGGGTGTTGCGATGGTGGTTCGCTTCCAGCGCCTGCCTTATCGCGCCGATACGTCCGTCCATCATGTCCGAGGGCGCGACGATGTCGGCCCCGGCATCGGCGTGCGACAGGGCCTGTTTGACCAACACTTCGATCGTTTCGTCGTTCAGCACATAGCCGTCTTGGTCGATCAGGCCGTCCTGGCCGTGCGAGGTATAAGGGTCGAGCGCCACGTCGGTAATGATGCCGAGTTCCGGTACGGCTTCTTTTAAGGCCCTGACGGCGCTTTGCACGAGGCCTTCCGGATTGAAGGCTTCCTTCGCAAGGTCGGATTTTTTCTCGGGAGTGATGACCGGAAACAGGGCGATGGCCGGAATGCCCAGGCTGAATAACTCGTAGGCTTCTTCGACCAGCAGGTCCAGCGACAGTCTTTCGATGCCCGGCATCGACGCGATCGGGACTCTTTGATTGCTGTCTTCGGTCACAAAAACGGGATAAATCAGATCGTCGACGGTCAAACGATGTTCGCGCATCAAGCGGCGCGAAAAATCGTTATAACGCATTCTTCTCATGCGTGTTTTAGGAAAATTGATGGTATGATAGGACATCTTGTCACAGCTCTTGGGGTTGGAAAAATCTCAGTCGAGCACCATAGGCCGCGCCGGCCGCAGTGCCTTCGCGGGTTTTTATTGTATCAGGAAAGTTATTTTCGGCATTTGAAAATGACAGTCAAAAGATTTCTATTTTTCTGAGGTTTATTATGAAGTTCAAACAATTTACGATTTTCGGTTTATGTCTGTTCTTTATGACGTTGCTGCCGGTTTCGGGGGCGTATTCGCAAGACTTGTTGCCGCCTCAGCAGGCGATCCAGGATGCCTCCGACAAGCTGAAACTGCGTTTACAGGATCAATCATTTAAAAACGATTTCGCGAAAATCGCCTCATTTGTGAATGAGGTGATTTATCCGCATACCGATTTCGACAAGATTTCCGCGCTGGTGCTCGGCAAGCTGTGGAAAGAGGCGAGCCCAGATGAGCGCGAACGCTTCAAGCGCGAATTCCAAACCTTATTGGTCAGAACCTACTCGCGCGCCTTCCTCGAATTCAAGGAATGGTCGGTTCGCTTCCTGCCGATAGACTTGGAAGCCGGCGCGAACAAGGTGATCGTCAAAACCGAAGTGTTGCAGCCCGGCATCCAGCCGGTCGGCGTCAATTACCGGATGTTTTCGAGCAACACCGGACAGTGGAAGGTTTATGACATCATGATCGAAGGCGTCAGCCTGGTCACCAACTACCGGACGACCTTCACCAATGAAGTGCAGCAAAAAGGCTCGCTGGCGGCGGTGATCGACGGATTGGCCAAGCGTAATGCGGAAGCGTTGTCGGCCAAAGCCGCGTCCTGATCGAAAATACAGGCGGAACGGCAGTGATGCCTCCGTCTTATTGATGGCTTTGTTGACCGGGCGGAAACGCTAAGCTTTCCGCCCGGGCTATCCTTTAGTAAATAATCTTCCTGTCTTTCAGGCTGTTGTAAATTTCGTCGAGCGGCAGTTTATCGCTGTCGAACGCGCTGTCGCAGCCTTCCTTGCCGTTCACGCACAAGCCAATCAAGCCGGCGTTTTTGATCGCCTGAATCAAACCTGCATCCGAAGTTTCCAGCACGGTCGCGGCATGGCCGTTGTCGAACAGTTTTCTTTCCAGTTGATAAGCGATTTCGCTGACGTTCGCGCCGCTGATCGAGATCGCCGCCGCTTGCTGGCTGAAGCGGGCCGCGCGTTCTGCGATGCTGACCGGACGCGACACTTCGTCTTCGGTCGTGCCGATGATCATGCCCGCGCCGACCGTGCCGTTGGTCAGACGGTCGATGATGATGAAAGAGCCGGTGCCCTTGCTCGTTTTGTAAGGATCGAATACGACCGGCGCATTGACCGTGAGGGTGCAATTGCCGATTTCGTTCAGCTTCAATTCGCTGGCATCGTGGTGTTCGAGCGTATTCACGTCGATCCGGTGATGGATCATCGATACCGAACCGGACACGCTACGCGTCGCGAGTTTGAGCGTATATTGGCGGCCGGGCGTCAGCGCCTTTTCGTGCATCCAGACGATTTTGGCGCGGAATTTGTCGGCGACGGTCGCAGGTTGGGTTTCATTGCCGATGAGCATGTCGCCGCGGCTGATATCGATCTCGTCTTCGAGGGTGAAGGTGACCGCCATCGGCGGGAAGGCTTCCGCGCGTTCGCCGTCATAGGTCACGATAGCCTTGATCCGGCTCGATTTACCTGAGGGCAGGGCGGTGATCTTGTCGCCTTGCTTGAACACGCCGGCCGCGACGGTGCCGCAGAAGCCGCGGAAATCCAGGTTCGGCCGGTTCACATATTGCACCGGGAAACGCGCGTCGGAGAAATTGTGGTCATTCGCGATCTTGACGTTGTTCAGCGCGTCCATCAAAGGTTCGCCGCCGAACCAGGGCATGTTGCCGCTGCGGTTGACCACGTTGTCGCCGTCCAGCGCCGAAATCGGGATGAAGCGGACGTCATGCAAGGCTAACGAGGCGGTGAATTGCAGATAGTCCTGCTTGATTTTATCGAAAGTCGCTTCACTGTAATCGACCAGGTCCATCTTGTTGATCGCGACGATGATGTGCTGAATGCCCAGCAAGGAGGCGATGAAGCTGTGCCGCTTGGTCTGGGTCTGCACGCCGTAGCGCGCGTCGATCAGAATGATCGCGAGATCGCAGGTCGAAGCGCCGGTCGCCATGTTGCGGGTGTATTGTTCGTGGCCCGGGGTGTCGGCGATGATGAATTTGCGCGTCGAGGTCGAAAAATAGCGGTAAGCGACGTCGATCGTGATGCCTTGTTCGCGCTCGGCCTGCAAGCCGTCAACGAGCAGCGCCAGATCGATCTTGCCCGCGCCGGTGGTGCCCGATTTGACGCTGTCCGCCTGCACCGCGGCCAGTTGATCTTCATAGATCATTTTCGAATCGTGCAGCAAACGCCCGATCAGCGTGCTTTTGCCGTCATCGACATTGCCGCAGGTTAAAAAACGGAGCAGTTCCTTGCGCTCGTGTTGCGCCAGATAGGCGTTGATGTCGGTACTGATTAAATCGGACTGGTGGGACATGAAATTGTTTTTCCTTGATGCTCGGCGAAAGAGGTATCGCCCTGAAACTTTTAACCTGCTTTTAGAAATAGCCTTCGCGTTTTTTCTGTTCCATCGAACCGGCCTGGTCGTGGTCGATCAAGCGGCCCTGACGTTCGGAGGTCGTCGTCAGCAGCATTTCCTGGATGATTTCGGGCAGCGTCGTCGCATTCGACTCGACCGCGCCGGTCAGGGGATAACAGCCGAGGGTCCGGAAGCGGACTTTTTTCATTTCGATCTTGTCGTCAGGGCCGATCGGCATCCGTTCGTCATCCACCATGATCAACATGCCGTCCTTGTTCACGACCGGGCGTTCCTTCGCGAAATACAGCGGCACGATCGGGATGTTTTCGAGGTGGATGTATTGCCAGATGTCCAGCTCGGTCCAGTTCGACAACGGGAACACGCGGATGCTTTCGCCCTTGTCGATCTTGCCGTTATAGATGTTCCAGAGTTCCGGGCGCTGGTTTTTCGGGTCCCAGCGGTGGTTTTTGTCGCGGAACGAATAGACCCGCTCCTTCGCGCGTGACTTTTCCTCGTCTCGGCGCGCGCCGCCGAAGGCCGCGTCGAACTTGTATTTGTCCAATGCCTGTTTCAATGCGTCGGTCTTCATCACGTCGGTGTGTTTCTTGCTGCCGTGGGTGAAGGGGCCGATGCCTTGATCGACGCCGTCCTGATTGATATAAACCAACAGATCGAGGCCGAGTTGTTTGACCATTTTGTCCCGGAATTCGATCATTTCCTTGAATTTCCAGGTCGTATCGACGTGCATCAACGGAAACGGCGGTTTGCCCGGATAAAACGCCTTCATCGCCAAATGCAGCATCACGGCGGAATCCTTGCCGATCGAATACAACATCACCGGACGCTCGAATTCGGCGGCGACTTCCCGAATGATGTGAATGCTTTCAGCTTCAAGCTGTTTCAGATGCGTGAGTTTATAATCAGTCATTGATTTGGCCAGTTAAATATCGGTAGGCGTGAGTGTAACCGCTTATTTTAATTGGTATGACGGCCGATTGCCAGTCGGAGGCCGGCAAAAAAACAGGAAATTCGCTTGCGTTTATCCTATGATTTAGCCGAATTGATTTTTAATTAAGGATTATTTTTGATGAAAAGCGCTTTCTTTCGCTCGGGCCTCGCTTTGAGGATTTTACGCCAGGCGGCTTCCGCACTGGCTTTGTCCGGGTTGCTGTTGCTGTCGGGTTGTGCGTCGATTGGCCATGAGTTTCCTGCCGGCCAGGTGCCCTCGATCCGCATCGGCGAGACCACCCAGAACGACATTTACACCACATTCGGCGCGCCCTGGCGCACCGGCATCGATAACGGCATGAAAACCTGGACTTACGGAGACTATTATTACAGCCTGTTCAGCGACGGCGAAACCGAGGATCTGGTGATCAAGTTCGATAACCGGGGAGTCGTGGCGTCTTATGTTTTCAACACGACCAAGCGCTCCAAATAACGCCGCGCTTTTCGGCGCGGCTCATTTTTTGCTGTTTCCGACGATGCTCAATGCCACCGCCTCGGCGACCTCGATGCCGTCGATCGCGGCCGACATGATGCCGCCGGCATAACCCGCGCCTTCGCCGGCCGGAAACAATCCGCGCGTGTTGATGCTCTGATAGTGTTCGTTGCGCTTGATCCGGACTGGCGATGAGGTGCGGGTTTCGACGCCGGTCAGCACCGCGTCCGCCATCGCAAAGCCGGGGATTTTTTTGTCGAAGGCGGGAAGCGCTTCGCGAATCGCCTCGATCGCATAAGCGGGCAAGGCTGTGCTCAAGTCGCACAAGTGCACGCCCGGCGTATAGGACGGGGTGATGGAGCCGAATTGCGTCGAGGCGCGGCCGGCGAGAAAGTCGCCGACCCGTTGGCCGGGGGCGTCGTAGGTGCCGCCGCCGAGTGCAAATGCGGCTTTTTCCAGTTGGCGTTGCAGATCGATGCCGGCCAAGGGATTTCCCGGATAATCGTCCGGCGTGATGCCGACCACGATGCCGCTGTTCGCGTTGCGTTCGTTGCGCGAATACTGGCTCATGCCGTTGGTCACGACATGGCCGGGTTCGGACGTCGCGGCGACCACCGTGCCGCCGGGGCACATGCAGAAACTGTACACCGAGCGGCCGTTCTTGCAGTGGTGCACCAGTTTATAGTCGGCCGCGCCGAGCAGGGGGTGGCCGGCGTACTTGCCGAAGCGGCAGCTGTCGATTAGGGATTGCGGGTGTTCGATCCGGAAGCCGATCGAAAACGGTTTGGCTTCGACATAGACGCCGCGTTCGTAAAGCATTTTGAAGGTGTCGCGCGCGCTGTGGCCGACCGCGATCACGACATGGCGAGTGTCTATCGTCTCGCCATTCGCGAGAGTCACGCCGCGCACGGCGCCGTCTTCGATCAGCACATCCTCGACCCGGCTTTCGAAGCGGATTTCGCCGCCCAAGGCTTCGATCGTGCCGCGCATTTCCTCGATCATCGACACCAGTTTGAACGTACCGATGTGCGGCTTGCTGACATAGAGGATCTCCGGCGGCGCACCGGCCTTCACAAATTCGGTCAGCACCTTGCGGCCGTAATGGTGCGGGTCCTTAATTTGGGTATGCAGCTTGCCGTCCGAAAAGGTGCCGGCTCCGCCTTCGCCGAATTGCACATTCGATTCGGGATTGAATTCGCGCCGGCGCCACAGGCCGAAAGTGTCCTTCGTGCGCTCGCGTACCGGCTTGCCGCGTTCGAGAATGATCGGGCGAAAGCCCATTTCCGCCAACAGCAAGCCGGCAAACAGCCCGCAAGGGCCAAAACCGATCACGACCGGCCGTGTCGGCAGCTCTTTGGGCGCCTCTGCGACATGTTGGTAGTGGGTGCCCGGAGTCAGCGCAACCTGCGGATCATCCTGGAAGCGACTCAGTACGGCGGACTCGTTTGCCAGTTCGACATCGAGCGTATAAATCAGCAGAATGCTGTCGCGTTTCCGCGCATCGTAGCTGCGGCGGAAAATCGAGTAACTTTTCAAGGCTTCGGTAGCGATGTCCAAGCGTTTGATAATGGCGGATTGCAGCTGGCTTTCGGAATGATCGAGTGGCAGCTTGAGTTCGGTAATTCGCAGCATCGGTTTAGCAGTAGGAGTTGGCAATGCCTGAGTCAGGCAAGGTTGTCATTGGAGATGAATCGACTGATGCGCGGCATCCCAATGGCCGGCTTTGATTGCATCCAGAATGGGCTTGTAATCGACAGGCACAGGATTGACGGCTTCTCGGGTTGAATCTTATAAGGACATTATACCCGAGCCTTAGCGCGCAATGCGCGGGGAATTTTTTGGCGGTCCGGCCGGGAATGGGGCCGGACTGTTTCGCGGGGGAAGGTTAGGGTGCGGTATGAACCAGAATCGGATATTTTTGCCAGGAGTTCAGCAGCGGCTTTCTCCTTCTGTCCGAGAGGCGGCGATCCAGCAGCTCTGCGGCCTCATTTAAGGCTGAGTGCCTCGGGTCATTCGTTGACGAGCGGTTGATATATTCGCGCGCCGAAACGGGCGTATTTTTGAATACTGTGCCGTCGATGTGTTTGATTACCCGTTTTGCAACCTCTTCCGGAACAATCCTGATCAATGCATGTTTTTCTATGACATCCGAATCAATATCCTTAATCGCCAGGATTTCAATGTCTTGTAGCGATACTCTGGTTGTCGCCTTGACCAAGAAGCAATCGTTAAAAACCGGCTCGATGAAAGACGCGATTTCGTATTTCTTGGTATCTATGGGGATATTTCTTAGAAAGATAATCATATAGCCTTCTACCTCGTTCCGCGAGGGAAACTGTGTGATGGAAAAGAATGTCTCGCTTCCGTGTTAGGCTAACAGCTTTTGCTTTCGGCTTACTTAAGTGGCATCATATGTGCGATATATTTTTGATGTTAGGTTGAGGTGGGTTCAGGTCAAAAAAATAAGGCATACACAAGCTTCCGAATGCCCCGTTAATACCAATATTTACTTAGTATAGATTCGTGTCAATGCGGTGCGGATCAAAGATATACAAACAAGACCCTAAATGGCGCGGACTGTTTATTGACCTTTACAGATGTCCGTTTTACTCGGTTATTTGACTAAGAGCGGGTGTTTGATTTCCGGCAGCGCTTGCGGTGAGTTGGGGTGCTAGCAACACGCAGTCTCGGGGACTTTGTGGGTACGGCAGGGATCCTGCACGCGTGGCATGCGGAACGTCGTGCGGTCAGCTTAAGCTATGCTTCTATTAAGCGGGCTTTGATGGTCAGGATATGCCGAATTTCTCAAATGGGGCTCGGTTTTTATAAGTCTTTGAGGTGAATGTCGAGTCATTTTTTTGGGTTTCGCCAGATTTGTGGGCCGATCTGGCGGCTTAGTCGTGTTGTTGAGGAGGTCGTATGTTCGGTGAATATGGGGTGCTGCTCGGGGGAAACGGCTTGATGCCGACCCTGCATCAAGTGTATGTTGCAATGATCCATTTTTTGCGCACGCCGGAAGGCCAGATCGCGGCGGCTGTAGTTCTTGCCGCGTTGTTTTTAATATACGGCCGGAAAAAGTGACGTCTTGGCGGTCGCCAAGCCTGAAGATGGCTCGCAGCCTAAATAAAGCCGTTTACCCGGGTTTAAGCTTTGGTTAAATCCTTGGGGTTCATGACGGGGAACCGACGCAGACGCAAACCCGTGCTTGAGGCGAGTCTTGATAACCCTACAAATTCTATATAAATATTCCGAGTGCTTTTTCGCTCGTTTGCGCTGCAATACAGGGTTTTTCGCAGAAAATAGCGTCATTTTGGCGTTGATTGACTTCCTGGGGTCGCCGCGCAAGCTTTCAGCGCTATAGAAATCTGGCTTAGAAGGGCTCAATAGGGTAAAATTGTATGGTTATATTGTGAAATTTTTTACGTAGGATGGTGTGCGCCGTTTTGGCAGCATCCATGACTTACGAAATGAAATGACGCATTCAAGGTTTTTTATTACTTACGAAGGGGCTGCTCCGTGAACAAAACCAAGCAACTATTCGCAGGCACGATCTTGACGGCTATCGGACAAGAGTCAGCGCGGGCGGATTACACGCTCAACTTAACCGAAGGGGTTACCAAGATCAGTCATGATATTCATGACTTGCATATGCTGATTCTATGGATCTGCGTATTCGTCGGTGTTGGCGTATTCGGCACGATGTTCTACTCGATATTCCATCACCGCAAGGACAAGGGGCATCAGGCGGCGCAGTTCCATGAAAATACGACGGTCGAGATCATCTGGACGGTCATTCCGACCGTGATCCTGATCAGCATGGCGATTCCTGCAACCAAGACGCTCGTTGAACTGGACGACGTGCAGGATTCCGACATGTCGATCAAGGTCACCGGCTGGCAATGGAAATGGGAATATGAATATCTGGGCAGCGACCTGAAGTTCTTCAGCAGCCTGGACGAGGCAAGCAACAAGGCGCGTCAGCTCGGCTCCGGCATCGATCCCGCCACCGTGCCGAATTACTTGCTGAATGTCGATAAGCCGCTGGTGATTCCGACCAAAAAGAAAATCCGCTTCCTGTTTACCGCCGCCGATGTGATCCACTCCTGGTGGGTGCCGGATTTGGGCTGGAAGAAGGACGCCAACCCTGGCTTTATCAACGAGGCCTGGACTCAAGTCGATAAGCCGGGCACTTACCGCGGCCAATGCACCGAATTGTGCGGCAAGGATCACGGCTTTATGCCGATCGTGGTGATTGCGATGGATCAGCCCGATTATGATGCCTGGTTCAAAAAAACCAAGGCAGAAGCGGCCAAGGGTCCTGATTTGAGCGATCTGAGCCACGAGGACTTGGTTGCCAAGGGCGCCGGCGTGTACGAAAAGAACTGCTCGACCTGCCATTTGCCGAAGGGCGAAGGCGTACCGGGTGCATTCCCTGCCCTGAAAGCCAGTGCGGTGGTAACCGGCGACATCAACACACAGACCGATCTGGTGTTGAACGGTAAAGGCGCGATGCCGGCATTCGGCAAAATGCTGAAGGCCGACGAATTGGCAGAGGTCATCACTTATACCCGTAACGCCCTGGGCAACTCGGTCGGCGATGAAATCCAGCCGAAAGCGGTGCAGGCGTTGTTGCCGGAAGGCGCGGCCGCCGCTGCGGATGCTGACGAAGAGGAAGAGGATGAGCAAGACGCTGCATCTGCAAAGACCGAAGAAGCCAAGGCCGCTCCAGTCGATCCTACGTCGACAGAGGGTTTGATTGCGAAAGGAAAGACCGTCTATGAAGGCCACTGCGTGTCCTGCCATCAAGCGAATGGCCAGGGCTTGCCGCCTACCTTCCCGGCCCTGAGCGGCAGCGATGTGGTGACCGGCGATATTAGGGAGCAGGTCAAGTTGATGAAGGCAGGCAAGGGCATGATGCCGGCTTTCGGCGAAACCTTGAGCCCCGAAGAGTTTGCCGCGGTCGTCACCTATACCCGTAATGCGCTGGGCAATTCGGTAAACGACAAGATTACGCCTGCGGAAATCGAGGCGCTGCAATAAGGCGGACGAACGGTACGACGTTTACCCGACCCCATGGCTTCTTTTTTTACACTTTATTGAGGTATAACACTTATGTCCGCTGTCATAGCACCCCATGATCATCACCACGATGATCATCATGATGACCACGGCCCGATGAAGGGATGGCTTCGCTGGATCGTCACGACCAACCATAAGGATATCGGCACGCTGTATCTGGTCTTTGCGCTCGCGATGTTTTTCCTGGGCGGCGCGATGGCGATGGTGATCCGCGCCGAGCTGTTCGAACCGGGTTTGCAGTTCGTGAACCCGCAATTCTTCAACTCGATGACCACGATGCACGCGCTGATCATGGTCTTCGGCGCGGTGATGCCGGCTTTCGTCGGTCTGGCGAACTGGATGATCCCATTGATGATCGGCGCGCCGGACATGGCGCTGCCGCGGATGAACAACATGAGCTTCTGGCTCTTGGTCGCCGGCGGCTTATTGCTCGCCAGCACCCTGTTCATGGAAGGCGGCGCGCCCGCCGCCGGCTGGACCCTGTATCCGCCGTTGGTGCTGCAAACCGGAGCGGCGCTGCCGTTCGCGATTTTCTCGGTGCATTTGCTCGGGATTTCGTCGATCATGGGCTCGATCAATATCATCGCGACGATCTTCAACATGCGCGCTCCGGCGATGACGATGATGAAGATGCCGTTGTTCGTCTGGACCTGGCTGATCACCGCGTTTTTGTTGATCGCGATCATGCCGGTGTTTGCCGGCGCGGTAACCATGTTGTTGACCGACAAATTCTTCGAAACCAGCTTCTTTGACGCGGCAGGCGGCGGTGACCCGGTGTTGTATCAGCACATTTTCTGGTTCTTCGGCCACCCGGAAGTGTACGTGATGATTCTGCCGACCTTCGGCGTCGCATCGACGATCATTCCGGTCTTCGCGCGCAAGCCGCTGTTCGGCTACAGTTCGATGGTCTACGCGACCGCGGCGATCGCTTTCCTGTCTTTCATTGTCTGGGCGCACCACATGTTCCTGGTCGGCATGCCGATGGCCGGGGAAATCTATTTCATGTACGCGACCATGCTGATCGCGATCCCGACCGCAGTGAAGGTATTCAACTGGACCGCGACCATGTGGAAAGGCTCGATGACTTTCGAAACGCCGATGCTGTTTTCGATCGCGTTCGTGGTGTTGTTCACGATAGGCGGCTTCACCGGTCTGATGATGTCGATCGCGCCATCCGATTTCCAATACCACGATACCTATTTCATCGTCGCGCATTTCCACTATACACTGGTGCCGGCTTCGGTCTTCATCCTGATGGCCGCCGGTTATTTCTGGCTGCCGAAATGGACCGGCCACATGTATAACGAGCGGATCGGCAAGCTGCATTTCTGGCTGTCGACGATTTCGGTCAACATTCTGTTTTTCCCGCAGCATTTCTTAGGTTTGGCCGGCATGCCGCGCCGTATTCCGGATTATGCGGTGCAGTTTGCCGATTGGAACATGGTTTCAAGTATCGGCGGCTTCATCTTCGGCGCCAGCCAATTGCTGTTCCTGTATATCGTGATCGATACGATCCGCGGCGGCACCGGCGAAAAAGTCAGCGATGAGGTCTGGGAAGATGCGCACAAGCATGGTCTGGAATGGACTCTGCCATCGCCGCTGCCTTACCATACCTTCACGACGCCGCCGGAAACTGTTCCAACCGAACGTTCTTAATTGAGTCGAAACAAATAGATACGCTGCCCAAGGCAGCGTGTCGGTTGATCAAGATGACTATTAAACAGAAAAATATTTTGACGGTATTGATACTGGTCGCGATTGCACTCACGATCTATGTCTTTGCCGTGCTGAAAGCCATTTCGCAATGACCGGCGAATTGCAACGAAAAAACGCCAAGCTGGTCCGCACTCTGTTGCTGGTGGCGGTGGCCATGTTCGGCTTCGGTTTTGCGCTGGTGCCGCTGTATGACGTGTTGTGCGAGGTAACCGGACTGAACGGCAAGGTCGAAAGCACCGCCGCGAAAGAAACCGGCTATCAGGTCGACCCGAGCCGGGAATTGACCGTCGAATTCGTGACCGCCTTGAATGAAGCGGCGCCGATGGAGTTTCGCGCGGAAACGCCGAAGTTAAAGGTGCATCCGGGGCAGTATTATACGGTGAATTTTTATGCGGAAAACAAGACCGACAAGCCGATGGTCGCGCAGGCGATACCGAGCATTTCGCCGGGCCTTGCGGCCGAGTATTTTAAGAAGACCGAGTGTTTTTGCTTTACCGAGCAGAAATTCAAGGCGCGGGAAGGCAGATCGATGCCGGTGCGATTCGTCGTCGATCCCAAAATCTCGCCGGAGCACAAAACGATTACGCTGGCTTATACATTTTTTGACAATACTGAAAAAGCAGAGAAACAATAAAGGGGAACATTATGTCCACACACAATGCTTATTACATCCCGCATAAAGCGACCTGGCCGATAATAGGCACGGTGGGGCTGTTCATCACGCTGGCGGGTTTCGCGAATTATCTGAACGGTTCGTCGATCGGACCGGGCATGATGGTTTTGGGCCTGTTGATTTTTATTTTCATGCTGGCCGGCTGGTTTACCTTGCAGTCGCTCGAAAGCGAATTCGGCATGTACAACACCCAGGTCGGTATTTCGTACCGGATGGGCATGATGTGGTTCATCTTTTCCGAGGTGATGTTCTTCGCGGTGTTCTTTGGCTCGCTCTGGTACACCCGGAATTTGTCGGTGCCTTGGCTGGCCGAGGGCGCCACCGGAGAGATTTTACACCAGGGCTTTGAGGCGGTTTGGCCGACCAATGGTCCTGGCCATCTGCTCGAAGGCAAACCGACTCCGGACGGCGAATTCGAAGCGATGGGTCCATGGGGTCTGGCTTTCCTGAACACCTTGATCCTGCTCAGCAGCGGCGTGACCTGCACCTGGGCGCATCACGGCCTGTTGGCTGGAAAACGCCAGCAGTTGATTCAAGGCTTGATTGCGACCGTTGGTCTGGGTTTCCTGTTCGTTGGCTTACAGGCTTACGAATACCATGAAGCTTACAGCGAAATGGGCCTGACTCTCGGCACCGGCATTTACGGTTCGACCTTCTTCATGCTGACCGGCTTCCACGGTTTCCATGTCTGCGTCGGCGCCATCATGCTGAGCACGGTATTGTTCCGCAGCTGGAGAGGCCATTTCAAACCGGAAAACCATTTTGCGTTCGAGGCGGCCGCCTGGTATTGGCACTTCGTCGACGTGGTCTGGCTGGGCCTGTTCGTGTTTGTATATTTGTTATAATCGGAATTTTGATGCCTTTAAAAGCGTTGCCGCTTAGGCAACGCTTTTTTTTTGTCAGTTGGATTTCGGGGTGTTTTGCGGCGCCGGCGCGGCACTTGCGGCCGGTTTCGGCGCATGCATTCTTACGCCGATGCCGTGCGGCGTGTAAAGCCCGGTCGCTATCATGATGTAAACAAAAATGAACAGCACGAGCGAAAGGGAGATCCGGAAGGTCAGCGCCCTGACCGTTTTTTTTGAGTCTTCATCGCTCCGGTGTTTGACGAGGTGTAAAAGCGCCGAACCGAGACTTATAATGATCAGGATGAACGCGATGGTGACGATGGTTTTGATAATCATGGATGAATGGCGCCGCTGGCTGAATGCTGAAATGAATAAACAACGAAAATTATATCTTTGTCAGGGGAATTGCAAGTTTATTGTGGCCGATGAAATTTGAAAAAATCCCAACCCTGGTAGTGTTGTGCATGCTGCCGATATTGATCTCTCTCGGCTTTTGGCAATTGGACCGGGCCGAGCAAAAGCGCGCTTTTTTCGCGCAGCAAAAGCAGGGCATGGCCGCGCCTTCGCTGCAATTGACCGCGGCAACGCCGGAAGACAAGGACGCATTGCGCTATAAATCGGTTGACGCCAGCGGGCATTATGACGGTGACCATCAGATTTTGATCGACAACCAGGTTGCGGGCGGCAAGGTCGGCTATTTCGTGTTGACGCCGTTCATCCTGGATGCGGGCAATAAGGCCGTGCTGGTGAACCGGGGTTGGATTCCGGCCAATCAGGATCGGAAGACCTTGCCCGCCCCGGCCCTGCAACAGAACCCGACTCAGGTCAGCGGCCGGATCAATCATTTTCCGAGCGTCGGCATCAAGCTGGCCGGCGCGGACCAGCCGAGTGCAGGCTGGCCGGCGGTCGTGCAGGTCGCAGACAGTGCAATCCTGTCCGCAAGGCTCGGTTACCCCGTGTTTCCTTTTATGATCGAACTCGACAAACAGGCGCCCGAAGGCTATCGGCGCGAGTGGCACGAAATCAGTGTGATGCCGCCGGAGAAGCATGTCGCTTACGCGGTGCAATGGTTCGGCCTCGCGCTGGCGCTGGTGCTGTTGTTTCTTTGGTTCAGCCGTGTGAAATAAAAAAATGAATACTCAACAGAAAAAAAATCGTCAGCTCATCCTGATTGTGTTCGCGATGACTCTGATCCCCTTCCTGATCGCCGTGTTGTTCAAGGTCAAGCCGGAGTTGTTGCAGGGTCAGACCAATTACGGCCGGCTGATCGTACCGCCTATCACGACCGAGGCTGCCGAACTGAGTGGTTTCGATACCTTCAGCCGCGACAATATTCAGGAATTGAGCGCGCATTGGCTGATCGTGAATGTGCTTCCGCAGCAGGGCTGTAATGAAGTTTGCCTGGATGCGCTGCATAAAACCAAGCAGATACAATTGATGTTGAACAAGGATTTGCCGAGAACCCGGCGCGTCGCGCTGCTGCTCGGCAATACCGATCCGAAGCTTGCCGAAGCCTGGTGGAAGGACGAGAAGGCCTTATTGCGCGTCAAACCGGCCCCGTCTTTTCTGAACAAACTCAAAGGCATCAGACCCGAGGGCTTTCCGGATGGGGCACTGTTGTTGATGGATCCTTTGCGCAATCTGATGATGCAATACGACCCCGGATTCGACCCTTATAAAGTCAAAAGCGATTTGACGCATCTCTTAAAAATCTCGCAAATTGGTTAGGAACCGCGATGTATAAAAAACTTGCTCTCTTCGGCGTCTTTCTGGCGCTGATCGTGATCGTCTTCGGCGCGTATGTGCGCTTATCGGACGCGGGTCTCGGCTGTCCCGACTGGCCCGGCTGCTACGGCAAGGCGGTGATTGTCGATACTCCGGATTTCAAGGCCGAGGCCGATCTGGCTTTTCCCGAGCATCCTTTCGAGCATGCGAAGGCCATTAAGGAAATGACGCACCGCTATCTGGCGGCGGGTCTCGGCGTGGTGATCCTGCTGCTCGCGCTGCTGTCGCCCTGGGTCAAGACGAACCGTCTGGCTGCGGTCACAGGAAGCCTCCTCTTGTTGATTCTGGTCGGGCTGCAAGCCGCACTGGGCATGTGGGCGGTCAAGCTGCATACGATGCCGCTGATCGTGACCGCGCATCTGTTGCTCGGCATGCTCACGTTCTGGCTGTTGAACGGTCTGTATCTGCGCGTGAAACCGGGTCTGACGCGGCTTCCATCCCGTCAGGGTCCGGTGTGGCTGGCGCGCTTTGCGATGGTGGTCGTGCTGCTGCAAACCCTGCTCGGCGGCTGGACCAGCACCAATCTGGCGGCGCTCGCCTGCGGCAGTGATTTGCCGTTGTGCAACGGTCAATGGTTCCCCGCAGCGGCCGATTTCAACGCCGCGCTGAATCTTTTGAACGGTCTTGTGACCGGCAATACCGGTATCTTGTCGCCGGAGGCGCAAGTCGCGGTGCACTGGCTGCACCGGGTCTTCGCGCTGGTCAGCTTCCTTGTGCTGAGTCTGGTGATGCTGCTGGCGACCTCGGGGAAGAATCCGAAGCAGGTCAGACGGGCCGGCTTGAAGCTCAGCATCCTGCTGATCGTCCAGATCGGCCTCGGCATCGCGATCGTGAAACTGGTCGCGCCGCTGTGGGCGGCGGTGCTGCACAATGCGTTCGCGGCGCTGATGATGATGCCGCTGATTTCGATCAGTTTCTATGGCCGTTATGGCCTGAAGGAAGCCGAAATCCCGGCCGAACGCGTACGGCCGTTGCCGGAAGAAAAAGAAGCTATCAAGGTTCCGGTTTCGGCCGAAAAAGCCGGCGAAGAAGTTTATGTCGAGCCTGCGCCGGAATCCTTGTATCTGCGTCTGAAATCGCAGCTGAAACGGAGCCGTTCGGGACTCGGCGACGCGCTGGCGAGTCTGACGTTCGGTCAAAAAGGCGTCAGCGACGACTTGCTCGAAGACATCGAGGCGACCTTGTTGATGGCCGACATCGGCATCGACGCGACGACCAAGATCATCAACCACCTGACCCAAAGCCTCGAACGCCATCAATTGCGCGACGCGGACATGTTGACCGCCGCGGTTAAACAGGAATTGCTGGCTATCGTCGAACCTTGCAGCGAGCCGCTGAAGATTCCCGAGCAGGATAATCCGTTCGTCATTCTGGTCGTCGGCGTGAACGGCGTCGGCAAGACCACGACAATCGGCAAGCTGGCCAAACGCCTGCAGGCGCAGGGCCACAGCGTGATGCTGGCGGCCGGCGACACCTTCCGCGCGGCGGCGGTCGAGCAGCTGCAAACCTGGGGCGAACGCAACAACATCCATGTGGTCGCGCAGCATACCGGCGCCGATTCGGCCTCGGTGATCTATGACGGCCTGCAATCGGCCAAGGCGAAAGGCATCGATGTCTTGATCGCGGATACCGCCGGCCGTCTGCACACCAAGTCCAATCTGATGGACGAGTTGAAAAAAGTCAAACGCATCATGGGCAAGCTCGATGCAGACGCGCCGCACGAAGTGCTGTTGGTGATCGATGCGGGCACCGGGCAGAATGCGTTGTCGCAAGCCAAGCAGTTCAATGAGGCGGTGGCGCTGACCGGGCTGGTATTGACCAAGCTGGACGGCACCGCGAAAGGCGGGATGATCTTCGCGCTGGCCAAGCAAATCGGCATTCCGATCCGCTTCATCGGCGTCGGCGAAGGCATCGACGACTTGCAGGATTTTCATGCCGACGCCTTCGTCGAGGCGCTGTTCGCCAGGGATTGAATGCTGCCATGTTAAAGTTCGATAACGTTAGCAAGCGCTATTCCGAGGCCGGCGATGTGCTGGCCGGTATCAGTTTCCATCTCGAGCGTGGTGAAATGGCCTTTCTGACCGGCCATTCCGGGGCCGGAAAGAGCACCCTGTTCAAGCTGATCGCGCTGATCGAGCGCGCCAGCCGCGGCCAGATTTTTTTCGACGGGCACAATGTCAGCCAAGTTCAGGATGATCGGATTCCTTTTCTGCGCCGCAAAATGGGCTTGATCTTTCAGGACTTCAAACTCTTGCAGGATCGCACCGTCTTCGACAACGTGGCGTTGCCGCTCGCGGTCGCCGGTTACGGGCATCATGAAATCTCCCGGAAGGTCAGGGCGGCGTTGGACAAGGTCGGACTTTTGGGCAAGGAAAAAAAATTTCCGTTGACCCTGTCCGGCGGCGAACAGCAGCGCGTCGGCATCGCCCGTGCTGTGGTGAATAAACCGCCGATGATCCTGGCTGACGAACCGACCGGCAATCTGGACCCCGAACTGGCCGCCGAAATCATGACTTTATTTACTCAATTTCAACAACTGGGAGCCACCGTATTGATTGCTTCTCATGACATTGCGCTGATCAACAAAATGGACCGGCGCGTATTGACGCTCGACCATGGCCGGCTGATCGCAGGATAATGATGAAACGCAAACGCGCCGTAAATAAAACCCCGCCTCGTCCGGAAGTGCCGCACAATAAGGTCGCCGGCGGCGATTTTCTCGACAAATTGCATGCCTATCGCGATCTGCATGCGCATGCGTTTTTTTCGAGCCTGGGCCGGCTGCTCGTCAAGCCGTTCACGACCGCCCTGACGATTGGCGTGCTGGCGATTTCTATCGCGCTGGCCGCCTGTTTTTATCTCCTGGTTGCCAATCTCGAGCAATTGACCGGTACGATCGAGACGAGCAATCAAATCTCGCTGTTTCTGAAAGATACGGTCAGCGAAGCCGAGGCCAGGAAGCTGGTTCAAACGATCAGCAAAAATGTCGAGGTTGCCGAGATCAAATTGATCAGCAAGGACGAGGCGTTGGCCGAATTCAAGGCCAACAGCGGTCTGGATACGGCGCTCGATGCGCTCGAAGGCAATCCGTTGCCGATCGTGCTCGAAGTCTTGCCCGTGCCGGCGCAAACGAACACCGCGGCGTTGCAGAAACTCCAGCAGACCTTGCAGCAATACCCCGAAGTCGATGAGGCGCAGTTGGATATGCAATGGCTCGAACGGATGCAATCGATCATCAAACTCGCGGAGCAGGCCACCCAAAGCATCAGCATCCTGCTCGGATTCGGTGTCTTGTTCATCACCGGCAATACGATTCGGCTGGAGTTGCATAATCGGCGCGAGGAAGTCGTGATTGCGAAATTGGTCGGCGCGACCAACCGCTTCATTCAACGGCCTTTTTTGTACGGCGGCTTCTGGATCGGCTTTTTGTCCGGCGTCGCGGCCTGGTTCATCGTGACCGTGATCATGTTGCTGCTGTGGCGCTCGGTCGAGAATCTGTCGCTGCTTTACGAGGGCAGTTTTCACCTGCGTTTTCTCGAATACGGCGAATCGGTTTATCTGATTCTGTTATCGTCGAGCCTCGGCGTAATAGGTTCCTGGGCGGTTCTGGCTTATCAGCTTCGGCAATTGCGCCCCGAGTAAGATTGAACTTGCAAAATGATTAGCACTCTTAAAAGCGGAGTGCTAGAATTAAATCAAGTTGACTACCCGAGGTACACTACATCATGAGTCATGCATTAACCTTACCCGTTAATTTATCGGCCGGAACATTCGATGCCTATTTGAATCTTGTCCGGCAAATGCCCAGATTAACATCCGAGCAGGAGCGCGAATTGGCGATAAGGTTTAGAGATCACGGCGATCTGGAAGCCGCGCGGCAACTGGTCATGACCAATCTGCGTTTCGTCGTGCATGTGGCCAGAGGCTACAGCGGTTACGGCCTGTCGATGCCGGACATCATTCAGGAAGGCAACATCGGCCTGATGAAAGCGGTTAAACGCTTCGATCCGGACGTCGGCGTGCGTCTGGTCTCGTTCGCGGTGCACTGGATCAAGGCCGAGATTCACGAATATGTGATCAAAAACTGGGGCATCGTCAAAGTCGCGACCACCAAGGCGCAGCGCAAACTGTTCTTCAATCTGCGCAAATCCAAGCAGGATATCGGCTGGCTGTCGCACGACGAAGCCAAGGCGATCGCCGAAGACCTCGATGTCGATGTCGCCACGGTCTATGAAATGGAGCAGCGCCTGAGCAGCCGCGATGTTTCGTTCGACATGCCGGCAGACGACGATGATGAGCAGACCTACGCCGCGCCGACGCACTATCTGCAACAACACGGCGCCGACCCGGCCGTTTTGCTCGAAAATGCGGAGTGGTCCGGTCATAAGCAGGATTTGTTGATCGACGCTTTATCCGAACTCGACGAGCGCAGCCAGGACATTCTGTCCAGCCGCTGGTTGAGCGAGAAAAAAGCGACACTGCATGAACTGGCCGAGCGTTACAACGTATCGGCCGAACGGATCCGCCAGCTCGAACAAAATGCGATGAAGAAATTGCGGACGGCGGTACTGGCGGCCTGATCGTCTACACATTGAATACTTGGAAGGCTTAACGGGATTCCCGTTAAGCCTTTTTTATTGCCTGCGGTAGGGGGTACGCTGCGCGTACCGTTTTGATATGATAAAACCCGCTCAGAGGCCAGAGAGAAATCATGTCCACTTTTATTAGCCGAAAAATAATCCGCAGGCCTGGGCATGCTTTTTATGCCTGATACGTAGGCTAAACCAAATCATCCAACTCTACAGCCAGGGCTTCGGCAATAGCTTTTAACGCGGCTACGCTACCGGTACGCTTACCGCCTTCCATTTGCGCGACGGTGGCTTGCTTGAGTCCGCAGCGTTCAGCCAATTCCGTTTGCGTAAACCCCCTGTATTCTCGCCAAACCTTGATCTTATTCTCGCCGTCTGCGATTCGGTATACCACGTTGGCGGGGACCAGCTCACCCTCCGACGTCATGGCTTGATCATAGGTTTTAATGTCATCCAACATCTCCGCTTTTTCAAGCAATTCGTCATACAACGCGATCGGAATGACTGCAAACTGCTTTTGCCCGTTATGTTCGATAAATTGAATGCTCATTTGTAAATATCTCCTCGGCTATCGATCTTAACCGCCTCGATCACCATCACAGCATCGATGATGCGGTAAATGGCGCGATAATCGCCAATCCTTAGTCGAAATCCCTCGCGTCCTTCCAGCTTTTTTACGTCCAAACCGATAGAGTCGCCTGCGGCCAACTGGTTAAACGCCGTCCTGAATCGCACCTGATAAGCCGCGGGTAATTTCAAAAAAGACTTGGCCGCTAGTTTGCGATAAGTAATGTTATACATGGCTAAATTATAGCATTTCGCTATATTCGTTCAAGCGCTTAAGCGAATCGGTTGGGATTAAGCTTGCGTTGCGGTAGATGGGGTACGATGCAGCTCCTACTCATCTCTGATACAATCGAGACTAACTCAAGAAAGGGATGGCGGCGCCAATGACTTCATCAGACCGTACTAAAGACGAACTCCGCAAACAACTGCGCGAAGCCGCGCTTGAGTATCACGAATTTCCGGCCCCCGGCAAGATCAGCGTGACGCCGATCAAGCCTTTGGCCAATCAGCGCGATCTCTCGCTGGCCTATTCGCCCGGCGTGGCGGCGGCCTGCGAGGAAATCGCGGCCGATCCGGCCAACGTCTTCAAATATACCGCACGCGGCAATCTGGTCGCGGTGATCAGCAACGGCACCGCGGTGCTGGGTCTGGGCAATATCGGTCCGTTGGCCGCCAAGCCGGTGATGGAAGGCAAGGGCGTGTTGTTCAAGAAATTCGCCGGCATCGATGTGTTCGATATCGAGATCGACGAGCAGGACCCGGACAAGCTCTGCGACATCATCGCGGCGCTCGAGCCGACTTTCGGCGGTATCAATCTCGAAGACATCAAGGCGCCCGAGTGTTTTTACGTCGAGCGTAAACTGCGCGAGCGGATGAAGATCCCGGTATTCCATGACGATCAGCACGGCACCGCGATCATCGTCGGTGCGGCGATATTGAACGGATTGAAGATCGTCGGCAAATCGATCAAGCAATGCAAGCTGGTCGTTTCCGGCGCCGGAGCGGCGGCGTTGGCCTGTCTGGATTTGCTGATCGATCTGGGTTTTCCGATCGAAAACATCACTGTGACCGATCATCACGGCGTGGTTTACCAGGGCCGTGCGGAGGCGATGGACCCGAACAAGGCCCGTTTCGCCCGCGAGACCGACGCGCGCACACTCGGCGATGTGATTCCGGACGCGGACATTTTCCTGGGCCTGTCGGCCGGCGGCGTATTGAAACCGGAAATGGTCAAAACGATGGCGGCGCGGCCATTGGTCCTGGCACTGGCCAATCCGAACCCGGAGATTCTGCCCGAAGAGGTCAAGGCGGTGCGCGATGATGCGATCATTGCGACCGGCCGCTCCGATTATCCGAACCAGGTCAACAACGCCTTGTGTTTCCCGTATATTTTCCGCGGTGCGCTGGACTCGGGCGCGACCACGATTACCCGTGCGATGGAAATCGCCGCGGTCAGGGCGATTGCCGAATTGGCCGAGGCGGAGCAGTCCGAAATCGTCGCGAGCATTTACGGCATCAGCGAACTGACGTTCGGGCCGGATTATCTGATTCCGATGCCTTTCGACCCGCGCCTGATGACCACGATTGCACCGGCGATCGCCAAGGCCGCGGCGGAATCCGGGGTCGCGACGCGGCCGATTCAGGACCTTCCGGCTTATATTGAACGCCTGCAGCAGTTTGTCTATCACAGCGGCACCTTCATGAAGCCGGTGTTTCGGGTCGCCAAAAACGCTCCCGCGGAAAGAAAGCGGATCGTCTTCGCCGAAGGGGAGGATGAGCGCGTGCTGCGCGCGGTGCAGATGCTGGTCGATGAAAATATCGCTTATCCGACTTTGATCGGCCGGCCGGTCGTCTTGCAGCACCGTATCGAAAAGCTGGGCTTGCGTATCAAACCCGGCATCGATTTTACGCTCGTAAATCCCGAGTATGATGAGCGTTACCGTGATTTCTGGAAAACCTATCTGGAGATGACCGTGCGCAAGGGCGTCAGCGAGGCCTACGCGAAAATCGAAATGCGCCGCCGTCTTACCTTGATCGGGGCGATGCTGGTTCATAAGGGCGATGCCGACGGGATGATTTGCGGGCTGTTCGGCACGACCGCGTCGCACCTGCACTATATCGATCAGGTGCTCGGCAAGCGCGCCGGGGTGAACGTTTACGCGGCGATGAACGGGCTGATCCTGCCCGATCGTCAGGTTTTGCTGGTTGATACGCATATCAATCACGATCCGAATGCGGAGCAACTGGCCGAAATCACCCTGCTGGCGGTCGAACAGATGCGCCGTTTCGGCCTGGTGCCGCGCGTCGCGTTATTGTCGCATTCGAACTTCGGGACCAGTCAAAGCGAGTCCGCGCAAAAAATGCGCGCGGCCTTTGCGATCATCCAGCAGCGGGCGCCGGACCTGGAGATCGAAGGCGAAATTCACGGCGACACCGCGCTGGATTACGATATGTTGAAAAAAATGATGCCGGATACGAAGCTGAAAGGCAGCGCGAACCTGTTAGTGCTGCCGAACATCGATGCGGCCAATATCGCCTATAACCTGCTCAAGACCGCGTCCGGCAACGGCATCGCGATCGGACCGGTTCTGCTCGGCTGCGCCCGGCCCGTCCATATCCTGACGCCGGCCGCGACGGTGCGGCGGATCGTGAACATGGCTGCTTTTTGTGTCGTGGATGCGAATGAAGAAATGTCATGACCCGCCGCGTCGCCGCTCAAGAGACCGTCGAAGACGGCCTATCCTTCTGGAAATGATGGCTGTTTGAATTCATTTATATCGGGATTGTCAACGCGGTCGTAAATTTCTTCGACCGTCAGCGTCAGGCCAATCGATTCAAAAGTGACGGAGTCGTCCAGCGAATAATACTCCGTTCGCCAATTGTTGCTCTTTCGCAGCACTTCTACTGAAACAATATCCTGCTCTATCAGGACATATTCTTGTAAAGACGGCAGGTTAAGATAGCGAACAAGTTTCGTCGTGGTATCGGTTTTCCGGGTTGCCCTCGACAGCACCTCGACAATGATAATCGGGGAGGTTGAGAAATAATCGTCTCCCGACATTTTGCTACAGTCCACGAGCACATCGGGATACACATAATCCTTGCCTAGCCGCACTTTCATGTCTGCCATGAACGTGGCGCAGGGCGTACCCTTAAGGCGATTGCCGAATTCACGGGCTAAATAGCCGCAATACAATTATGGTTATATCCGGCGCCGGCCATGGCGTAAACCTGACCGTCAATATACTCGCGCTTCACTTGTGAGGCGGGTTCGCTGCTCAGGTATTCCTCTTCGGTCAGCAAAAAACTCTCGGCTTGACGGTCTTGCGCCATCGCACGGTTCTCGGTGGAATGAAATGGATGCGGCCCATTATATCCTGACGCCGACTGCGGCGGCCTCAAAAATTGATGAACAGCGATCCCATGATCAAATGGTGCATGGTGTTATTCGTGTGGGTCGTGTCATCCAGATATTGATTCAGGTAACCCGCTTCGGCCCGGAAGTTTTTATTGAAAGTCCAGCCGAGGCCCGCAAACGCCCGGTTCTGATCGAAACCGGATTGGCCGCCGAATTTTGTCGAGTTCGCGCGGATGAAAAACTCATCCCAGGCGATCAGGCTCAAGCGCGGTTCGAGATCCAGAGGATGCATGAAGCGGATCATCTGACGCGGCCGGAAACGCACATCGTCGCCTTTTAAAAAATTGCTTTCGACCATCGTCCGGAACATGAAGGTGCCGAAGTCGGTCGGCAGCACATAACGGAACGCCGGCCATACATCCTGCTGAGACACATAATCCTTGCCGACGTTTTGGGTAGGCAGCCAGGTATAGCCCGCCCAGATCGTGGCGCGGTCGCTCAGCGAATAGCCTATTGCCGTGCGGACCATGCCCTGGTACCAATGATCCCAGTTGTCGTCGAAGCGGGATTGGCCTTCCAGCCAGATGCGTCCCTTTTCGAGTCTCGGATCGACCACTTTCAGGCTGCCTTCGCCGACGACTTGCAGCCAGCTGCCGGCATCCTGCAGTAAGTCATCGGCCGCGACGGCGGTCGATGCAAGACTGACCGAACTTAAAATGACTGCCGTCAAGCCGAGGCGATTTATTGCTTTCTTTTTCATAGCGTTTGATCACTCCAAGTACATAAAACTGTCTTTAAAGACGAGCGACGGCTCATAGTGCGGTCGTATCACTCTAATCCGCTGGAGATTCAGCAAGATACAGGCCATTTTTGATTGTTTTTATAAATCAATGGCTTTGTTAATCAGGCTTAATGAAATTTAACGCCATGACGTTGAGAAAAACCGCTGAAGGCAAAGCCGATGGTGGAAAATAACCAACCATTTTAGTGTTGATTTACCTGGCGGCTAGTTTTACTATGGATTCAGTTTTTTCCATTAAATTCATCAACGGAGCGTCAAATGAAATTTTCCTATGCAATCGCGGTATTCGCCTCATCGGTCGGCTGTGCCGTAGCGGCTGATGTCGTAGTCCCGGTTAGTACTGTCAGCGACCAGGGTGTGGTCAAAGCGATCGGCAGCGTCAAAATCAGCGAATCGTCAAAGGGATTGACATTTGCCCCGTCTCTCGAAGGCCTGTCTGCCGGGGAACACGGCTTTCATGTGCATGAGAATCCGAGCTGCGATGCCAAGGAAAAGGACGGCAAGCTGACGCCGGCATTGGCGGCGGGCGGTCATTACGACCCGCAAGCCAGCAAAAAACATGAAGGCCCGGAAGGCAGCGGCCATTTGGGCGACCTGCCGAAATTGGTTGTCGGCGCGGACGGCAAAGCCACAGCCAGCGTTGTGGCGCCGCGCCTGAAACTGGAGGATGTCAAAGGCCGCGCGCTGATCATTCATGCCGGTGGGGATAATTATTCGGACGAGCCCGAGCCTTTGGGCGGCGGTAAGGCGCGGATTGCCTGCGGTGTGATTAAAGGCTAAAATTTGTGGGGCGGCCTCTGCTGTCCCAAAATGTAGTATCATTCCCACGCTCCCGCGTCACGCACCGCTGGAGCGGTGCAAACAAAGGTGTTCCCTCACTTGGAGCGTGGGAGAACGATGAGATAAAATTGCGGAAAGTTGTTCACCAAATCCTAAACGCGGTAGCCTGATTGTTACCGCCCCGCGTCTCTTTGAAATCAGCAGATTTCTAATACAAAAGCCGCCTGAGACAATCGCTGGCACGCTATAATGCAACTCGCAGATATGCGAATGATCCTTATTTTCTTCTAAAATCGATTTGATGCAGGCAAAACAAATTTTTTCTCGCCATCGCGTGTATTGGCTTGTGGGTCTGCTCGTCCTGCTGTTAGCGGCCGGCGCGGCGCTGCGTTTTTATTGGCAAAGGGAGACCGAATCGAAGCAGGCGTCTTTGGCAGATTCGACCGTGCAGATCGCCTACGGCGACATCGAGGAAAACGTGACTGCGCAAGGCAAGCTCGAACCGAAGGAGTATGTCGATATCGGTGCCCAGGTCAGCGGGCAATTGCAGAAGCTGTTTGTCGAGATCGGCGATGTCGTCAAAACCGGCCAACAGCTGGCTCAAATCGACCCGCGCATCTATGCGGCCAGGGTGCAAGCAGATGAGGCCAGTATCAATAATTTAAAAGCGCAACTGGTACAGCAAGAAGCGTTGATCTTGTTTGCAAAACGCCAGTATGCGCGTAACCAGCAATTGTATCCGACCAAGGCGGTCAGCCAGGAAACGCTGCAAAACAGTGAATCGAATTACAAGGCCGCCATGGCGCTCGCCGATTCGATCCGGGCGCAAATACAGCAAGTTGAATCGACGCTTTCCGGCGACCGTACCAATCTGGGCTACACGAAAATTTTTGCGCCGATGGACGGCACCGTCGTGCAGCAAACCGCCCGCGCCGGTCAAACCCTGAACGCGAATCAGCAGACCCCGAACATCATGCAGTTGGCCAAGCTCGATAAGATGACCGTGCGTTCGCAGACCGCCGAAGCCGACATCATGCGCATCAAGACCGGTATGCCGGTCTATTTTACGACGCTCGGCTCGGAGCAGCGCCGCTGGCAGGGCGTCGTTAGGCAGATATTGCCGACCCCGGAAGTGCTGAATAATGTGGTCCTCTACAATGTGCTGATCGATGTGGATAATACCGACGGACAACTGATGAGCGGCATGAGCGCGCAGGTTTTCTTCGTCCTCGGCGAGGCCAAACACGTGCCGGTGATCCCGGTCAATGCACTGGGCAAACGCCTGCACGATCAGGACAATCCACAGGGTAGGGCGTATCAGATCAAGGTGATAGTGTCCGACAACCAGGCACGCGAAAAGGTGATTCATGTCGGCTTGCAGAGCCGCCGTTTCGCCGAGATTCGCGATGGCTTGGCGATCGGCGACCGGGTCAAACTGACGCTGGCCGCCAAGAAGAACGGGGGCAGGGACTCCTACCGACCGCCGAGCATGCCGCGGATATGAGCGCAAATCCCGCAAAAGCGGAGCCGTTGCTGAACCTAGAGCACATCTGCCGGACCTTCAAAAGCGGCGACAATCTGATTCGGGCGCTGGACGATGTCTCGCTGAAGATTTGGTCCGGCGAGTTCGTCGCGATCATCGGTCAGTCCGGTTCCGGAAAATCGACGCTGATGAACCTCCTAGGCTGTCTCGACCGGCCGACATCGGGCTGCTATCGGGTCGCGGGCCGGGATGTCTCCCTGTTCGATCCCGACGAACTGGCCGCTTTGCGCCGGGCCACCTTCGGCTTCGTGTTTCAGCGCTACAATCTGCTCGGCTCGGCCAGCGCGGAAGAAAATGTCGAAATTCCGGCGCTTTACGCGGGCGAACACAAGACCGACCGTATGGCCAGGGCGCGCAAACTGCTTGCCGATCTGGGCCTTGGCGACCGCTGCGACCACCGACCTTCGCAGTTGTCCGGCGGCCAGCAGCAGCGGGTTGCGATCGCAAGGGCCTTGATGAACAATCCGCCGGTGCTGCTCGCGGACGAGCCGACCGGCGCGCTGGACAGCCGCAGCGGCGAGGAAGTGATGGCCTTGCTCGGCGCACTGCACAAGTCGGGACGCACGATTCTGTTGATCACGCACGATGCCGGCGTCGCCGCGCATGCCGACCGGATCATCAATATCAGCGACGGCAAAATCAGCGACGATTCCGCACCCGAAGGCGGCAATACGCCGCACCCGGAGGTGAAGATCGATACTGGCGGCAAGGCCGGCATCCTCGCGGACATCGGCGAAGCGGTCAAGACCGCCTTGCGCGCGCTGCGGGTCAATCTGTTCCGCACCGCGTTGACCCTGCTCGGCATCATCATCGGCGTCGCCGCGGTGGTCACGATGCTGGCGGTCGGCGAGGGCAGCCAACAGGACGTGCTCGATCAGATCCGCTCGATGGGCACCAATCTGTTGTCTATCCGCCCCGGCGCGCCGGGCCTGCGCGGCGCCAGCGACGTGATTACCCTGACGCCCGACGATGCGGACGCGATCCAGGAACTGCCGAATGTCGAGGTCGCCCTGGCCGAACGCAGCAGCCGGCAAACGGTCCGTTTCGGTAATATCGATTATGCGACCAGCATTCAGGGCGTCGGCGCGGCCCTGTCCAGGGTCCGCGACTGGCCGGTCGCGGAGGGTGATTTTTTCACCGAACGCGATATCCGCCGCTATGCGCCAGTCGTCGTACTCGGCCAGACCGTCGCGCAGATTCTTTTTCCCGAGGGCCTCGATCCTCTGGGCCGCTATATTCTGATCGGCAATATCCCTTTCGAAGTGATCGGCATCATGTCGCCGAAAGGCGCGTCCGGCTTCGGCGGCGATCAGGACGACACGGTGTTCGTGCCGGTCAGTACCGGCCTGATTCGCCTGTTCGGACAGAATTACCTGAACGGCGTCACCGTGCGCGTGACCGATGTTTCCACGATCGAAGACACCGAGGATGCGATTAACAATCTATTGCTGTCGCGCCATCAGACCGAGGATTTTCGGATACGCAACATGGCGTCGATCCTACAAACCGCGACCGCGACGCAGAATACCTTGACCACGCTGCTCGGCACGGTCGCGGCGATTTCGTTGCTGGTCGGCGGCATCGGCGTGATGAACATCATGCTGGTCAGCGTGACCGAACGCACCCGCGAAATCGGTATCCGGATGGCGGTCGGCGCGCGCCGCCGCGACATTTTGCTGCAGTTCAACACCGAGGCGGCGGTGGTCTGCACCTTGGGCGGCATCTTGGGCGTCTTGTTCGGTTACGGTACCGGCAAGACGATTTCGATGTTCGAGATGCGCGTGATTTTTTCGCCGCTGCCGGCCATCCTGGCGTTTTCCTGCGCGTTCGGCACCGGCGTGCTATTCGGTTTTTTGCCGGCGCGCAAGGCGGCGCTGCTCGACCCGGTCGTGGCGTTGGCGGCGGAATGATGCGGATCAAACAAGGAATTTTTGGCGTTTTGCTGCTGCTTGCCGGCTGCTCTTTAGTGCCCGATTACCAGCGTCCGGCCGATGCCGCGCCCGAAGCCTGGAAGAATCAAACACCGAAACCGACCAGCGGGGCAACGATTTCCCCCGACTGGTGGAAACTGTTCGGCAGCGCCGAGCTCGATCGTTTGATCACCGAAGCCTTGAGTAATAACCGCGATTTGACCGCGGCGATCCAGCGCATCGACCAATTCCGGGCGCTCGCGAAAATCGCCGGCGCGCCGTTGCTGCCGGCCGTCGGCGCGATTGGCCGTCATATCTACACCGACAGCACCCGTTCCGGTTCAGGTCTGAACACCTTGGAAGGCCAGTGGAACCTGTCCTATGAGGTCGATTTGTGGGGCAGGCTTCGGGCCGGCCGCGACAGCGCCCACGCGCAACTCGACAGCTCCCGCTTTTCTTACGATGCCTTGCGCCTGACCGTGATGGGCGATGTCGCGCAATCCTATTTTACGCTGCTCGGGTTGCGCGATCGCAGACGCATCGCGCTGGATAATCTGAAAAACATCAGCGACGTGCTGGACATCATCGAATCGCGCTTCGAGGCCGGCGCCGCGACCGCGCTCGATGTCGCGCAGCAGCAGACCGAGCGTGCGAACGCCGCGGCCGCGGTGGCCCGGCTCGATCAGGACATCGCGCAAAGCGAAAACGCGCTGGCGGTGCTGCTCGGCCGTCCTCCGCAACAGTTCGAACCGCGCGGCCAAAGCCTGCAAGGCATTTACATTCCCGGTGCCGATCCCGCCCGCCCGGCCACTTTGTTCGAACAGCGGCCCGATATCCAGAGCGCCGAGGCCGAACTGATCGCCGCGCATGCGGACATCGGCGTCGCGCGCGCGGCCTTCTATCCGAAACTTGAACTCAACGCGGACAATATCTTCACCGCCGCGATGATGTCGCAGCCGGCCGGTATCGGGGTCGCGCTGGCGTCATCCCTGACCCAGCCGATCTTCCAGGGCGGCCGCCTCGAAGGCGAACTCGAGCGCACCAAGGCAAGGCGAGGCGAACTGGTCGAGATTTACCGGCAAACGCTGTTGACCGCTTACCGCGAGGTCGAAGATGCGCTAGCGCTCGGCAGCCAGGCCGCGCGCCGCCGCGAGGATTTATTGCTGTCGGTCGACAGTGCAAGGCGGGCTTATGAACTGGGCCTGGATCGCTATCTGGCCGGCGCGACCGATTATCAAACCTTGCTGAATGTGCAGCGTAGTTTGTTGAACGCGCAGGATAGCGAGGTGCAGGCGCATACGGATGTGTTGACCGCGTCGGTGTTGTTGTACAAGGCGTTGGGCGGCGGCTGGCGGCGTTTGTAGGGTACGCTGCGCGTACCTTTCGCATGTTCAGAGCATCCGAAAACTTCTGAAAAGGGTATGCGCAGCATACCCTACGCCCACTAACGAAGGAGTTCCAACGTTCGCGATTGATGGACTTCGAGCCTCTACTGTTCCATGATCTTGTGGATTTTGAAGGCTTTGGACGAGGGATGTTAGCGGTGCATCGGAGGTGTTTGGCTAAATTTTATCTAACCGGCAAGAGCCCTAGTCGATCGAGCCATTTTCTGTGCTATAATGGCACCTTCAAGACAGGAGAGGTGGCAGAGCGGCTGAATGCGCCAGACTCGAAATCTGGTATACGGTTTACCGTATCGAGGGTTCAAATCCCTCCCTCTCCGCCAACACTCTCGATAAAATCAATATTTTAAGAAGATCATTGGTTTTATATCTCATTTGTAGTCTACCTTTCGGTTTTGGTTAGATAACTGCAGCCTTCATCGCGATTGCTGCGTTTCGCTCTCAAGTTTTGTCTGGTTAAAAGCGAGCCCGGAGTTCCGTTTTGAGGCTGAGCGGAAACACAAAATGTGGCGTTGTTTTTTGATACTGTCTGTGTCCAATCTAACATGAAATGGTACGAGAAAGCTAAGGGCCTGATGGTCTATAAAAAAATACGTCAAGATGATTTGCTTGGTGTGTTCGGAGTCACTACCCGTGGAGCTGTTGGCCACTATTTGACCGGCAGAAGGCAGCCCGGTCCGGCCCAGATGAAAGCCTTAGCCGATAAACTTGGATGTTCACTGGATGAGTTGATGACGGAGGGCGAAGTCAATCCGCTACAACTGCAAATTAATCTAATTATCCGCGCCGCCGAAAAAGCGATGGCAATGTCATCTCATCAATTCACGGAATCGGAACGGTTAGGTGTGTATCGAGCGGCCTTTGCCGCTGGCTTAGATATGGAAGTGACCTATGATCAGCTAACTGCGTATCTTGGTAGTTTCGTTAGAAAATAATCAAAATAGCAAGTAGCCAGGATGCAGTATAACGGAATCAGGGAAGAGCGGAGCCGATTACCCCGCATTTCGCATTGCCGTATGCGGGCTACCTGCTAGTGATAAAACTCCCTAATAATCTGTTGCTGGCGTTCTTGCTCCATATCGCTTTGCCTCTGCGAATCATAGTCCAGATAGTCGTCGTAATGATGCCTTGGCTTGCTCTGATTTTCCATTTGAAGCTGTCGCCGCTGTTGATCTAACCGCTGCCGTTCTTTGCGTTGTTGCTCTCGCTGCTGCTGTTCTAAGCGCTCTTGCTCGGCGCGTTGGTAATAAATATCGCTTCGTATCTCTGAATCAGTTTTCTGATTATAGCTGTAATGCTCTGGCTGACGCCTTTCCGCATTTTCATGCTCGATAGACAGGGCGTTGCCGATGTCTGACGTGACAGCAAGGATGATAAAAAGTGAGAGGGCTTTCATGGGATTCTCCCTGCAATTGTATTCAAAGTTCTGACGATAGCGTTTTGTTGGGATACTTTGTTTCCCAGGGGCAGCCGCAGTGATTTTGTATGGAATGACAGTCAAACCGAAACTCATCCCGTTCCGATACGTCATATTAGAAAGCGTATCGCAATGGCGAGTTCAGACCCATTGACGCCAAGCACGAGAGGAGTGCTTTATGTTGAGCAACCCAGCGACGAAGCCCGCTCAAAAAGCCCATGCTGGCTTTCAGGCCGCTTATCTGGCTTTGCTTGAAAGCGGTGAACTGGAACAGCGCGTCCGTATTGCCCGCCGGCATCTGCAAGACTGCGACCTCTGCGCGCGCTATTGCCGCGTTGATCGCATCCGAACCGTTCAGGGCGCGGTATGCCGGATCGGCGAGCGCGCCGTCGTTTACAGCTACGGCCCCCATCACGGCGAAGAAGACGTGCTCGAAGCGACTCTGATCGCGGCCCATCAAGGGCTCAGGCTGCCTCTGGTCTATAATACCGGCGGATTCGACAGCCCCGAGGCACTCGCCTTATTGGATGGCGTGATCGACATCTATATGCCGGACATGAAATACGGCGATTCTGCGATCGCCCACCGCTATTCCCATGTGCGCAATTATTGGGAGGTCAATCAAGCGGCGGTCAGGGAAATGCATCGTCAGGTCGGCGATTTACAATTGGACAAGAATGGCCTGGCCTATCGGGGATTGTGGGTACGGCACCTGGTTCTGCCGAACGGATTGGCCGGGACCGGGAAGGTGCTGGAGTTCATCGCCCGCGAGATTTCCACGGGCACTTATCTGAATCTGATGGACCAGTACTATCCCTGCTACCGGGCCGGCGGCATCCCGGAGCTGTCCCGCCCTGTCAGCGCGGCAGAGTATCAGGAAGCGCTGGCTGTCGCCCTGCGTCTTGGTCTGACTCGGCAGTCCGGCGCATAGAATGGGCGAACGAAGGAAATCCAGCGTTCGCGATTGCCTGGCTTCGTGCCTGAGTGTGCCTTAAATCCCACCAAGGTTAGCCATCCTGGCAAATATTGAACACGCTTTGAAACCTCTTGCCCCCGATGCTACTCTAACAGACCAGTTATTGGTAATTCGAGCGTCACACTAGCTCACCTCGTCACAAACCAATGACTAAGGGCTAGCGTTTTTTCTATAGGAATCCCCGTCAATCCGGCATGACAGCAACAGGAAAATCGCATAACCTTCTTGAAAGCAATAACCCTAATCTTGTAATGAAATTTATGAAATTTGCATAAAAACTTATGATAGGATTAAGTGGCGGGGTTGTCTGATTGATGCCGGCTTTATGGGAAACGCAGGGCAAGCTCTCGGAGAGCTAGGCAAAGTGCCTTGAAAATACCGATGAGACCACGGTCATTGTCCTGCTGGCGGCAATCTATGGCTTTGGCCGTGCCATTCGGTGGTGCGGGGATGCTTTGAGCTGCTATTGAGATTTCTCCCTCGACTCCGCTACAACCCGGTTCGAATCGGGAACAGAGGATTTTCACGGGACGAAGTGGATTCTATGGGGAACAATAACCGGAGCATTGCAATGCGCAGAGCGATTACCGTGATCTCATTTACGTTGTATGGGCTGTCCCTATTGATTTTTATTTCGGCACTGTTAATCCCTTTGCGGAGAGAACCAGCTTCACAAGGAGGCAAAACAGAGGCCTATGCATCGTCAGAATCATTCGATCAGTCTATTGATAAACCGATGCAGGAACAAACGCAGAGTTCCGAGGTCGATAATAAGCTAGAGTCATCCATCACGCAGTTTGAAGGCAAGGTTGAGCAAATCGATAATGCAATTGATACAAGCCGGGGGGATTTGCGCACTACGCAATCACTGCAAGCCGTCCCGGAGGCAACTATCCCGCCACTCGATGAAAAATCGCCAGAGTTAGTCAAGCCAATCGCGGCAGAGGAAAAAACTTCTCCTCCAAAGGGACCGGTGACGCTGCTCGTTCTGGGTGATGGCTCGTTTTCTCCAGGAGTGGCAATACCCATAGCCAGCGCACAAGAAGCGATCGATAACATTATCCCACTTATCCAGGCGCAGCCTTCGGATAAAGTCATTGTTGAGGGACATGCCGATAAATCGATACCGGATGGCTTCACCCCTTTGCAAGCCTCAAAGTGGAATAAAATCGTCTCGATGCTGCGGGCAACGTCTATCGCCCGACTGCTGAAGAAAAAAGGCGTCGCCGGCGACAGAATCATTGTGAAGGGGCTTGGCGATGCTGTTCCGGTGGCTTCCAACCGTACCAAAGCGGGCCGCTCGAAGAATCGCCGAGTGGAGATAAAACTCTCGCCTGCTCGACAGAAATAGTTAAATTGCACTTTGCCTGGAAATCGTTTGTCCTTAGAAAGCCTGCCCTTTGAAAATCTGCCTGATCCGGCATATTTTTTCGACCTAGACTATTATCGGTATTTGCTCAGTCGAATGATGGACAGTCTATGGGCGGAAAGAAGCTTGATGGTGGTGGCGGGCCCGAGTGGTTCGGAAAAAGCCGCCTTTACTGAGAAACTCATGGCGTCTGTTTCCGAGAATACTAGAATAATCTGGTTAGCGAAGCCGCCCGCTAGCAGTGACGATCTGTTATTTTTTCTGACACAAGAATTGCAAATCAGCCCTGAATCGCCCGACAGGACTTTTGTTTTAAGAGATATTAAGGAGTATGTGCTAAAACTCCATAACGAGGGCAATCGTTGCCTGGTCATTATGGAGGAAGCGCATAAAATTTCCGACGATGTGCTGGAATGTGTCCGGCTTTTGAACAATCTGGAACAAGGTAGTATGTATATAAATCATTTTGCATTACAAAACATGCCGTTTGAAAATGTTGCTGATCCGTCATGCTTTTTCAACCAAGGCGATTATAGCCGTGTGCTCAGCCGCATGATCGATAGTTTGTCGGCGGGCAAAGGCTTGATGGTGGTGGCGGGGCCAATCGGCACAGGGAAAACCACCTTGAGTCAAAAACTCATCATATCCGTTCCCGAACAAACCAGAATCATCTGGTTAGGCGAGCCTCCCGAGACCAGTGAAGAATTGCTGCTTTTTCTGACACAAGAATTGCATATCAGCCCTCAATTGCCCGGCAGAGTTTTTGTGTTAAAGGATATTAAGGAATCTTTACTCAAGCTTCTCAATGAGGGCAATCGCTGCCTGTTGATTATAGATGAGGTGCATAAAATAGCCGACGAGGTGCTGGAGTGCGTCCGGCTTTTGAATAATCTGGAACAAGGCAGTTTCAAGCTTATTCAAATACTCCTGGTTGGACAGGATGACTTCCTTGTTAAATTGAACAGGCCGAATCTGGAGTCGTTCAAACAGCGCATTGCCTGGTTGGAATCGATTGGCCAAATGACTCCTTTGCAAACGTATGAGTATATTCTGCATCGATTGAAAGTCGCGGGGAGTCAGTCGAGCATTTTTACTGACGATGCCCTTGAAACCGTCATCTATGCGGCTCGCGGCACACCTCGTTTAATTAATACGTTTTGCGACAGGGCGCTTCGTATTAGCTATGAAGCCAACAAAACGATCGTTGATCTGGATAGCGTGAGACAGGCAGCTGATGAAATAGGCTTAGGCGGTGAAGTTTTTCTGCGGCTGGTGAATCGTCGCGGGGAGGAAACGCAGCAAAAGGTTGCACCGCAGGCTTCGTACTTAAAGGAAAACACCGAGACGATCGAGTCCGATACAAGAAGAATGGAAAGCCCACCTGTTGGCAAAGTCCAATCGGCGCCTACACATCAGGATAAATCCTCATGGTTGTTTACGATATTGCTGCTTTTGGGCTCCCTTTTATTGTTGGCAGCGAGTCTTTTGTTTTATACCGAAAGCATGTGAGCGTGAACTCGACGTTTTAACTTTGTATTCCTTGGCTTTTTATAGGCAAGCGATGGTAAAAGTAAAGGCTTTTCATTCCAGAGGCTGCGGGTATATTCGATAATAACAGTCCAGAGGGCTTTGACATGGTTAATGATGATCGAACCCACCTATCCCGCTCTCGCGCGAGAAATATCGAACAACAACAGTTAAGGCGACGGGTGCTGAAAATCGTCAACCGCTATACGTTGTTATCGAGTGGCATGGGACTGATTCCGACGGTTTTGTTATATCAGATCGCCGTAGATGGCGTGTTAAGCAAAATACTGTGCGACCTCTGCGGGCTTTACGGTACCCACATGAGCAAGCAAAAGAATAAAGCGATCGTAGCCGCTATTCTCGGTGGCGCGCATTCCGAATGGATTAGCGTTTATCTGGGAAGTAGCATCAGAAAAATCCTACCCAGCTTGACAGCAGTCGGCCATCCCGTTGTCCGACCGGTCGTTGCGGCCGGCATCACTTACTCCATCGGTAAACTTTTTATTCAGCATTTCGAGAGCGGCGCCTGGTTGCAGGAAACATCGGCAACGAGCGTATTGCGTCTTTCTATCCGGCAAAGAGGTTAGGACAAGAAACGTCCTTACAGATAGGACGCAGGATCATCGGCATGAATCATGCCCCTGTACATCTGACAACCGTAGGCCCCCTTGCATTAGTTGTTTTATTCTGACGCGTATTGCGCTAGACTTTAGTATTGAATCGATACAAAATAGCAATAAAGACCGGTTACAGGGGTGCATTATGAGATACAAGATGCTTACTTTGCTGATGTTGTTATTCAGCCTAATGGGGTTCAGCGGCATCGGGGTTGCCGGCACGGACAAACCCGATTTTGAACAGCTCAAGAAGAATTATTATGACGCGCACCCCGGCAAGGGATCGCACGCCGCCTATTGGGAGCCGATTCCAATCCAGAAATACTGGAATCCGAAGGATTTCTACAAGCCGCCCAAAACCGTTCAGGGCGAATTTGGCCGCGCTGCCTGCGCCACTTGCCATGAAGCCTCCACGCCGGGCGCATTCCATGCCTGGAAAAACAGCGTCCACAGTAATCTTTCCGCGATTCGAAACCTGCCGGACAGCGATGTGCGCGCCTACAAAAAGCAAAAGCTGGCCGAAGTGGAAGGCAACCTGGTCAAACAGGGTCTCCTGAAACAAGGCCAGCCGCTCGATCAGGTCGGCTGTATCGATTGTCACGGCGGTGTCGGTAAAGAAAAAGTCAACCACGCCGAGAATCTGGTGATGCCGGACCGCGCGGCCTGCGGCACCTGCCACCTGGATGAATTCGCCGAAGCCGAGTCGGAAAAAAACCAGGAATGGCCGCAGAAACAGTGGGGCAAGGGCCATCCTTCCCATGCGGTCGACTGGGAAGCGAACGTCGAAAACACCATCTGGGCGGCCATGCCGGAACGGGAAGTTGCGCAAGGCTGCGACATGTGCCATTACCAGCAAAACAAATGCGACGGCTGTCATACCCGCCACAGCTTTTCCGCCGCCGAAGCCCGGCAGCCGGAAGCCTGCTCCACCTGCCACAACGGCGCGGATCACAATGAGTTTGAAAACTTCATGATGTCCAAGCACGGCACCGTGTATCAAACGCAGGGTAAAGCCAAGTGGAATTTCGAGGTCCCGCTGAAAGACGCGATCGCGAAGGGCGGCTATACGGCGCCGACGTGCCAGGTCTGCCACTTCGAATACAAAGGCGGCTATTCCCACAATCTGGTGCGCAAAGTGCGCTGGGCATTCAACCCGACGCCGGCCATCGCCGACAACCTCGGCCATTCCTGGTTCGAGGACCGCAAACAGGCCTGGGTCGATACATGCAGCTTGTGCCATTCGGCCAGCTTCGCGAAGGCCTATCTGGATGCGGCCGACAAGGGCACCATACAAGCCTTGGCCGTGGAGCAGGAAGCCAAGAAAGTTGTCACTCAGCTTTATGACGACGGCCTCTTGGTTGGGCAGAAAACCAATCGCCCCCATCCGCCGGCGCCGGAAAAGGATGCGCCGGGCGGCTTCTTCCAGTTGTTCTGGGCGAAAGGCAACAACCCCAGTCGCGTCGAGCGTATCCATGCCGACATGTGGGAGCATGATTTGATCAAACATTATAAAGGCATGTTCCACACCAATCCGGGCGGCTTCACTTACACCGAAGGCTGGTCGGAGCTGATGAAGGACTATGCCGAAATCATGGATGAAGACACCCGCCTGCGCGAGGCGTCAGGGAAATCAGCGGCCGGCAGTAAAGCAGTAGCCGCACCGGCATCAACGGCAAAGAGCAAAGAAGGTGGCAGTGGCCTGAGTTTCACCGGCCTGTTATTGATCGTGTTGGGACTTGGCGTCGCCTATAAGGTGTTTGGACCTTTTCGATTCAAAAAAGCAGAAACCAGCGAACAGGGCGAAGAGTCCAAGTGATGTCTGAAAAAACAAGGAAGGCACTGCTTTTGTTGCTCAGTATCGTGCTGCTCGCAACGGGCGGTACGATGTTGTACCGGCAATGGGCATCCTCGCCTGCGATGCAGGCGGATGGCGGTGAACAACTTGCTGTCCGCCATGCGCCGGCAGCACAGACCGGTGCGCCGGGCCGTTTCCCTGCGCAGTCGGTCGAACGCTATATCTTTAGCCAGGACGGCAAGGATCTATTCGATCTGCTGCTTGCCCGCTATCAGGATAACGAAGGTATGCAACAGGGCGCGGTGCTGTTTCCGAAGGACGCGCAGGAGATTGCTTCCAGTCCGACCGGCTTGCGTCATGATGTTTGGCAGTCCGCCGCCGATGTGATTGCCCGCAAGGCGCCGGAAGACGCCCTGTTTCTGAGCTGGTGGGACGATGGCCAGCGCATCCGTTACCTGAGTGGCAAGGCGCCCTGGTTGCAGAGACCGGCCATGCAGACTTTCGTCAATCCGGTGTGGAAGGCGTTGAAGGACAATCTGCCCTTGGCATCGGCCGAGGAGGGCGCGCGCTTGATGCAAATGGCGCGCTGGCTGACCATGGATAGCGACACAGCCCTGGCCGAGATCGCCGCGCATTTCGGCACCTCGCGGCCCGTCTATCTGCTGGTGAATAATGACCTGCTGTTGCATCTGGCCGAGCTTTCCGCCTACGGCGGCGCGGCCTTGGCGCTCGATTCCAAAAATATCCTGGCGGGCAATGACTTGCATGGGGATATCGCCCAGGTCAAGCGCTGGGCTCAAGAAACCGGCGACGGCAATTATCTGGCCCAGAAAGAAGGCAATTATTACCGCGTCTGGTCCACGCCCGATGCGAAAGCGAAAAACTCGCTGCTGGTGCGGCTCCTGCCTTTTGTCGATTCGTTAAAGCAATTGCCCGAGGGCGTCAGCCTGGTCTACCAGAGTCATTGGGGCGGATTTCTGTCCATTTACAAGGTCGATCAGCCGCCAATGCGTTAACGCCTGAAGCGCGGAGAAGAGCGAGGGCTCGACGCTCAGGATTTTTGTTTCTGCTTCAGCTCGAACGCGGCCAATTGCTCGGGCGTTGCCTCCTGCTGATATTTCTCGCGCCATTCCTGATAAGGCATGCCATAGACGATCGTCCGGGCTTGTTCATAATCGACCGCTTCGCCGCGTTCCTGCGCGGCCGCCGCATACCATTTGGCCAGGCAGTTCCGGCAAAAATCGGCCAGCAGCATCAAATCGATATTCTGCACCTCGGTATGCTGTTGAAAATGTGCGAGCAGCCGTCTAAAGGCCGCCGCCTCGATTTCTGTCTGTGTTTGTTTATCCATACCTATTCTCCTGTAATTCAAAACCATTTTATCAGAATCCAAAAGTCGAATGATGTACATTTCACCGCGTCACCATTATAATACCAACCCATTCCTGATGGACTAACAGTCCACGACCTCGGAACTTGCAGGTTCCTGCCCCAACCGCGAAAGGCGGTCACGGCGATCTCAGCTGAATTAACATTTTTCCGGCAGCGGATACGACGAAAACAGCGAAAGTTGAAGGCAAATGGGACCGTTTCATGACAGCGGGAAAAGCGGCCTTGAATTTAGCCGTCGCCATCCCCATTATCTTTGCTCGGGCTCTTTCTGGTCATGACCGCACCATCAGAGTTTACATCCAACACTAACGAAAACACTGCGTCCTCCATCGCACCAGCCGCATGAATCCGATACTCGAATTTTTTCCGATCGTTTTATTTTTTATCGCCTATAAGTTTTACGATATTTACGTCGCCACCGGCGTCGTGATTGTCGCGACCATTCTGCAGGTTGCCATCAGTTGGTATAAGACCCGTAAGGTCAGCACGATGCAGTTGATAACCTTAGGCTTAATCCTAGTGATGGGCGGAGCCACGATCATTCTGCAAAACGAGCAGTTCATCAAATGGAAATTATCGATCATCGAATGGCTGTTCGGCGTGGTCTTCCTGGGCAGCCAGTTTGTCGGTAAAAAAACGGTGATCGAACGAATGCTGTCGGCCAATCTGACCCTGCCCGATGCGGTTTGGCGGCGTCTGAATACGCTGTGGGCGATCTTCTTCCTAAGCATCGGCTTTATCAACGTCTATGTGATGTATCACTACAGCACCGACGAATGGGTCATGTTCAAAACTTTCGTGGTGCCGGGGCTGATGGTTGTTTTTCTACTCGGGCAAGTCGCGTTGATTTATAAACATCTTCCGGAAACCGAGGAATAATCCGTGTTATACGCGATCATCAGTGAAGACGTAGAGAATAGTCTGGCCAAAAGACTGGCCGTCCGCCCGAAACATTTGCAAAGACTGCAGGCGCTTCAGGACGCGGGACGGCTCGTGTTGGCCGGTCCGCATCCCGCGATCGACAGCGAAAATCCGGGCGACGCCGGTTTTAGCGGCAGTCTGGTCGTTGCCGAATTCGCGAGCCTCGAGGCCGCGCGGCAATGGGCCGACAGCGATCCTTATATCGAAGCCGGCGTTTATGCCAAGGTTATCGTCAAACCGTTTAAAAAGGTCTTTCCTCAATGACAGCGCAATTGATCAAGCAATTACTCACCGAAGCCCTCGCACCGCAAACGCTCGAAATTATCGACAATAGCGCGGCGCATGCCGGACATGCCGGCAACCGCGGCGGCGGCCATTATCATGTCACGATTGTGTCGCCGCAGTTTGAAGGCAAATCCATGGTGCAAAGACACCAGATGATTTATCAGGCGCTCGGTGATCTGATGAAGCAACAAATTCATGCCTTGGGCATTAATGCACTTACCCCCTCAGAAGAAACCAAAGGAAATTAATCGATGAATAAAAAAATCATCCCATTGCTCGTCGCAGGCGCCGGCCTGGTTGTCGGTTGTGAACAACAATCCGGTGATACTGGCGCCCCCTCTGCCTCGGCGCCGATCGAAAGCATTGTCAAAAAAGAAGACGCGGTCGCTTCGGTTAACGGCAAATACATCAGCAAGGCGCAACTGGAAGCCCTGGAAAAAGAAATCGCCACGCGTGCGCATGGCGCAAATTTCCCCAAAGAAAAGCTGGTCGAAGAGTTGATTCAGCGCGAATTGCTGGTTCAGGATGCGCTGCAAAAACAATTGGACAAGTCGCCTGAATATCTGGAACAACTGGAAGATGCCAAAAAATCTATCCTGACCCAGACCGAACTGAAAAACTTCTTCAAGACCAATCCGGTCACCGATGCGGAAGTGAAGGCCGAGTATGACACCAAGGTCGCTGCCGAAGCCGGCACCGAATACAAGGCGCGTCATATCCTGGTGAAGACCGAGGATGAAGCGAAAAAGATCATCGCCGAACTCGACAAGGGCGGCGACTTTGCGAAGTTGGCGAACAAAAATTCGATCGATGCGAAGGATTCACAAAACGGCGGCGATCTGGGCTGGTTTGTCTCCGACCAAATGGTCAAGCCTTTCTCCGAAGCGGTCGCCAAACTCGAAAAAGGCAAATACACCGCCGCGCCGGTGCAAACCCAATTCGGCTGGCATGTGATCCTGCGTGAAGATTCCCGCAAGCAAACGCCTCCTCCACTGGAAGCGGTCAAGGACCAATTGACGCCTTACCTGCAACGTCAAAAATTCCAAAAAATGATTGAAGGGATGCGTCAGCAGGCAAAAGTCGAGATTCTGGTGCCGCTGACCGAAGAAAAACCGAAAACCGAGCCTGCTGCGGGTGCGGAACAAAAACCGGCCGCTGAAGGCGCTGCCGGCAAAGAAGCGGCGCCGGCCGAGGCTGCGCCAGCGCCTGCACCTGCGGAAGAAAAAGCGCCGGCAGCCGAGGCGGCTCCAGCTGCGGAACCTGCAACCGCCGCTCCAGCAGAAGCCGCGAAACCGGCCGCAGAGCCTGCAAAGGAAGAAGCCAAGCCGGCGGCTGAAAAGAAATAATCAGGATGATTTAATCCTGGCTACACCCGGGACGGGGCGTTCGCCCCGTCCTTCAAATCTACGGACGGAAACCACGTCTTCCGCCCAGCCTGATCTTCGTCTCTGCCGCTACCGGGTTTTATTCAGCCCGCAGCCAGCAAAACTTCATTGAATGCATCAAAATGCCGGCCCAGCATCGAATCGGTCGGACGCTCGGGCAATGGCTGTTGCGCTTCAATTTTCACCGGAAATGTCGCCAAGAAATGCCGTCTGAGCAACGAGTCTTCGGGCAGCTTGACAGGATCGGAGCATCCGCTGCTGCATGACTTTGCGGCTGCAAACGCTACAGGTGTTACAGGTGTTACAACCGGCCGGGCGGAATCCACCGCCGTCCGCTTCGCCAGCATCGCATCATAATGGCGGGCCAGCATCGAGTCGGTCGGGCGGGTCGGCACTGAAGGCGTGGAGTCGGTCGATCGGGCAGGCGCTGAAGGCTTGGCTGCCGCGGCCAGGTGGGTGATGAAATGACGGCGCAGCATAGAATCCTGGGGCTGTTCATGCGCCGGATCGGGTTTCGGATACAGCGCGGACGCAGGCTGCGCTTCCACTTCGACTTTCGGCTGCGGTTCCGCTGCCGGCCGAGGCTCGGCAACCGGCGACGGATCGATCACGGCGATTTCGGCCGGGATGGATACGGTTTCTTCTATAACGCTGGCAGCGACGGTTTGCACCGTCGGCGTTTCGGGAGTCCTTTCCTGGCGCGCGGCTTGTTGACGACGTTGCCCGGCAGCCTGGATCGCTGCAGCTGTTTCCTGGTCCGCCTTGCGGCAGGCACTCCAGACGATGAAAGGCGTTATCACGCCGATAAATGCGGAGACGCCGGCGACCACGGCCAGGCCTGGATTTTCGAGGATGATCAGATACATCATCCACCACACGAAAAGGGCGAATGCGGCGAAGCCGAAAATAAACTGTATACTCAAGCTGAATAGCGGGATCAGGTGTTGTTTCTGTGCCGGAATCTCGCCGTTTGCGATGGCATGCAGTTCCTGCCGATGCAGTTTCCTTGCACGCTGCAAATTGATGATTTCGAATAAGGTGATGATCAGCAGGATCAGCACGCCGGCAACCGTTGCCTGAATTTCTATAGGGGTCGAATCTAAAATAGCCATAAATCCTCCTACTTGTTAATTAAAAAATCATCAAACACGGCAATTCTTGCCGGCAGCCCTCGATAATTAAGTTAGGCGAAAGTTTTTGCAACTTGCAGCAAGTGTCTGGGTTTAACGCTTGAAATTTATCAGAAACGCCAACGATTTTCTAATAAATTATTTTTGATGCCCAGCCGATCGCGTTTTTAACTTGGGATGTTGAAAGCGCAAGAATAAGACAAATTTTGACGGCGATTGTCCCCCGTGGCGGAGCAATAAAATTAGGGGATGGGATCAGGCGAAAGCGGGAGGCAAAAAACGGCGGGCAAAAAAAATGCGGTGGGTTAGACCGCATCAGAGAAGGATAAGTAACTCCGGATTCCCGTCGGGAATCTTGCATCTCAGGAGTCACTTAATATTCTAATCAGATTTGTCAAGATGGGAATGTGGCATTTTGTCGCATCATTTTTCGCCCTCTTCCGGGGGCTCGGTTTGCGGCTCAATATCCAGCAGATTGCTCAGTTTCGCAAAGTCTTCCAGCGTCAGATTTTCCGCCCTGAGTTTCGGGTCGATAGCCAATGCATTCATCTCGTCATCGGAAATCAGGTCTCTCAATGAGTTGCGCAAGGTTTTTCGGCGCTGCGAGAAGGCATGCGTGACGACACGATTCAAATTTTCCCGGCTATCGACCTGAACCATCCGTTGGCGGTGCGGCGTGAGCCGAACGATAGACGACATCACCTTCGGCGCCGGATCGAAGCTTTCCGGCGGCACATCGAATATATGTTCCGCCTCGCAGTCATATTGCATCATCACGCTGAGCCGGCCGTATTGTTTATTACCCGGTTCCGCGCACAATCTGTCGACGACTTCTTTTTGCAGCATGAAATGCATGTCTTCGATGCAAGGCGCGCTGCTCAGTAGATGAAACATCAACGGCGTCGAAATGTTATAAGGCAGATTGCCGACGATGTGCAGCCTTTCGCCTTCCTTTGCCAGCGCCGAAAAGTCGAATTTCAATGCATCGGCGCTGTGAATGGTGAAGTTCTCTCGGCCGGCAAATTTTTGCTTCAATAAGACCACCAGATCGCGGTCCAGTTCGACCACGTCGAGACGCACGCCGGCTTGCAGCAGCGGCTCGGTCAATGCGCCTTGGCCGGGGCCGATCTCGATCCAATGCTGACTGGGCCGGGCACCGATGCAGGCGATGATCTGGCGGATCACCGACTGATCATGCAGAAAATTCTGCCCGAAACGTTTGCGTGCCATATGCGCCATCTTATTTCTCTCTTCCGATCGCCATTTGCGCGGCGGTTTGCAGTGCATAGAAGAGGCTTCCGGTCTCGGCCTTGCCGGTGCCGGCCAAATCCAGGGCGGTGCCGTGATCGACCGAGGTGCGGATGATCGGCAAGCCCAGGGTAATGTTGACCGCCTGGCCGAAGCCCATGTGTTTCAGGACCGGTAAGCCTTGATCGTGATACATCGCCAGCACCGCGTCCGCGTCTAGTAGATATTTGGGCGTAAACAAGGTATCCGCAGGCAACGGGCCGTGCAGATTCATGCCTTGTCGGCGCAGGTTGTCGAGCACCGGCTCGATCACGTCGATCTCCTCGCGGCCCAGGTAGCCGTTTTCGCCGGCATGCGGATTGAGGCCGCAGACCAGGATCTTCGGTCTTTCGATGCCGAAACGGCAGCGTAAATCGTGTTCGAGCACGCAGATGACCTGGCGCAGGCGGCTGTGTGTGATCGCCCGGCTGACATCGGCCAGCGGCAAATGGGTGGTGACCAAGGCGACCCTGAGGCCGGGCGTCGCCAGCATCATCACCGGGTTGCCGCCGGTGATGCCGGCGATGTATTCGGTATGTCCGGTAAACGCCTGGCCGGCATCGTTGATCACGCCTTTGTGCACGGGACCGGTCACCATCGCGTCGAACAGGCCGTCGATGCAGCCTTTGACCGCTTTGTTCAGCGTTTTGAGCACATAAGGGCTGTTGGCGGGATTCAGGCGTCCGCATTGCGCCGGCTCGATCAGCTCGACAGGCAATACCGACAATTCCCCGCGTCGGTGCGGCGCGGGAGTCGAGGCGCCGTCAAAGCGCTTCAGCCGGATAGGGAGGCCCAAGAGTTCAGCGCGCTCGGCCAGTAAGGCTTCGCTGCCGACCACGACCACTTCGCAAGGCAAATCCTGTTGTGCGATCTGAATGCAAAGATCGGGGCCGATGCCGGCCGGTTCGCCGGGCGTCAGGGCGATGCGGGGCAGCGCGGAGGAGGGGCTATTCATTGATTATTTGGCAAAGCGGTCGTAAGCGCCATCGTCCAGTTAACCCGCCTGGCCGTCGACACGCGGGGCCGTCAATATCGGGGAATACACATAGACGAACAGCGCAAACGCGGCCAGCCAGAACAGCATCGATGCATAAACCAGCGTGCCGTACCAGTCGGGCAAGGCAATCGGCAGTACTACCCGGATCAGGGCCCCGGCATTCAGCAGGATGAAGCCTATCGCCATCGCATTCGAAACGCGCAGCGCCCGGCCGGTATGGCCGAGGGAGACCCGCGCCATCATGCCCAGGGTTAAGACGCCGATGCCGCCGACCGTAAAGGCGTGCAGGGGCAGGGACGGCAACACCTTGCCATACGCGGACAGCGCGGTCAGGCCAAAGCCCAGAATGATCCAGCCGTAACCCGCATACAAGACCCACAGCAACGGCACATACCAGACGCGCTGCACATACCAGCCCCAGATGCGCGCGAAATTGAACAGCACCGCAAGGCTCGAAGCGAGCGCCAACAGTGTTCCCGAAACGCCGGCCAGCAGCAGGCCGTACACCAGCACCGCGCTGCCGATCGCGCCGTATTCATACAGCGGTTGGCTGTTGACGCGGATGCCCGGCAAGCCGCGTTCGGTAAAAAACGGAAACACGCGTCCTGCGATTACCAGAATCAACAACACGATTGTCGCGACCGCCAGTTGCAGGCCCAGCCAGGTCAGATGCGGGAGCGACGTCAGAATGCCGGCGTGGATCAGGCCGTTCGCAGCGGTCAATACCAGCAAGATGCCGACAAAAATCAGATTGACGTATTGCCGGGTTGCCAGGATCGGTTTGGCGATCTGATAGGCCAGCGCGGGCAGGAAGGCAAAATCGATCGCCGCGATCACCGCATCGGGCAACAGCCCCGCATAAAACGGCGCAATGCGTCCGTACAGCCAGATCAGGCTCAGGGTCGCCAGTTGGTCGCCGGTCGGCGTTAATCTGGAGGAGGTCCAGTTTTTGACCGCGGTCAGCAGAAAACCGGCGATTACCGCGGCGGAATAGCCGAGCAGCATCTCATGCGCATGCCAATTGACATTGCCGAAATAATTGGCCGCGCTCAGCTTGCCGTTATAGATCGCATTCCACAGCACGATCAGCAACAGCGCCGATAGGCCGGCCAGTACAAAGAACGCTCTGAATCCTAAGGCGAAAAGCGGGTAATCGAAAAGTTTGGGTGTGGTCATAAAAGTGCTCCATCCGATCCGGTTCGGCTCCATAAACCCCGCTATTATACGCAATTCTCTGCAAAAGGGTCTTATGCTTTGCCCGTCGACAGTCAAACTGTGAACGCAAGCAAAGGTTTATCCGTTATCAGGATCGATTTATAATCGGTCGGACTTCAAACTTTAAGATAAGGAGACTCGACCATGGCGGAAACGTTATCCCAAATGATCCCGCTCGGCGCGATCGCGCCGGACTTTTTATTGCCCGATACGGTGACCGGTAGGACTTTCGGTTTACAGGACCTGAAAGGCGACAAGGGCACGATCGTGATGTTCATCTGCAATCACTGCCCCTATGTGCTGCATGTGAAGGACCAGTTGATCGCAATCGCGAAAGAATACAAGGACAAGGGCATCGCGACGATCGCGATCAGTGCGAACGATGTGCAAAATTATCCCGACGATGCGCCGGATAAGATGAAGGCCTTGATGGAAGCATGGGGGCGGCCTTTCGCGGCGTATCTGTATGATGAAAGCCAGGACGCCGCCAGAGCCTATAAGGCCGCCTGCACGCCCGATATTTACCTGTTCGATGCGGCGTTGGCCTGCGTTTATCGCGGACGCCTCGACGGCTCCACGCCGAAGAACGAGGTGCCGCTGACCGGCGCGGATCTGCGCGCGGCGCTCGACAATCTGCTCGCGGGCCGGACGATCGATCCGCAGCAGATTCCGAGCATGGGCTGCAATATCAAATGGAAAGCGGATTGAGCCTTTGATAAGAAGCCGCCTGTCCGGATGGTCCGGGCAGGCGGCTTTTTAGTGAACGCTTCAGTCGATAAAACGCCGGGTGATGTCGCCGAAGGCATCGATCCGGCGGTCGCGCAGGAACGGCCAGACCTGCCGGACGCGCGCGCTGCGCGCCGGGTCCAGCGTCGTGGTCAGGACTTTCACTTCGCTCGCATCCGCGCTGTCCTGGATGTCGCCCTGGGGGCCTGCGATGAAGCTGTTGCCCCAGAAATTGATGCCGACGCCGGCTTCCTGGTCGGGCGCCTGCTCGAAACCGATCCGATTGCAGGCAATCACCGGGATGCCGTTCGCGACCGCATGCGCGCGCTGGATCGTGATCCAGGCGTTCAACTGGCGCTGCTGTTCTTCCTTGGTGTCGTTCGGGTCCCAGCCGATCGCGGTCGGATAGATCAACAGGTCCGCGCCGGCCAATGCCATCAGCCGCGCGCCTTCCGGGTACCATTGGTCCCAGCAGACCTGCACGCCGAGCTTGCCGATCGAGGTCTCGATCGGGGTGAAGCCGAGGTCGCCGGGCGTGAAATAATATTTTTCGTAGAAGCCCGGATCGTCAGGAATATGCATTTTGCGGTATTTGCCGGCGATCCGGCCGTCCTTGTCGAAGACGACTGCGGTATTGTGGTACAGGCCCGGCGCTCTTTCTTCGAAAATCGTCGAAACGATCACGATCTTCAATTTTTTCGCGACGGCGGACAAAATTTCGGTAGTGGGGCCCGGAATCGGCTGGGCCAGGTCGAAGTTATGATAGTCTTCGTTTTGGCAGAAATAAGGTCCCAGGTGCAATTCGGGCAGCACCACCAGATCGGCCCTGGCGGCCGCGGCTTCATGGATTTTCTCGATCGAAAAGTCGAGGTTGCTTTGCCTGTCCAGATGGCAGGGCTGTTGTACGGCGCTAACGATGATAGGCGATTTCATAAAACGATTCAAAAAAGGTTGGCTCAATCCGCTTATTTTATAACGGTTTGTATGACAGGTGTGCAGGAGATGGTCGGGGCAGGATTTGGGTTCCGCCCCTGTAGAAAATGAGCGATTCCTTAGCGTAAGCTGTCCAGATGCTTGAACAGCAACAGGATGATCGCGCCCGGAATGATCGCGGCGGTGATCTCCCAGTAACCCATCTTCATCAGCACGAGTTGATTGCAGATCAGCAAGACGGTATAGGCGAATGCCGCCCAGCGCCTGAGCAGCCACAAGCCGGCGATGCAGACCAGGCTCAACGCCACCGAAAACGCAAAATAGGCCGGGTAGAGCGCGCCGACCTGTTTGGACATCGGCGAAAATACCAGATTGATCATCTGTATCGCATTGATCAGGCCGACCGCGCAGAGGGCGATGATCACGGCCGGTTTTTCCGGATTCCAGCGTGTGTCGTTCATCAGGATTTCCTCAAACAAATCGAAGGAGAGGTCGCGTTCTTGCCGAGGCAGTCGGCTGATTTCCCGTCTGCCTCGTGCAGGGAACTAGCCGATTCTCAGGCGCTGCCGCGCAGATCGAAGGCGGCCTCTGCTTCGGTCGGACTCGGCGTAAAATATTTTTTGAAGGCCGGCACGAAGCTGCCGGTAATCGGGATCGAGTAGAAGCAATAAATCGCGGCCGCTTCGCCGGTCGAAACGCCGAACAGCCATTGCGGCACGAACAAAGTGAAAAGCGCCATCACGCCGTGATAGAGGCCGATCCGCCAGTTATTGGGCCAGACGAAGGCGCTGAGCGCGAGCGCGAACAACGAGCCCCAGGTCACCAACAGCCCGAGGGCGCTCTGAATCGCATAGGCGACATGGTAAGTGCCCATATACAGGCAGGAAATCATGTCGCCGATGAAGTTCGGCTGGATGGCGAATATCTGGATTTCTTTCGGCAGGAAGCTGAACAGGATGAACGAGCCGCTCAGGGTCGCGCCGACAATTGTCGCGCGTTTCAGGGCGCCGGGATCGGTCGAATAGGTCGCCAAGGCCGGCATGATCGCGAAGGACTGCAAGGCGATATGATAGGTCGATAATTCGCTGAGTAACTGGTTGGTGCCGTAGCCGCATTGTCCGACGACGGGGTACGCGAAATACTGGATCAATTCCATCAACGAAAAGTGAAAGATTGCGAAGGCCCTGGCCGCGCGCACCGGCAAGGTTTCGCTTCTATCCATAAACGTAACGCCTGAGGCGGCGAAGCCGACGATACCCAGGCCCAACGACATATTTGCACTAAAACACATAACGATCCTCAATCAATTAATAGTTGATACAATGCAAAGCAAAGCAAACGGCGCGGAGAATAGCATATTCCCCTTAAGTGGTAATGTTTTTTGATGCGCCCAATAAAAAAGGCGTGGCGGACAACTCCGTCACGCCTTTTCCCCCGGGCAAGGGGTGAAAAACTAGGCTTTTACCGAATTTGCGATCGCGTTGAACGCTTCGACTTTGGCTTTGCCGATCTTGACCAGATCGACGCCGGTTTCGATGATCATTGGGCACAGGCCGGGCGTCCGATAGACGATCAAGCCCAGGTAGGCCACGGCTGGAATCGCGATAGCAGCACCGATGAAGCCATGCAGGCCGACCAGACCGAACAGCTTGATCAGCAAGGTGACCGCATCCAGAGGCAATAAAATCATCGCCCCGAAATAGGTGATGACCACGAAGGTGAACACGACGAACACCACGAACTGGAGCAACCTGACCAAGGCAACATTAATTTTTTTCATATGACTCGTAATTTCCTGATTCCACTAAGTAAACTTTAGTCAAAAAAGAACCCACAGCGCATCGAGGCGCTTTCTTTTTTTAATCGGGAATTATATCTTAAAGCTGCTCGAATCATCCATTTTTATTCCATCCGGCGGCTTCTTCAGGAAAAAGCGATACAGCAGGAAACCCGCAATAAAGCCGCCCAGGTGGGCCCACCAGGCCATCTTGGCCGCGCCGCCTTCGAACAAGAGTGACGTGGTCGCATCATGCAGTTGAATGATCACCCAGACGCCTAAAAAAGCGATGGCGGGGACACTGACCACGATCGGCAGCAAGAAGATCGGCACCCATAGAATGACGCGCTCCAGCGGATAGAGAAAAAAATACGCGGCCAACACGCCCGCAATAGGACCGGAGGCGCCGACCACCGGAATCTCCAGGCGCTGATCGAAATACCACTGCAAGGCCGTCGCGATCAGGCCGCACAGCAAATAGAAGGCCAAAAAAGACAGGCGCCCCATCCTATCCTCGACATTATCGCCGAAGATCCATAAAAACCACATATTCACGAGCAAATGCAACCAGTTGCTGTGCAAAAACAGGTTGGTCAGAAACGATAGATAGCCGTCGAAAGGCAAGCCCACCCGTTCCGCCCATGCCGGGTCCGAATATCGCAGCGGTATCATGCCGAAGCGGGCAATCAGCGGATTGCTGATCTCAAAGGGCAAAAGCTGCATCCAGACAAAAATGCTCACACAAACCGCGATCAGTCCCCAGGTGACTACCGGGCGGGAATTGCATGGTGCGGTATCTCTGATGGGGATCATGATTTCACTCCCGTGAAAGCGGCTGATAATTGATATAGTAATGCAAAAGGCCGATCATGAGGCGATAAAGTTCCCGTTCGGCCAAGATAGCGAATCCCATCGGAAAAACGCTGGCGCACCGAGGTTCTCGAATCGAGGCGGATAAGGAGGGGGGCAGGGGAGTCCCGCTTGTTTTCTGAGCGGCAGGGAAGGACTTATTTGCGGAAAAACAAATTGGCCAGCAGCGTTAACAGCAGGCTGATCACGATCATCGAAGTGATCGGTATGAAAATGAATTTTTTGCCGTCTTCGATGCGGATATCGCCCGGCAATTTGCCGAACCAGGCGAAGAGGCCGGGCAGATAAGTCAGGACAAGCCCGATCAACGCCAGCGCGATACCGATAAGCGTGAATAATTTACCGATCGGCATGAAGATCCTCGCAAGAATGACAGGCGGTAAAAACGGCGGCGCGAAAAAACAGCCAGCGACATCGGGCTGGCTGTTTTCGCAGTGGACAAGCGTTATCTTACCTGAAATCCTGAGTCAGAAGACTCGTATCGCCATCGAGGTGGGGCGGCATTAACCTTTATCGGTCACGGTCACGCAAAGGTTGGTCGGTTTTTGCTGGGCATTCAGCACCGGTTTCAAGGTAAATGCAACGATCGTGTCGACGCCGGCATCGCCTAGATCCTTGACCGGCACATTTTCGACCGAAATTTTACTGCCATTGACCTTCCATTGATAATCGGCGTCGAAGGCGGTGTTTTTAGCCGAATTTTCCAGATCCACCTCGAAGTTGGCGCCCGCGCAGGCGGCCGTCGGCTGTTTTAAATCGAGCACATGGGTGTGGAAGCCGCTTTCCTGATTTTCGTGCGAGCTGTCGTCGATCGGCAGGTGCGTGACCACGACGAGCAGATTATTCGCATTGTCGGTCAGCGCCGCATAGCCGAAGGCGCCGGATTTGCCGTCCACCGGGATCGGCTTCGCGGTCTGGATTTCCAGTGCCAGGGTTTTATTGTCACCCTTTCCCGCGACTTTGACCGAAGAGCGCCAGATCGACAGATAGCCTTCGGTTTCGGACATCGCCGCGCTGCTTGCCAGGCTCAAACCGGTTGCAGCGGCCAGCAGAGTGATAGTCTTGATGAATTGCATAAGTGACCTCCGAGCATTATTAGTATCGAATCGATATTATAATGACAATGCAGAGGAATGCAAACTTTTACTTTGCTTATTGGCTAGGGCGAACCTCGTTGGAGCCAAGATTACGCCCCTGAGCACGGAATCATCAGGTCGCATTCCGCCGCGTATAGCGGTGCTTAACGCCGACAGGAAAATAATCCGGATCGCCGAAAGGCCGTAATTCGATCCGAGGCATTTGTTTGGCTGGCGGTACATAGTTCGCGAATTCGCTGTTCAGCCGGAGCAATTGATTGCGAATCGACGCGGCGATGGCGGCCTCTGTGTCCGTGTCCGCCGCAACCCTGGGCAGCAGTTCGACCGCGACAGCCAGGAATTCGGCGCCGTCGCGGTCGTTTTTGACTTCCATCACGAATTTGCCGCTGACCCAGGGTGTCAACTCGGCCTGCTCCAAGCCGACCACCACGTTTTCCGGATAGATGTTCGCGCCGTAGAACGATACGGTGAAATCGGCGCGGCCGAAAACCCAGACAAAGGGCAGGGGGAATCCTTCGTCTTTGAGTGCGGGCAGCCCGCGCGTTTTCAGGAAAGCGAGCAAGTCGGCATGACTGATCAGTCCGCCGCGGTCGGCGATGTGGTAGCGGATCAGCGGCACGCCGTTGTCGCCGGTGACCGCCAGGGTGGCGCCGTCGATCAGTTCGAAGTAACGGCTGCAGGGATCGTATTGGACCAGGGTCGGCAGGCGCGATTCGCCGAACAGTTCGCGGGCGACGGCGGGATGCTCGGCCAGCCAGCGCCGGATCGCGACGCTGAGCGGCGTCTCGTTGCCCAATACGCCGCCGTCCGCCGTGCCGTAGAGCGAGGCGGAGTCGTGGCAGGGCGCTGTCGAGCCGACGCGTTGCAGCATCAGGCTGCGCCATTCTTCGCTGTACACTTCGCCGGCAAAGACGAACTTGATTTTGTAAATGGGCCAATCGATGCCCTGAGCGGAACCGGCATCGATCACATCCTTCACGAAGGGCGGATAGCCGAGCAGCACGGTCTGTTCAAAATAAGGCCCCAGCTCACGCACCACGCGCAGGATTTCATCCGGTTTGTTGCCCGGCGTCGCGACGGTCAACGGATAGCCTTTTTGCGCGAGATGCCAGCAGCAGGAGGTCGTGAACACGCCGCCGACCCAGTTGCCGAGCGGAAAGCAGACGACCGCCAGGGTATCGCTCCGATCGGCGCGGAAGCTGTGGCGGAAGACCTGCTCGAAGCGCAGCGCGATGTCCAGTTCGTCGGTCATCGCGCGCGGCCAGAAGGTCGAAATTCCGGTCGATCCCGAAGAGACTGCCAGGCGGTCGCAAGCGCTGAGCTGGCCGCCTTGGCAGCGCGCCGGCAGCGGATATTTCTGCATATAGTTCGCCTTGTCCATGAGCGGCAGCATCGCAAAATCTTCGAAGTCTGCGATCCGGTCGGGATCGGTGCCTTGGTCCTGAAGAAATTGCCGGTAAGCCGGCACGTTGGCGGCCGTTTTTTTGAATAATTGCAGCGCGTGTTGCCGAGAATCGGCGGCCAGCCGTTGCTGCATGAGCGTATCGAGCGGGGTGTTCAGAAAGGCCGAAAGCCGTTCGATCACGGCGGCGGGACGGTCGGTTTTCATCAGGCTCTCCGGGTTAGGCGGCAACGGGAAAAGAATTTTATCGGACAGTGTCTCCGATGACTGGAAATCATGCGCCTTAGACAGCCGCGCCACAGGCGCTTGCCGCATTGCGCGGCTATATCAAATAGCGGGCTTGGGTTTTTGTCAAGGACGGCCGTCAAGCGTTCGTTGGTATCGGCATGCCGGCACAGCCGCCGCGAAACCCCGGCCTAGGCTGCGGGTGCAAGCGCGAAGAATATCGGCTATACTGAGTTGCCTATCATAATAAAAGCTTAAGTCGTCGTCGGCATTCAAAAATGCGCATCAAGGTTCTGATTTTGATTTTTGCGTTGTGCTTTCCCCTTTGGGCGGCCGATCGCTTTGTGCCGAAAAACGCTGTTTCCACATTGCCGCTGAATGCCGGCGAAATCGAGTTTTTGCAACGCATCGACCCTATCGGCGTCTGTGTCGATCCCGACTGGATGCCTTATGATTTTGTGACTGATCAGGGCGACTATATCGGCATCAACGCCGATTTCCAGAAAATTTTTGCCGAACGGATAGGCAAGGAAATTCGTTTGGTAAAAACGGCGGATTGGCAAGAGTCGCTTGAATATGCCCAACAGCGGAAATGCTCTATCCTATCCAGCGCGACGAGGACCCCTCAGCGCCTGGCGTATCTGGATTTTACGCGCCCGTTCAATGTCTATCCGATCGTGATCGCCACGCGCAATGATCAACCGTTCATTGCCGATTTTCGGACTGTTTTGCACAAGACCTTTGTGACCGTCAAAGGTTTTGCCGCGCTCGATTTACTGAAGCAAAAATATCCGAATATACGAATCCTCGAAGCCAAGGATGCCCATAGCGGGCTCGAATGGGTCGCCAGCGGTAAGGTGTTCGCTTATCTCGATACGGTCGCGACGATTGCCTACCAAAGTCAAAAACATGGAATATTGAACATCAAAGTCGCCGGCGTGACCGATGTGCATTATACGATGTCGGTCGCGGTCAGAAACGATCAGCCCTTGTTACTCAGCATCTTCGAAAAGGCGGTCGCGTCGCTGACCGAGACGGATAAACTGACGATTTTGAACAAATGGATTGCCATCGCCTATGAAAAGAAGCGCGATTACCGATTGCTCGTCTATGTCCTCTTGGGTTTTGGGGTTTTGCTCGTGCTTTTGATTGTACGGGAATGTGTCGTCCGTCGATACAGGACCAAATTGCAGACCTTGAACAAGGAGCTTGAGCAATTATCGAATACCGATGCGCTGACCGGCATCGCGAATCGGCGATTTTTGGATCATGTCTTTGCCAAGGAAATCGCCAGGGCTCGGCGCTATCATTCCAATTTTTCGGTGATCATGCTCGATGCGGATCATTTCAAAGTGATCAATGATAATTTCGGCCATCATGCCGGCGATCAGGTGTTGAAAAAATTGGCGACCTTGATTGGCTATACGGTCAGGACAAATGATCTGCTCGGACGCTGGGGCGGCGAGGAATTTTTGCTGCTGTGCCCCGAAACGGACCTTGATGGGGCATTGCGATTGGCGGAAACGATCCGGCTAAAGGTTCAGCTGTTTGATTTCGGCATACCGCAACGGATCACCGTCAGCCTTGGTGTGGCGGAGTACCGCTATAGCCAGTCTCTGGAAGATTTCCTGAAAATCGTCGATGCCGCGCTCTACGAGGCGAAAGCCTCCGGGCGCAATCGGGTGAAGGCCAATTGATAAGCGTGTTCGATAGACGTTTGCTTTGACCGTGGACGTTCGGCAACGACTGCGTCTACAATAAGCACACATCCCCTTGGGTTGTTTATTCTTTGCCGGCATTTTTGCCCCCCAGACTTCTCTTTCATGGATCAATCAATCATCTTCGACCTGAACCTGATCAACCGTTACGATAAGGCCGGGCCGCGTTATACCTCTTATCCGACTGCGCTCGAATTGCACAAGGGTTTCGGCGATACCGATTACCGCTGGCATATCGCCAAATCGAATCGGGCGGGCGGGCCGTTGTCGCTGTATTTCCATCTGCCGTTTTGCGATACGGTTTGCTTTTATTGCGCCTGCAACAAGATCGTGACCAAGAATCGCGGGCATGCGGCGCCGTATCTGGACAATCTCTGCAAGGAGATCGCGATGCAGGGCGCGCTGTTCGATAACAGCCGGGTCGTCAATCAGCTGCATTGGGGTGGCGGCACGCCGACTTTTTTGAGCGATGCGCAGATGCGCAAGCTGATGGAAGTCACGCGCGCGCATTTCAAGTTGCGGGACGACGACGGCGGCGAATATTCGATCGAAGTCGATCCGCGCGAAACGCATGACAGCACGATCAGGCTGCTGCGCGAGCTCGGCTTCAACCGGATCAGCCTCGGCGTGCAGGATTTCGACCCTGACGTGCAAAAGGCGGTCAACCGGCTGCAAAGCGAGGAGCAGACATTAAGCGTTCTGGAAGCCGCGCGCGCCGAAGGCTTCCGCTCGACCAATATCGACCTGATCTACGGCCTGCCGCTGCAAACGGTCGCAACCTTCGCCAAAACGCTGGACAAGATTCTGGCCGTAGAGCCCGACCGGCTGTCGGTGTTCAATTACGCGCACATGCCGGTGCGCTTCAAAACCCAGCGCCAGATTCATGAGGCCGAGCTGCCGTCGCCGGAGGTGAAGCTCGCGATCCTGCAAATGGTCGGCCTCAGGCTGACCGAGGCCGGTTATGTGTATATCGGCATGGATCATTTCGCGAAACCCGATGACGAACTCGCGGTCGCGCAGCGCGAGGGCAAACTGTACCGGAATTTTCAGGGCTATTCGACGCATTCGGACTGCGACCTGGTCGGCCTCGGCATCACCTCGATCGGCCGGGTAGGGGATGCGTACATTCAGAACGTGAAAGACCTCGAAACCTATGACCGGCTGATTCATCATCAAAAATTGCCGGTGTTCAAGGGCGTCGATCTCGATCAGGACGACAAATTGCGCCGCGCGGTGATCACGCAATTGATCTGCCATTTCGGCCTGAGTTTTGCCGCGATCGAAAAAGAATTTGCGATCGATTTTGCCGGCTATTTCGCGCGCGAACTCGAAGCCTTGCGGCCGATGCAGGTCGACGGCCTGCTCAGATTGTCGGCCGCCGGCATCACGGTATCCTCGGCAGGCCGCTTGCTGATCCGCAATATCTGCATGGTGTTCGACCGTTATCTGGCGCAAAAAACGCAGCAGCAATTTTCAAAAGTCATATGAAGCAAGCGATGAACGAAGAACGGATCATAGAACTCGAAATCAGGGCCGCCTATCAGGATGATTTACTCCAGGCCTTGAATCAGATCGTCAGCCAGCAACAGCAGCAGATCGACCGGCTCGAAACGGCCTACCGCCAGTTGAACGAGAGGATGCAAAACCTGCTGACCGAAGCCGGTACCCCCGGCGAAACGGTGCATGAAATCCCGCCGCATTATTGAGCTCAAGCGCGGCCGGCAAGCCTGATTTGGCTTGCCGGCCGCGCGCAGGCGATGCTTTGATGTGCCGAAGACAGGCCCATGTCGCCGTCTCATCGTTTATTATGCTTGACTTTTTTGGAATCGCTTGTTATCAATGCCGGTGTTCCGAGTAAAAATATAACAACAACATCACAGAGGGGGAAGGGTATGGAATCGAATGGCGACACCGTCCAGGGCGACTTGCTGGTCAAATTGAACCGGCTGGAAGATCAAGTCTCGACGCTAACCATGCAGCTGGAGTTGAACAAAGAAACCATCGCGTTTTTGAAAACGACCTTGTCAGAGCGCGATTCCTATATCAGCGATCTCGAAATGAAACTGGCCGCGGCGCAAAAAGATCTCGAAAAATCGACGCTGGAGAAGATTTACGAATTGCGCGATCAAATCAAAAACGGCATCGACGACAAAATGGTCACGCCGGTATTGGCCGAAATCCGGCGCAATATCGGAGTGCTGCAGGGTTTTGTCGAGCAGACGCGGGAGATCATCAAGCAGAAGCAACGTTTGATCCGGGAGAATAGTCAGGCTACGGTCAATATGATTTCGCGCACTCCCGATCGGGCAATACGCTATGTCGAGGAAACGATCATTGAGCCGGCGCGTTTCGCCCTGCATCACATCAGTCAGCAGACCGCGATCCGCTACGCGGCGGTTGTCCAGCAACTGGAAGAGGAAGTGTTAAGACCCGGTGTCCGGAACTACCAGCGCCTCGCGCATCTGGCAAACGAGCTGCCGTCGGACATTGCGGTATTGTTTCAGATGCGGGTGGTCGAGCCCTGGCTGGCTTTCGTCCATGACCTTCCGCGCGCGACGGACGAAGTCGGCGGCGCGTCGAAGGCGCAGCTGAAGCAGTTGATCGGCTATAACCGCAAGCTGGTCAGGCAATTCATCGAGTTCTTGTCGGATGCAATCAAGAAATCGCCATTCTGGGACGGTAAAAACCGGATCGCGTCGGCTTGAGGATGCTGCGCGTCAGGGTCACGTTGCCGAGTCAACGGTGACGCGACCCTGGGGGTGGTGGGTTCAGCTTTGCGGTTCGGATGCCTGCTCGCCATATTCGGCGATTTGATCCAGGCGCGTCACGATTTCACTCGAAGACAATTCCAGCGCGGATTTGTAGCTCGCGCAGGCCTTGTCTTTTTCGTTTTGTGCGAAATACAAATCGCCCAGCAGTTGATAGGCCTGTACGGTCGGATCGCTGGCGAGGCTTTGGCTCAGGTAAACTTCGGCTTTTTCATACTCACCCTGTTGCAGGCACAGTTTGCCGAGCAGCGACAGCAATACCGCGTTGTTCGGCCCCGAAATCAGCCATTGTTCGGCGTTCGCCAGTTGTTTTGCCGCATCGTTCGATTGCACGCTGCCGTATAAAACCAGCAGGGTATCGTCCAGGTTGACCGACAAGGTGTGCGCGAGTTCGGCTTCGATCGTGTTGCCGGCGCCGGCCTCGATCATCGCGGCAAAATAGATCGCCGCCATGCCGTGCATTTTTTTGATATGAGTCGGCGTTTCGGACCAGAGCAGGGCGATCTGCTTCGCATCGCCCATCTCGGCGGCCTGTTTCAACAAACGGCTGAAGGTTTCGGTTTCGAGCAGCTTGACTTCGGCTTCCATCAAGACCTTGTTCTGGTTCAGCGACGGCAACAGTTTTCGGATCGCTTCCCAGTCGCCGATGCTCTGATAGGTCTGATGCAGCAATTTCAATACGCTGGCGTGGGTCGGATTGATCGATTGCAATTTGGTCAGGGTTTCGAGCGCCTGATCGAACTGATTGCCGGACAGATGCAGTTCAGCTTGGGTCAGGCCGATCGCGATATTCGAACCGGGGGCCTGATCGGCGGCTTTTTGCAGATATTCATCGCGCTTGTCGAAAGCGCCGCGCGACTGCGCCGCGCGCGCGGCAGTCAGGTAATGGATCAACGGCGCGCCGCTGTGCGAGGCATGCTTGATCAGCACTTTTTCGGCCTGTTCCCAGTTGCCTTCGGCCGAATCGACAAGACCCGCGATCAAGGCTTCCTGCGAGCGGTTGAATTTGATGTGGGTGCCGCGCTGTTTAAGCTGGCCCGGCAGTCGGATCAGCCAGCCGAGGAAGCGGAAAAAAACATAAAACAGAAAAAAACCGATCACCAGCGCGACCGCGAAAGCGGCGAGCGTCGTCTCGATCGACCAGTGGCCGATCCCGACCAGCACATAGCCGGGGGTTTCCAGGCTTTTGAAGCCATAATAAACCGCGAGCGCGGCGGCAACCGTAATGAACAGCGGCCCTAGAAAATAAAGGATCTTTTTCATTTTTTAGTCGGTTCCGGTTGAGCGGGGGCGGCAGGTGCAGGTGGTGGCGTGACCGCCGCCGGGGCTTCCGGAAGCGGATTCGCTTCAGGCGCTTTCGGTTTTTCGGCCGGCGCCGCCTGCAGGACTTTGTCGGTTTCGACCCGTAATTTGGTGATGTCTCTGAGCAATTTCAGCGAGGTGCTGATATCCGGGAAATGGCTGCGGATATTGATCGCCAGGAAGCGGTCAAGCTCGCCGACGAATTTGCGCGTTTCAGGGGTCGGCGTGAAATTCAGTTCGGTCCATTTTTTCGCGTCCTGCAGACCGGCTCGGTACAAGGCTTCGTTTTGCTGCACCAGCGCGATCTTGACCGTTTCGAGCTTCGCGCGCAATTGCTCGCGGATGAACTGCGCTTCTTCCGGCGTCAGGGTTTCCTTGATTGGCTGATCGGTATGGCGGATCGTGACGATGCCGTGCAGGCTTTCGATCGCCGAGTCGAGCAGCTTATGCGCGGGCTCCTGGCTGTCCGCGTGGCTGTGGATTTCGGTCGACGGACTCAGCGTTTTCCCTGCATAGGGCAGCAGCAAGGCCAGTTTTTCGGACGTATCCTGAAGGCTTTGCAAGGCGGCGTACAAGCCGACGATATCGGCTGCGGCAACGTTTTTGAGCGCGGCGATCTCTTTCGCGATTTCCTCGCGCACCTTGAAGACGGCGGCGTCGCCGCTTTCGTGCAGGCGCTGATCGGCCGCTTCGAGCGCTTGGCGCGCGGTATTCACGTCGCCGACCAATTGCAGGCGCTCATTGGCCGCGCCGAGTAAATATTCGGCATCCGCGATCAGCCAGTCGCCGCGGGTTTTGCCGAGTTGGCGTTGCAGGCGGGCGATTTCCTCGCTCAAATCCTTGCGCGTGTTGTCCAGTTTCTCGCTCTGTTGCTTCGAGATTTCGTCCAGTCTTGCGGTGAAGTGATCGTCCTTGTGCGCGATCGTCGATTCGAGCGTCGCCAAATGCTCCTGGATCGCGGTAAGCTGGGCTTGGTAGTCGGAGATTTTCTTCGCCATCTCGCCCTTGACTTCGCCGCCCAGGTTGGACTGGCGGTCTCGGAGCTGCATCAGAAAATAATAGCCGGCGCCGGCGACCGAGAAGATGATCAGGATGATAATCACGCCAAACCATAATCCGCTCCGGGATCTCCGCGCTTTTTTTGAATTTTCCGCATTCCCTTCTATTTGTTCATTCAGTTCGGCCACTTTTTTCACCTGTTGCCCAAATTATTATTTTTTCAAGAATTGCTGTATCCGAAGGGCTGTCCGTCACAAAAATTCGTCCAAATCCACTGTTTTCCGCGATCTGCCGGATACGGTCGCTAACGACCACGAGCGGGATAGCCAACGCCAGGCTCCGGTTATTTTCACCCAGCATGATCAATAAGTTCTGTAGCGCTTCGCCGCTGGTCGCGGTGATCAGATCAAGCCGGTCTTGTCTGAGCAAATCCAGCACCGGCGCGGGATCTACAGACGGAATTACCCGGCGATACACATCGAGAGTGTCGACATCCGCGCCGCGCTGCTTGAGCTCCTGTCCGAGCTTTTCGAGGCCGCCGGCGCCGCGCACGATCAGGATGCGCCGCCCTGCAACGCTCTGCATCGGCGGCGTCGCCAGCAAGGCCTCGCTATCCGAGCCGTGTTCGGGCACAAGATCGGCCTTCAAGCCGGCGGCGTCGAGCGCTCTGGCGGTCGCGCGGCCGATCGCGGCAATCCGCATGCCGCGAAACTGGTCTATTTTGCCACCATTCGCGAGCAGAGCAAAATTTACTGCATTTGCGCTAATAAAAACAAGCCATTGGAATCGATGCAGGTGCGCCAGTGTCGCGGCGATTCGATCGCGGTCGTTGGCGGCAACGATGTCGATAGTCGGAAACGCGACCGCCACGCCATGTTGCTGCTCGATCAGGCTGCAAAGGTTGCCCGCCTGGCGCTCGGGGCGGGTGACCAGAATACGCGCGCCGTTCAGCGCATTCATTCCTGGTATAGCGCCGCGAGAATTCGATCCGCGCCTTGCGCGAGCAGGTCTTCGGCGATTTTTCTGCCCAGGGCTTCCGCCTGATCCAAGTCTTCCCAGCCTTCGCTGCGGTAAATCACCGAACCGTCCGGCGCGCCGACCAGGCCGCGCATGAACAGGCGTTCGCCGTGTTTTTCGGCGAATCCTGCGATCGGCACCTGGCAGCCGCCTTGCAGGCGGGCGTTCATCGCGCGTTCGGCCCGCACGCAGAGCGCGGTGTCGGCATCGTGCAGGGCGCTGAGTAGGGCGTTGATTTGATCGTCGTTACTGCGGCATTCGATGCCGATCGCGCCCTGGCCGATCGCCGGCAGGCTGAGACCGGGATCGAGGCGCTCCTTGATGCGGTCCTTCATGCCCAAGCGAATCAGGCCGGCCGAGGCCAGGATGATCGCGTCGAAATCGCCGGCGTCGAGCTTGGCGAGCCGGGTGTTCACGTTGCCTCGGAGTTGCAGGATTTCGGCATCGGGAAAACGCTGCTTGATCTGGCATTGCCGGCGCAGGCTCGAGGTGCCGATCCGGGCGTTGGCCGGCAAGTCGTTCAGACGGTCGAAACGGTTCGAGACGAAGGCGTCGGTCGGGTCTTCGCGTTGCAGAATGACTGCCAGATGCAGCCCTTCCGGAAATTCGACCGGCACATCCTTCATCGAATGCACCGCGATGTCGGCCTCGCCTTCCAGCATGCCTTGTTCGAGTTCCTTCACGAACAGGCCCTTGCCGCCGACCTTCGCGAGCGGCGCGTCCAGAATCCTGTCGCCCTTGGTGGTCATTTGCACCAGTTCGGTTTTGATGTCCGGAAAGTGTTGTTCCAGAAGTGCTGCGACATGATTGGCCTGCCACAGTGCCAGCGGGCTTTTGCGCGTTGCGATTCGGATCAGTTTCATGATTCGGGAAAAATTCTGTTGAGTGTAAAAAGTGGTGAAAAGCTATCGGTTCAGTTCTGCCAGCAGCTTCGCGTAAATGCCGCCGAAACTGCCGTTGCTCATCAACACGAAATGGCCGCCCCGGCGCGCTTCGAGCTTCAGCCGGTCGATGATCTGATCGAGGCTTTCGCAGATCTCGATATTCGCCGCGTGCTGTTTGAGTTGGCTCAAGTCCCAGCTCAGTTCTTTCGGCTGATAGATCAGCGCCTGATCGGCCTCGCGGAGTGAGTTGGCCAGGGTTTCGGTATGCACACCGAGCCGCATCGTATTCGAGCGCGGTTCGACGATCGCGATGATGCGTTCCCGGCCGACTTGCTTGCGCAGGCCGTCCAGGGTTGTCGCGATCGCGGTCGGATGATGCGCGAAATCGTCATAAATCGTGACGCCATTCAGCTTTGCGATCACTTCCATGCGCCGTTTGACATTCTGGAACAGGGCCAGGGCATTGATCGCCTCCCCCGGCAGAATGCCGACGTGGTGCGCGGCGGCAATCGCCGCCAGCGCGTTCGAGACATTGTGCTCGCCGGTCAGCGTCCAATCGACTTCGCCTTGCTTGTTGCCGTTGTGGAGCACCGAGAAGCGGCTGCCGTCGGCTTTGATCAGTTCCGCATTCCATGCCGATTTGCCGTTGATCGAAGTTTCTGCCACCGGCGTCCAGCAGCCCATGGCCAGCACGTCGCGGATATTGTGTTCGTTTTCGGGCGTGATGATCAGGCCTTGGCCCGGAATCGTCCTGACCAGATGATGGAACTGTTTCTTGATCGCGTCGAGGTCCGGAAAAATGTCCGCATGATCGTATTCGAGATTGTTCAAGATCGCGGTGCGCGGCCGGTAATGCACGAATTTCGACCGTTTGTCGAAAAACGCCGAATCGTATTCGTCCGCTTCGACCACAAAGAAAGACGATTCGCCGAGCCTTGCCGACACGCCGAAATTGAGCGGAATGCCGCCGATCAGGAAGCCGGGCTTGAAACCCTGATGCTCGAGTATCCAGCTCAGCATGCTGGACGTGGTCGTCTTGCCGTGCGTGCCGGCGACGCCGAGCACCCAGCGGTCCTGCAAGACGTGTTTGGCGAGCCATTCGGGGCCGGAGACATAATTCAGGCCAAGGTTCAGCACCGCCTCGGCTTCCGGGTTGCCGCGCGACAGCGCATTGCCGATGATCACCAGATCCGGTTTCGGATCGAGATTTTCGGCCCGGTAGCCTTCCATCAGCACGATGCCCTGGGATTCCAGTTGCGTGCTCATCGGCGGATACACGTTGTGGTCGGAGCCGGTGACCTGATGGCCCATTTGCCGGGCGATTACCGCCAATCCGCCCATGAAGGTGCCGCAAATGCCGAGTATGTGAATGTGCAAGGTTAAGTCCTGATCGCAGTTTTGCCGAGGGTTAAGACTGCTTATGATACTGTAGTGTGGGCGGATTGGTAAAACCGCGCTGACTTCTTTGTCGTCTCAAGGCTTGCGTTAGCGGCCAAGTTAAGATGAAATAAGGCCAATTTCCGATCGAAACCGGCTTGCCGGTCATGATTCCAATGATGATTCGAACATGAGCGAAAAAAATAAAATTCTTGTTGAAGCGATGCCGCATTATATCGAAGCGCAGTCCGCGCCGGACGAAGGGCGCTTTGTGTTTGCCTACACGATTACGATCACGAATGTAGGATCGGCCTCTGCGAAGCTGTTGACCCGGCATTGGCTGATTACCGATGCGAACGGCAAAATTCAGGAGGTCCGCGGCGACGGCGTGATCGGCGAGCAGCCGCATCTGAAACCGGGCGAGTCGTTCCGCTATACCAGCGGCGCGATGATCGAAACCCCGGTCGGCACGATGCAGGGCGAATACACGATGCGTACGGACGACGGCGATCAGTTCAATGCGCTGATTCCGCGCTTTACCTTGTCGATTCCGCGGACGCTGCACTAAGCCGATGGCGATTTATGCAATCGGCGATGTGCAGGGCTGCTACGACGACCTATTAAGGCTGCTCGATCGGATCGCGTTCGATCCGGCAACCGACTACCTCTGGATGGCGGGCGATCTGGTCAATCGCGGGCCGAAGTCGCTGGAGGTCTTGCGTTTCGTGAAGTCGCTCGGCGAGAGGGCGGTCACCGTGCTCGGCAACCATGATCTGCACCTGGTGGCCGCGCATGCCTCCGGCATCGTGCACAAAAAAGACACGTTCCGGCCGGTGTTGGAGGCCGAGGACGCGGACGAATTGATCGACTGGCTCAGGCGTCAGCCGTTGTTCCATACGAACGGCGAATTCTGCCTGCTGCATGCGGGTCTGCCGCCGCAATGGGATTTGGAAAAGACGCAAGCGATGGCCGCGCTGGCCGAACAGGTCTTGCAGGGCGACGATTACCGGTCTTTTTTGCAGGAAATGTACGGCAATCAGCCGAATCTCTGGTCGGACGATCTGGAAGGCGTGCCGCGGCTCCGCTTCATCGTCAATTGCTTCACGCGGATGCGCTTTCTGGATGCGGAAGGACGCCTTGATTTTACGCATGACGGCCGGCCCGGCTCGCAGCCGCCGCACCTGATGCCGTGGTTTGCCGCGCCGAACCGCAAGAATGCCGATTTGCGCATCGTCTTCGGGCATTGGTCGCAAGTCGGCTATTACGAAGGCCACAATTGTTACGGAATCGACACCGGCTGTCTGTGGGGAGGGCAATTGACCGCCCTGCGCCTCGGCGATCCTGTCGAAAGCATCGGCATAGACTGTCCCGGCTACCGCCGGCCCGGCAAGGCCTATTCGGATGCGGCCGGCGTGATCTGAAACGACGGATCATCAATCGGAGGTAGTCAATTCGCAGGCGGACAGCATGAGGTGGTGGGAGTTGATAGGTTCGAGTATCTTGGCGGTCTTGCCAAAAGCTTTTGGGGCTCGTTGTCGTGAGATTCCGCCATCAATCCTGATTGTGTTGGTCATTTATCGTGAAGAAGCCCTGAGCGGGTAGGAGGGGATATGAACATCATTTTGGCGCACGGTATTCTTGGGTTCGATAGAATCGGGCGACTGGAATACTTTAACGGCATCAAGGCGTATCTCGAAGGCAAATACGAGGGCGTGAAGGTTTTGACGACAGAGGTTAGTGCTACCGGCAGCATCGAAATGCGCGGCAAGCAACTGAGAACGCAAGTTTTGGAGGCATTCGGCAACAATGAGCAACCGCCAGTATTAAATCCGGAGGAGAAGGCGCACATCATTGCTCACAGCATGGGCGGCCTCGACAGCCGTTATATGCTATCTCCCGATAACGCGGACAATGAAACTATCGATACCGCGCAACTGATCGCCTCGTTGACTACGGTCGGCACGCCCCATAAGGGATCTCCGATCGCCGATTTACTCTATCCGCCGCTCGACGGCAGAGCCCGATTGAAAGTCTCGACCTTTCTGGAAGGTCAGGTTATCGCCTCGCTGGCGCTGGTCGGCATTTCTAACCAGGGTTTGCGGGACTTGACTGCTCCAAAAATGGCCGATTTTAATGCCAAATATCGGGACAGCGACCGTGTGAGTTATTTTTGGACCGCCGGCATCGGCAGATCGGCGACTGTAGAAACCAGCGTGCCTTTTTTACCGCTTCACGAGTACCTTGGCCTGATAGGCGAGTCCGAGGACGAAACAATAAGCGATGGCGTCGTGCCCTTGTCCTCCGCCAGGCGGGAAGAAACCGGTTGGGAACCGCTTGGCAGTCTGTGGGACGCCGATCATGCGGATGAGGTCGGGCATGATCTGGATAAATACCTTTCGCCTCGCGGCCTCATTACAGCCTTGGCGATTGCTTTAAGGCATGAGCCCCATATGGCGCCGCCACCGGCACGGATATTGACCAAATACGATGAAATCATCGCTCGCGTATCCTCGCTTTGAAAAATTGGGCAACGATGGCGAATTCGCCTCTCTCAGCGATTAGCTTTAATCCGATTGATGATCGTAATTAACGACAACACGAAGTTCTAACAAAGGAGCCATCACGATATGAATACCACACAAATGTGGCGATCCGATGAGTCCCGGGAGAAGAGGGCTAACTCATCCAATCGCGCACGCCTGTTCTATTTCGGAGCGGCCGTATTATTGTTGGCGTTGATGTTCCTCGGCTTCCAGCAGTTCTATCTGCACGGCAAGGCCTACCCCAACCGCGAACTCGCCCCGCCGATTCGAACCTTGCTGATTCTGCACGGCGCCAGCATGTTGATGTGGGTGCTGCTGTTCCTGGTCCAACCGCTGTTGATCGTGGCCGGTAACCGCCGCGTACACATGATGCTTGGTCGAATCGGCGCGGTGCTTGCGGTGGGTATCGTCATCCTCGGGTATCGGCTTGCGGTTGAAGCGACGCGAATAAAACCGCCCGAGATGAGGCTATGGGGGCTGGATCCGAAGCAATTCCTGGCCATTTCGATCATTAGCATTACGGTTTTCGCCGTTTTTGTAAGCGTTGGGGTCTGGAATCGGCGACGGCCGGAGGTGCATCGGCCGATGATGCTGCTGGCCACGCTGGCCGTGATACCTGCAGCGCTCGACCGCACCGAGTTCATCACCTCCCTCTACGCCGGAACTGTGTGGGGAGCCGTATTTGGTCCGTTTTTTGGGTCGCTGGTGATCGGGATGTTTTTGCTTGCCCTAAAGTGGCGGCTGACGCGGTCGTTAAACAAGTGGTTTGCGATCGGTTACGCAGGACTTGTCTTCTCCAGCGCGTCGATCATGCAGTTGGCGACGACCCGAGCCTGGGATCAATTTGCGAGCTTTTTGCTTGGGTGATGTCGAGTCGGATGCAGTCGGCGTGATCTGAAGCGGCTTAGCCGGCGGCGGTCAATTCGCTGATCGGCCAGCGCGGTTTGGCCTTGATCGTGAGCGCTTCGCTTTGCCCGGCCAGTAAACGCTGGCAGCCTGCATAGGCGATCATCGCGCCGTTGTCGGTGCAGAAGGCGGGTCGTGGAAAATAAATCTTGGCTTTCTCGCGTGCGGCCATCGCGCTTAGCGAGGCGCGGATTTGGGTGTTCGCGCTGACGCCGCCGGCGACCACCAGGGTTTTGAGTCCGGTTTGCTGCAAGGCGCGTCGGCATTTGATCGTCAGCGTATCGGCGACCGCGTCCTGAAAGGCGAGGGCGATGTCGGCCTTGTCCTCTTCGCTGCGCTCGCCGGCCTGAAACGTGTTTAAGGTGAAGGTTTTAAGGCCGCTAAAGCTGAAATCCAGGCCTGGACGATCGGTCATCGGGCGCGGAAAGTGAAAGCGAGCGTTGCCACGGGTGGCCAGGGCGGACAGCTTGGGGCCGCCGGGGTAGCTGAGCCCCAGCATCTTGGCGGTCTTGTCGAAGGCTTCGCCGGCGGCGTCGTCGAGCGATTCGCCGAGAATTTTGTAGTGGCCTATGCCGTCGACCTCGACCAGTTGGGTGTGGCCGCCGGAAATCAACAGCGCGACGAAAGGGAACTTGGGCGGTTCCGGCTCCAGCATCGGCGCGAGCAAATGGCCTTCCATATGGTGCACCGCGACCGCCGGCACCTGCCAGGCCCAGGCCAGGCCGCGCGCGGTCGCCGCGCCGACCAGCAGGGCGCCGATCAGGCCGGGGCCCGCGGTGTAGGCGATGCCGTCGATGTCGTTTCGGGTCAGGCCGCTGTCTCTCAGCGCCTGCCGGATCATCGGCGCCAGTTTCCGGATATGGTCGCGCGAGGCCAGCTCCGGTACCACGCCGCCGTACTCTTTATGCAGGTCGATCTGGCTGTACAACAGATCGGCCAGCAGGCCGCGTTCGGAATGGTAAAGCGCGACGCCGGTCTCGTCGCAGGAGGTTTCTATGCCTAAAACGATCATTGGGTTTTGAAAAGTGGTAAAAAGAAAGGTATAATTAGGAGTTTACTAGAGTGGGTGTGCTAACGCCCTTGTTTTATTCATATTAACACAACTGGAAATCTGGAAACGTATAATGCCGTCAGTCAAAATTAAAGAAAACGAACCTTTCGATATCGCCATTCGCCGTTTTAAACGCGCTTGTGAAAAAGCCGGTGTCTTGGCCGAAGTCCGTCGCCGCGAGTTTTATGAAAAGCCGACCACGGAACGTAAACGTAAAGGGGCGGCGGCTGTCAAACGTCACCTGAAAAAGCTGGCGCGTGAGCGTTATGCGTTGAAAAATCTGCGTCGCGGCCGTCCTGCGCTTTAATCGCAGGTTAGGATGATGGATTTATTGACGGACCGAATCAAGGAAGATATGAAAGCCGCCATGAAAGGCGGCGACAAATTCAAGCTGGGCGTGATCCGTTTGATTCTGGCGGCATTCAAGCAGGTCGAAGTCGACGAGCGTATTACGCTCGATAACGACCGGGCCATTCAGGTGCTGGACAAGATGCTGAAGCAGCGGCGCGAGTCGATCAAGCAGTACAGCGACGCCGGACGTAACGATCTGGCTGACATAGAAGAAGCGGAAGTCAAAGTCATTCAGGAATACTTGCCTGCGGCGCTGAGTGATGCCGAGATCGACGCCCTGGTTCAGGAAGCGATCGCCGAATCCGGTGCCGAAGCGGTCAAGGACATGGGCAAGGTGATGGGGCTGCTGAAGCCGAAAATGCAGGGGCGCGCCGACATGGCGGTGGTCAGCCAAAAAATCAAGGCTGGTTTGGGAGGCTAATCCTCTCGTTCAACCCTATTAATCTATGTCCGAGGGACGTATACCTCGTCAGTTCATTGATGACCTTCTGGTGCGGGTTGATATTGTCGACCTTATCGATGCGCACCTTCCTCTCAAAAAGACGGGGGCGAATTTTGTCGCCCGTTGTCCCTTCCATAGCGAAAAAACGCCGAGTTTTTCGGTCAATCGCGATAAACAGTTTTATCATTGCTTCGGTTGCGGGGTCAGCGGCAACGCGATTTCTTTTTTGATGGAATTCAACCGGCTTGACTTTGTCGAAGCGATCGAGGATTTGGCCGCGTTTGTCGGCGTCGATGTGCCGAGAGAGTCCTTTTCGGCGCAAAGTTCGCCGCAAAAAAAAGACGACCTCAATAATCTGTATCAGTTGATGGAGCAGGCGGCTCAGTTTTATACGGAGCAAATGCATGTCAAGGCAGGATCTGTTGCCAGGGATTATTTTCGCAGGAGGGGCGTCGGCGAGCAGGTGATGCGCGATTATCGGCTGGGCTATGCGCCCGATGCGTGGCAATCCTTGTCCGGGCGCTTTAACCAACAGGCCTTGTTGGATGCCGGACTGTCGGTCAAGAATGAGGCGGGTCATGTGTATGACCGCTTCCGCGGCCGGGTAATGTTTCCGATTCGCGACAAGCGCGGCCGCATCGTCGGCTTCGGCGGGCGCGTTCTGGACGATTCTTTGCCGAAATATTTGAATTCTCCGGAAACGTCCCTATTTCATAAAGGCAGAGAGGTTTACGGGCTTTATGAGCTGTTGAAGAAAAACAGCAAACCGGCGCAGATAATGTTGGTCGAAGGCTACATGGATGTGATCGCGTTGGCCGAATACGGCATCGACAATGCGGTGGCCGCTTTGGGTACCGCGGCGTCGCAGGCGCATGCGGAGCTGCTGTTCCGCTTTGCGCCGGAGCTGATATTTTGTTTCGACGGCGACCGGGCGGGAAGAGAGGCGGCTTGGCGGGCGATGGATGCGGTGTTTCCTTGTCTTCGCGACGGGCGGCAGGCGCGCATCATGCTGTTGCCGCAGGATGAAGATCCCGATTCGCTGGTGCGCAAGGAGGGTGTTGAGCGCTTTCGTGCGCGGATGCGTGAGGCTCAGGTCTTGTCCGATTATTTTTTTGCCGAGGCCGGCAAGGATTTGCAGTTGACCAGTCTCGAAGGGCGCGCGCAACTGGTCGGCAAGACCCGTCCGTATCTCGAAAAGCTGCCGGCGGGGATTTTCCGGGAAATGATGTTTGCGAGGCTCAAGACCTTGTCCGACACCAGCTATCTGGATGTTTTGCAAAATGAGGCTACACTTAGTCGAAATGTTCGGCCTGCAAATCCGCATGCGAAAGGCAGAATGACCTCCGCGCGCATGGCGATTGCGCTGCTGGTGCAAAATCCTAAATTGGCGATGCGCCCCGAATTGCAGGAAATCGACTGGACTACGCTGGCATTTTCCGGCGTCGAATTGTTTAGGCATATCGTACAGGCTATTTTGGCGCAAAAACCGGCCAATACGGCGGTATTGCTCGAGTCTTACCGCGGCTCGCCCGAGGAAAAGTCGGTCAAGGCGCTGGCGTTTCTGGATTTGCAAGCTTCTGACGAAGGGGTGGAAGCAGAGTTCTGTGATGCTCTTGTTAAATTGCGTATACAGTCCGCTGAAAACGAAGTCGAGCGGATCTACTCAAAAAAACAGCCGACGGCCGAGGACAAAGAATCTCTGCGAAGATTATATGCCCTTATATCGGCTCTCAAAAAAGTAGATGCCAAGCCATAAATTTATATAGTAGAATTAATAGTTACGTGTAGTTCTGCTGAATTACATATCCGGTGAGTGAATGATGAATCAAGAACAGCAACAGTCTCAGATTAAACAATTGATTGCCAAAGGCAAAATTCAGGGCTTCCTGACTTATGCCGAGATTAATGATCATTTGCCGAGCGATATCGTCGATCCCGAACAAATCGATGATTTCATCGGCATGATCAATGACATGGGCATCCAGGTCTATGAGGTTGCGCCCGATGAAGATTCATTGATTACCGATGCGGCGGCGGTCACCTCCGATGACGAAGATGCGGAAGAAGTTGCCGCGCTCGCGTCGGTCGACAGCGAATTCGGCCGGACCACCGATCCGGTGCGCATGTACATGCGCGAAATGGGTTCGGTGGAACTGCTGACGCGCGCGGACGAGTTGAAGATTGCCAAAAGAATCGAGGAAGGTCAGCAGCAATTGGTCAAGGCCTTGGCGCGGTCCTGCGTCGTGGTTGACGACTTCCTGCAATCCTATGATTCGATTTCGACCGAAGAAGGCGGCATCCGCCTGAACGATCTGATTACCGGTTTTGCCGATTACAGCGAGGCCGATGACTTGAGCGTGGCTCAGACCGGTGTGGATGACGTCGAAGACGCCGGGGCTGCCGACGAAGAACTGAAAGGTCTGAATCTCGAAGAAGTCAACGAGAAGATCGATAAGCTCAGGGCGCAATTGCAGGCCGCGACCAGTGCCTGCAAAAAATACGGCTATGCGAGTTCGGAAACCGAACAGGCCTTCGATGTGCTGGCCGATCTGTTCATGGAATTCAAGTGGACGCCGCAGTACCTGAAAAAGCTGTCCGGCATCATTCCGGAAGGCGTAGCAAGCGTGCGCGACCAGGAAAGAACGATCCTGGAAATCTGCACGAAGCATGCGAAAATGCCGCGCCCTGAATTTATCGCGCTGTTTACCGAAGACGAGAGCAGTCCTGCCTGGCTGGAGCGCTGTCTGGCGGATGGCGGCAAATACGCCGAAGTCTTGAAGCCTTACGAAAAAGACCTGCGCAGGGCGATCAAAAACCTGGGCGAGATCGAAGCGAAATTCGGCTTGACGATCAACGGCCTGAAGGACATCAACCGGCGCATGTCGATCGGCGAGGCCAAATCGCGGCGCGCGAAGAAAGAAATGATCGAGGCGAACCTGCGTCTGGTTATTTCGATCGCGAAAAAATACACCAACCGCGGCCTGCAATTCCTCGATCTGATCCAGGAAGGCAATATCGGCCTGATGAAGGCGGTCGACAAGTTCGAATACCGCCGCGGTTACAAGTTCTCGACCTATGCGACGTGGTGGATTCGGCAGGCGATCACTCGCTCGATCGCGGACCAGGCGCGCACGATCCGGATTCCGGTGCATATGATCGAGACGATCAACAAGCTGAACCGTATCTCCCGGCAGATTCTGCAGGAGTTGGGCCGCGAGGCGACCCCGGAAGAATTGGCCGTGCGCATGGAAATGCCCGAGGACAAGGTGCGCAAGGTTTTGAAAATCGCGAAGGAGCCGATCTCGATGGAAACGCCGATCGGCGACGACGAGGACTCGCATCTGGGCGATTTTATCGAAGATTCGAGGGTGCTATCGCCGGTCGAATCTGCTACAATTGCCGGCCTGCGTGAATCGACTCAAAATGTGTTGGCAGGATTGACCGCGCGCGAAGCAAAGGTACTCAGGATGCGTTTCGGCATCAACATGAATACCGACCATACGCTCGAGGAAGTCGGCAAGCAGTTTGACGTGACCCGCGAAAGAATACGCCAAATCGAAGCCAAGGCTTTGCGTAAGCTGCGGCATCCATCGAGATCGGAACAATTGCGCTGTTTCCTTGACGGCGACTAAGAAACGGACACGGGCCCTTAGCTCAGTTGGTTAGAGCTTCCGACTCATAATCGGCAGGTCGTAGGTTCAAGTCCTACAGGGCCCACCAAATCATTAAAAAGGCTGCCTTGCAGCCTTTTTGCGTATCAGGCTTTATATCATTTTTTAATAGGCACTTCTATGAGCAACAATTTCATTTTTACCTCGGAATCGGTTTCGGAAGGGCATCCGGACAAGGTCGCGGATCAAATTTCCGATGCGGTACTGGATGCGCTGTTGGCGCAGGATCCCAGATCACGCGTTGCATGCGAGACGATGGTAAAAACCGGGATGGTGATCATCGCTGGCGAGATCACGACCAATGCCTGGGTCGATCTGGAAGAACTGGTGCGCAAGACCGTTTGCGATATCGGCTATGATCACGGCGACATCGGTTTCGACGGCCATAGCTGCGCCGTCCTGAACGCGATCGGCAAGCAGTCGTCGGACATCGCGATGGGTGTCGATGAAGCACAAAACCATGAACAGGGCGCCGGCGACCAAGGCCTGATGTTCGGCTATGCGTCGAACGAAACCGACGTGCTGATGCCGGCGCCGATCCAGTATTCGCATCTGTTGGTCAAGCGCCAGGCCGAAGTGCGCAAGAACAATACGCTGCCTTGGCTGCGTCCGGACGCGAAAAGCCAGATCACTTTCCGCTATGAAAACCACAAGCCGGTGGCGATCGACGCGGTCGTTTTATCGACCCAGCATTCGCCGGACATCGGTAACAAAGCCTTGCATGAAGCGGTGATGGACGAAATCATCCTGCCGGTGCTGCCGAAGGAATGGATCCATAAGGACACCCAGTTTTTCATCAATCCGACCGGTCAGTTCGTGATCGGCGGCCCGGTCGGCGATTGCGGCCTGACCGGACGCAAGATCATCGTCGACAGTTACGGCGGCATGGCGCGTCACGGCGGCGGCGCGTTTTCCGGCAAGGACCCTTCCAAGGTTGACCGTTCGGCGGCCTACATGGCGCGCTATGTCGCGAAAAACATCGTCGCGGCAGGGCTTGCGGAGCGCTGCGAGATTCAGGTGTCTTATGCGATCGGCATCGCCGAGCCGACTTCGATCACGATCGAAACTTTCGGCACCGGCAAGATCAGCGAAGACCGCCTGGTTGAAATCGTCCGCTCGATTTTCGATCTGAGACCGAAGGGCCTGATCGCGATGCTGGATCTGTTGAAGCCGATCTATCAGCCGACCGCGGCTTACGGCCATTTCGGACGCACCGAGGACACCTTCACCTGGGAAAGAACCGACAAGGTCGAGGCATTGCTCGATGCGGCCGGAATTTAATAAAAGTACGGTAACGGAGAGAGATATGAGCCAAGATTATAAAGTCGCCGATATCGGACTTGCGGACTGGGGCCGCAAGGAAATCGCTATCGCCGAAACCGAAATGCCCGGCCTGATGGCGCTCCGCGCCGAGTACGGCGCCGAGCAACCGCTGAAGGGCGCGCGTATCGCCGGGTGTCTGCATATGACGATCCAAACCGCGGTGCTGATCGAAACGCTGACCGCACTCGGCGCCGAAGTGCGCTGGTCGTCCTGCAACATCTTTTCGACCCAGGATCATGCCGCTTCCGCGATCGCCGCGGCCGGCATTCCGGTGTTTGCCTGGAAGGGCGAGAACGAAGCCGAATTCGACTGGTGCATCGAACAGACGATCGAAGGCCCGAACGGCTGGCGTCCGAACATGATTCTCGACGACGGCGGCGACCTGACCTTGATGATGCATGAGAAGTATCCCGAGCTGATGGCAGGCGTCAAAGGCTTGTCCGAGGAAACCACGACCGGCGTCTTGCGTCTGCACGAACGGGTCGCGAAAGGCACCCTGAAAGTGCCGGCCTTCAACGTGAACGATTCGGTCACCAAGTCCAAGTTCGACAACCTGTACGGTTGCCGGGAATCCCTGGTTGACGGCATCAAGCGCGCGACCGACGTGATGGTTGCGGGCAAGATCGCTGTCGTCTGCGGTTACGGCGATGTCGGCAAGGGCTGCGCGCAATCGCTGCGGGGCCTCGGCGCGACGGTCTGGATCACCGAAATCGACCCGATCTGCGCGTTGCAGGCCGCGATGGAAGGTTATCGGGTCGTCACGATGGAAGAAGCCGCGCCGCACGCGAATATTTTCGTGACCGCGACCGGCAACGTGAACGTGATCACGCACGCGCACATGCAGGCGATGAAGAATCAGGCGATCGTCTGCAACATCGGTCATTTCGATTCGGAAATCGACATCGCATCGCTGCGTCAGTACACCTGGGAAAACATCAAGCCGCAGGTCGATCATGTGATCTTCCCGGACGGCAAGCGTCTGATCGTGCTGGCCGAAGGCCGCCTGGTCAATCTCGGTTGCGCGACCGGCCATCCGAGTTTCGTGATGTCCAATTCGTTCTGCAACCAGGTATTGGCGCAGATCGAACTGTGGAAGCATGCCGAGCAGTACGAAAACAAGGTTTATGTGCTGCCGAAGAAACTGGATGAAAAAGTCGCGATCCTGCATCTGGCGCAGATCGGCGTGCATCTGACCCGCTTGACCGAGGAGCAGGCCCGCTACATCAATGTGCCGGTAGAAGGTCCGTATAAGGGCGACTATTACCGTTATTGATCCATTCTCACTCCACTGTAGGACGGGCTGCCGCAGTTTCTGCAGCCCGTCTTCGCCCAGGCGCATCGAATGAAACCACGCTATACGCATCCGAAGGTATTAAGTTTTGAGTTTTACCCGCCGAAGACCGAAGAGGGCGCGGCAAACCTGAAGGTCGTTCATGAAAAGCTCGCCAGGCTGAATCCCGGCTTTTTCTCGGTGACTTTCGGCGCGGGCGGCTCGACGCGCGAGAAGACCTTCGATACGGTCGTCGAAATTCAGGCCAAGGGTATCGCGGCCGCGCCGCATCTGTCCTGTGTCGCCTCGACCAAGGACAATATCCGCACGATTCTGACGGATTACCAGAGCAAAGGCATCAGCAAGATCGTCGCGTTACGGGGCGATCTGCCGTCCGGCATGCTGTCGGCCGGCGAGTTCCGCTATGCGAACGAACTGGTCGAGTTTATCCGTAAGGAAACCGGTGACACCTTCGAAATTCATGTCGCGGCCTACCCGGAAGTGCATCCGCAGGCGCTGAATGCCGATGTCGATTTCGTGAATTTCAAACGCAAGGTCGATGCGGGCGCGAACGCCGCGATCACGCAATATTTTTACAACGCCGAAGCGTATTTTTATTTCCGCGACCGCTGCGAGCAAAACGGCATCGATGTTCCGATCGTGCCGGGCATCATGCCGATCACGCAGTATTCGCAGCTGTTCCGCTTCTCGGAAATGTGCGGAGCTGACATTCCGCGCTGGCTGCGCAAACGCCTCGAATGTCTCGGCGACGACCGCGCCTCGATCCAGGCCTTCGGTTTGGACGTGGTGACCGAGTTATGCCAGAAACTGCTCGAGCAGGACGCGCCCGGCCTGCATTTTTATACGATGAATCAGTCGGGGCCGACGCTCGCGATTCTCGAAAATCTGAAATTCTGGCCTCAGCCATAATCCGGGCCGCCCCTTGATGGGGCGCGCACCTGACCGGCCGAACCGTAGCCAAGCTCACCCTGATTGCGATGCGAATCTCCCGTCTCTATGTTCCCGAAGCGTTAAACTGCGGCCAGCACATCGAACTCGACGATGACAGCGCGCATTATGTCAGAACCGTGCTGCGGCTCGCGAAGGACGACAAGATCGTCTTGTTCGACGGCTCGGGCGCCGATTTCTTGTCGGTGCTGCTCGAAGTCAGCCGGAACCGGGTGGCGGTCGCGCTCGAACAGCGGCAGCCGCGCGATGTCGAATCGCCGCTGACAATCTGTCTCGGCCTCGGCATGGCGCGCGGCGACCGAATGGACCTGTCGGTGCAGAAGGCCGTCGAACTCGGCGTGAATCAAATGACGCCGATCGAGACCGAGCGCTGTCTGGTGCAGTTGAAGGGCGACAAGCGCATCCAGCGTTTCACGCACTGGCAGCGCATCATCCAGCATGCGGCCGAGCAGAGCGGACGGAGTGTGTTGCCGGAACTGTCGCCGATCACCCGGCTGCATCAATGGGTCGGCGAGCAGCAGGGGCTGAAGCTGTTCCTGGACCCCTATGCGGAAGTCACGCTGGCCGATTTACAGCCGGAAGACATGAGGGTGGCCCTGTTGACCGGCCCCGAAGGCGGCTTTGCCGACCATGAGCGAGAGGCCGCGAAGGCCGCCGGCTTCATTCCGGTACGGCTCGGCGGCAGGATACTGCGCACCGAAACCGCCTCGCTGGCGGCCCTATCCGCGGTGCAGATGCTGTGGGGCGATTTCCGTCTCGGTCCGAAAGGATGCTGAAGCGCAGTCTTTACATGCTTGTCCCGCTGGCGGTATTGCTGGCGGTTTCTGTGCTGTCCTGCCTGCTCGGCTATTTTCTGATCCAGATCGTCGGCGACCGTTTTACCCTATCCAAAGTCATCTCGAAGACCACGCTGATCTTCCTGGTGCTGAGCATCTTTCCGGCGATGCGCTGGCTCAAGATCAACCGCTCCGATTTGGGGTTCGCCTCCGGGAAAACATTACTCAAGCAGATCCCGCAAGGCTTCGCGCTCGGTTTGCTGACGCTGCTGCCGGTGCTCTGGCTCGAATATCAGCTGGGCATTCATAGCCTCGATCCGGCCAAGCACTGGACAGGCTTGTTGCTGGCGCAGAAAATGGGCTTGGCTTTACTGTTGGCCTTGTTGATTTCGCTGGTTGAAGAGCCTCTGTTTCGCGGCTTGCTGATCACATCCTTGGGCAGAAAAATGCCGCTCTGCACTGCGATTCTGGTCAGCGCGCTCTACTACGCCTCGCTGCATTTCTTGCGCAGTCACTCGGAGATTCCGAGCGATCAGGCGACCTTGACGAGCGGCTTCACGCTGCTCGGCGAAGCCTTCGACAGCCTGTTTATGCCGCTCTATTTGCCGGACTGGCTGGCGTTGCTGATGGTCGGCATGATTTTAGGCATCATCAGGACGCGCGCGCCCCAGAATCTGGGTCTGTGCATCGGCTGTCATGCGGCCTGGGTTTGGCAGATCAAAATCAGCAAAGCCCTGTCCATCACCCATTTCAAATCCCCTTACGGTTTTCTGGTCGGCCATTACGACAACGTGATCGGCTGGCTGGTCGCCGGCTGGTTGTCACTCGTCCTGCTTGCTTATTGGGTCTATCGGCGTTTTCGCGGCCTTTAGAAACCTTGCCTTCGCGGTGCGGCTCTCTTGCACATGGTCGACGATCGGCGCCGGATAGCCGCAGACGCTGTGTTTTTTGTCCCAGCGATGGATCGTTTCGGCCGGAAACTGACGCAGCTTAGGCAGCCAGCGAGTGATATAGCGGCAGTCCGGGTCAAATTTCTGTTGCTGCGTCCACGGGTTGAATATCCTGAAATAAGGCTGGGCGTCGCAGCCGGTCGAGGCCGCCCACTGCCAGTTGCCGTTGTTCACGCAGGGATCGTAATCGACCAGATGCCGGGCAAAATAGCGCTCGCCCCGGCGCCAGTCAATATGCAGATCCTTGACCAGAAACGAGGCGACGATCATCCTGACCCGGTTATGCATGAAGCCGGTTTCGTTCAGTTCGCGCATGCCCGCATCGACGATCGGAAAACCGGTCTTGCCTTCGGACCAGGCCTCGAAACGGTCGCGGTGATCATCCCATTCGACCGCTTCGAATTTCTCCACAAAAGCCCGACCGAACACGAACGGAAAGTGGTGGGCGATATGGGTGAAAAAGTCGCGCCAGTACAACTGGCGCAGCAGCGGATGTTCGCCGCCCAATTGCGTCATGATCGCATAATGCACTTCGCGCACCGAACAACAGCCGAATTTGAGGTGGGCCGACAGCTTACTCGTAGCGTCCAGCGCAGGGTAGTCGCGGCTGAGTCGATAATCGGCGAGCCGGTCGAGTTGATTTAGTAACACCAATGCATGATTGCGGCCGCCGGACATCACGTTCGGCGTTTGCTCGTCAGGTAAAACGCATTGTTCGAGAGTTACGCCGCTGTCGAAGCTCAAAAAATTCGAGCCGGCCAAGGCGCACGGCAGCTCGACCGGAATCTGTCGCGCCTTTTGATAAAATGCGGTGAATACCTTGTAGGGCGTGCCGTCGCTTTTCAATACGTCCTCGGGTTCGTTCAGCAGCGCATCCGCCAGTACATGCAGGATGATGCCGAGTTGCCGGCAAGTCTCTGCGATCTCATCGTCGCGGCGGCGGCTGAACGGCGTGTAGTCGCGGTTGATGAATACCGCTTCAATCTTCTGCTTAGCGAAAAGCTCCCGAATCACCCCGCAGGGATCGCCATGGAAAAGGGCGAGTTCGCCGCCTGCCGCAAGGCATTGCTTCTGCAAGTCGGCGAGCGCCTGCCGCATGAAGCGGAGGCCCGGCAGGCTCCGGTAGGGATGCGGCTCGATTTGCCGGGGATCGAGGATGAAACCGGGGATCACCCGTTCGGAAAGCTGCAGCGCTGCGTTCAGGCCGCTATTGTCTTCAAGCCGAAGGTCGCGCCGGAAGATGAACAGCGAGAGCCGGTAGCGGTGCATCGAACGGCTTGGCTATTCGATTGCGCCGGCCTGCTGCAGTGCCGTGCGCAAGGCCTCGACCCGCCGGCGGTTCACGCCGAAGTCGCTGTAGCCGACGCGCGAGGCGGAACGGACCTGGATCATGCCGGATTCGGCGTCGAGTATCGCGTTAACGTCATCGACAAAGCGGAAAATCAGGCTGGTCGCCTCCGCATGCAGCGTCGTTCCGCTCGCTTCGGTAATCACCGTGCGGCTTTGTTCGCTCAGCGCCTTTTTGAGTGCCGCAAAGGCATCTTCCGGCTTGCCCTTGATCTTGAACGGCGCGATAAAATGATCGCTGTCCGCCTGGCTCGACACGCAGTTCGGGCTGTTCGGGCACAGGGGCAGGCTGGTTGCGGCTTCTTTCGCTTCGGTCGGAGTGCTTAGCGTCATGATGATCAATCCTACAGAGAATAATAATTTGAGTGGCATAATGTTCAGGCGTTATATTCGCTCGGCGAGGGGAAGTGAAGTGTAGCATTGCGCTGCCAAAAATCGCCTTTTCGAGCGGCTATGGTAGCGTAATCGGACAAAGAAATTCCATAGCGTATAATGTCCTGAACACAATGTAACCGAACCATTCCCGTTTGCAACTTACCGGTACTCGCAATGAACAAAATCCCGATTGGCATCAGCAGTTGTCTGCTCGGCCAGGAAGTGCGTTTCGACGGCGGTCATAAGCACGACTCGTATATCACCGGCACGCTCGGCCAATATTTCGAGTTTCATCCGTTTTGTCCGGAAGTCGAGATCGGGCTCGGCGCGCCGAGGCCGATTTTGCATCTGGTCAAGGTTGACGGCAAGATCCGCTGCGTCGGCGTCAAGGACCCCGAGCGCGACGTGACCGAGCGCTTGCGAGATTATGCGGATCAGCTTAAAGACCGGTATGCCGAGTTATGCGGCTATATCCTGAAAAAAGGCTCGCCGAGCTGCGGGATGGAGCGCGTGAAGGTTTATACCGGGGCCCAGCCGCGGCCGGAAGGCGTCGGCATTTTCGCCGAGGCGATGATGCGGTTGAATCCCTTGCTGCCGGTCGAGGAGGAGGGCCGGCTCGGCGATCCGGGACTGCGCGAAAATTTCATTCAGCGCGTTTATGTCTATTACCGCTGGAAACGGCTGCTCGCCGAAGGCGTCAGCGCGCCAAGCCTAACCCGTTTCCATGCACGCCACAAGCTGATCATCATGAGCCACGGCGATTACCGCGAACTCGGACAAATGCTGGCCGACCTGAGCCAGGAGAACTTGGCCGAAGTCGCCGAACGCTATTTCGCCCGGCTGATGACAATGCTGAAGCATGTGCCGACCCGCAGCCAGCATGTGAATGTCTTGCAGCATATCCAGGGTTATCTGAAAAAGGAACTGAACGCGGACGACAAGGCCGAGATGGTCGAGGTGATCGAGCGCTACCGGCGCGGGGAAATCCCGCTGATCGTGCCGCTGACCTTGCTGAAGCATCATTTCCGCAAAGCCCCCGACCCTTACATCGAGGAGTCCTACTACATGTCGCCTTATCCGCAGGAATTGCGGCTGATCAACGCGTTATAACGATGGCCAAAATTTTAATCATAGGCTGCGGCGGCATCGGCGCCGCGCTGGGCCGTCAGCTGGCCGGGCAGGGCCATCGTGTGACCGGTCTGAAACGGCAGCCGCCGGCGGTTGACGATGCAATCCATTATCTGGCGGCGGATATTGCCGAGGCTGCAACCTTGGCAAAGCTGGAAACCGATTTCGACCAGGTGTTTTTCATCGTTTCGGCCGACGGCCGCAACGAGCCAAGCTACCGCGCGGTCTATCAAACCGGCTTGCAGAATGTGCTGGAGCGATTTTCCGGCGTGCCGATGCTATTTGTTTCTTCGACCAGCGTTTACGCGCAGTCGCGCGGCGAATGGGTCGATGAAGCATCCGAGGCCGAACCGGACGATGTGAACAGCCGGCTGATCCGGCAGGCGGAAAAACAGGTGCTGGCGGCGAATCCGGCCAATATCGTCGTGCGCTTTTCCGGCATTTACGGGCCGGGCCGCGAACATCTGGTCAGATTGGCGGCGACTACGCCTGCAATCCAGCAAACGCCGCCTTACTACACGAACCGGATTCATCAGGACGATTGCGTCGGCGTTTTGGCGTTTTTGTTTACGAGGCGTCTGGCTGGAGCATCTATGGATCGCTGTTATCTAGCCAGCGACGACGATCCGGCGCCGATGTGGGAGGTCGTCTCTTGGTTGGCCGAACGCCAGCACTGTCCGCAGCCTGTTATCAAACCCGTCGGAGCCGATGCGTCGCTGAACAAGCGCTGCGATAATGCCCGCTTGAAAGCGCTGGGCTACCGGTTCCGGTTTCCGGGTTACAAAGACGGTTATTGCTGGGTAGGGCCTATGCAGGATTGAGCGCGAATCGCGTCAGGACTCTTTGCTTTCGCCGACGGTGAATTCGATCCCGCCGACCCATCTGGCGATTTGATTGTATAAAAAGCAAGTCAGCAGCGTGAAGCCATAGCCGAACAAACCGCTGACCACCGGCATGACCGACACGGCGATGGCGAGGCGTAGCCATAACTGACTGCCTTCGCTAAATCTTTCCGGGTGCGATAGGAACAAAATAAGCACCAGCACGATGAAAAATAGGGTGATCGATGCGGCGAACAGCGCCGCCATCATCTTGCCTGTCTGATGATAAGAAATGTGAGTGATTTGTTTTTTCATGGAATCGACTGCTGTTTTTCGAGTTGAGCAAGGCCTTTAAGGGTTGGCAAAAACGAATCTGCCATATTGGCGAGTCTAAAGCGCATCCAAATTGATAAAGCGGTGCAGGGCGTTTAAGTCGGCGGATGGCTGATAAGGGATGACGCCGAGCAACGGCGCATCCAGCGCGCTTTGGAGCGTCGAGATATTGTCTTCCGCGCAAACCATGCCCGGGTCGTTACAGACCGCGATCCAGCCGGCAAACCTGAGCCCTTTCAAGGCGATCGCCTGCGCTGTCAATTTGGCGTGATTGATACAGCCGAGTTTGACCCCGACCGCCAGGATCACCGGCAAGCCGAAAGCCAGCGCGAGGTCGCTGATGTCTTCCCGAGCATTGATCGGAGCATGCCAGCCGCCGGCCCCTTCGACCAGCACGATGTCGGCCAGTGCTTGCAATTGCCCGAAGCGCGCCTTCAGTACCGCCAGATCGACCGGGTTCTCCTTTCCGGCCAGATGCGGCGAGACCGGTAATTCATAGGCATAGGGATTGATCAGCTCGTAATCGAGCGGGAGGCTGGCATGGGCCTGAAGCAGCAGAGCGTCTTCGTTTTTGAGTTTGCCGCCTTCAAGCCGGCAGCCCGAGGCGACCGGTTTCATGCCGACGACCGTTTTGCCTTGATTCTTGAAGGCCTGCATCAACGCCAGCGTCGCCCAGGTTTTGCCGGCGTTGGTGTCGGTGCCGGTGATCAAATAACCTTGCTGCATAAGATCAGGCTCTTGCGGAAACGATCAATATTTCGAAGGTGGCCGGAATCGTCCCTTCACTGCGATGGCGTTCGTAAGCGCGATACATCGCCTGCATCTTCGCTTTGCCGGTCAGGTTTTTCGGGCGGGCAAGATGCACATTATGCGCGCCGATCTGTTTCAGCTCGCGCATCAGTTCGACCACCGAGGCATAGCGCGGCATATGCAGGGTTTGCCGAATCCGGCAGGCGCTGAAGCCTGCCGCTTGCAAGAACCGCATCAGTTCCTCTTCGCCGTGAAAGGCGTTCACATGCGGCAGCTCGTCGATCTCCGCCCAGGCGCTTTTGAGTTCCTGCAGGGTCTTGGGGCCGAAGGTCGAGAAGAGCAACGGGCTGCCGGGTTTTAGCATCCTTTTCAAATCGGCAAGCACATGCTCCAGCCGGTCGCACCATTGCAGGGCCAGATTCGAATAGATCCCGTCCAGGCTGTCGTCCGCGAACGGCAGCCGTTCCGCGTCGGCGCAGACATAATGCAGCGCAGGCTGTAAGCCGTCTTTTCGGTTCAGCTTGCAACGCGCGGCTTCGAGCATCGACGCGGCAATATCCAGCGCTATCACCGCGTCGGGTTTATGACGGGCGGCCAACAACAGCTCGGCCAGATTGCCGGTGCCGCAGCCGAGATCGAGCACGGTGCCGCGAATGCCTTCTTGCTCGGCCTCTCGCATCAAATCGATCGCGCTGCGCCGTTGCAGCGCGGCGGCTTGATCATAAGTCGCCGAGGCGGCGGCGAAGGATTGCCTGATCCGGGGTTTATCGAGCAGCGCCATGTTCATTTTGACTCCATGAAGCCTGAAATGATCTCGCTCAGTTGATCCTGATGGCTCAAAAAGGGCACATGCCCGGCTTTATCGATGAGATGTAATTGCAGGTCCGGTTGCAGGCGCTGCAAATGCGCGCCGAGCGCATGCGGAACCAGCGTGTCCCGGCCGCCCAGAATCGCCGAGACGGGCCGATTGAACGCCGCCAATGCCGGGCGCAAGTCGGCTTCTTTCAGGATTTTCAGCCCCTGTTGCAGGGCGGCATTGTCGGGCGGATCGCACTCGAAAATGGCCGCTTTCAATGTCTTCAACAGGGCTTTCGTATCCGGGAGACTATGGACTTGCAGCGCCAGGAAGCGCAGCAGCGTCTGCTGGGCATCTTCGGTCAATTGGCTGGAAAAGGCGTCCAAGACGCGAGACGAGACGCCCGGCCAATGCTCGGGGCTGTCGGCGGCATCATGGGTGCGGATAAACCGCGGATTGCCGGCCAGCAGGATCAGGCGGTCGGCATGATCCGGAAAACGGGACGCGATGTCGAGCGCGATGGTCGCGCCGAGCGACCAGCCCAGCCAGCAGGCCGGTTCGTCGCCGACCGCGGCAAGCAGCATGGGTGCGAGATGCTCCAGATCGAAAGCAGGCATCCTGCCGCTGCGCCCGTGTCCCGGCAGATCGATGCAGGTGATGCGGTAGTCTTTGGCCAGCGTTTCGGCGAAAGGCCGCCAGATGCCCGTGTGCATGCCCCAGCCGTGCAGCATCACGATCGGTTTGCCGTGGCCGTAGGTTTCTGTATGGATGTGTGTCATCAAAGCATTTCAGTGTCGGTAACGACTCAATGGCCGCATCATGCCAAGCCTTTGAGTCTGTCCAGTTCATTCAGCAATCGATCGACCTGCGCATCTTCATGCGCGGCCGAGAAAGTCACCCTGAGCCGCGCGCTGCCTTGCGGCACGGTCGGCGGCCGGATCGCGCCGACCAGAATGCCGGCATCCAGCAAGGCTTCGCTGAACGCCATGGCTTTCCGGCTGTCGCCGAGAAGAATCGGCTGGATGGGCGAGGGCGACGGCATCAGTTCGAGGCCTATTTGCTCGGCGCCTTGTCGGAAACGTTCGGTCAATCGCTTCAATTTGTCCCGCCGCCAGTTTTCGGTGCGGACAATTCTCAAACTAGCGCGCGTGGCCTCCGCCACCGCGGGCGGCAGCGCGGTCGTGTAAATATAGGTGCGCGCCTTCTGGATCAACAGTTCGATCAGGGCATCGGGGCCGGCCACGAAGGCGCCGAAGGTGCCGAAGGCCTTGCCGAGCGTGCCGACCAAGACCGGCACGTCGCATTGCTTCAAACTGTAATGTTCGAGCACGCCGCCGCCTTGGTCGCCGAGCACGCCGAGGCCGTGCGCGTCATCAACCATCAGCCAGGCATCCTGTTCCTCTGCGAGCCTTGCGATCGCCGGCAGCGGTGCGAGATCGCCGTCCATGCTGAAGACGCCGTCGGTCACGATCAGTTTTTTGCCGCTTGTGGCAGCGAGCGTGTTCGCCAGATGGTCGAGATCGGCATGGCGATAGCGCTTGAAGCGCGCGCCGGACAACTGACCGCCATCGATCAGCGAAGCATGGTTCAGACGGTCTTCGATCACCGTATCGCCGCTGCCGACCAGCGCGGAAATCGCGCCGAGGTTCGCCATGTAGCCGGTCGAAAACAACAGCGCTCGTTCGCGGCCGCAAAACTCGGCCAGTTCCTCTTCGAGCGCGTGGTGCGCGGCGCTATGGCCGCAGACCAGATGCGCCGAGCCGCTGCCGACGCCGTATTGGCCTGCGGCGTTCTTGAACGCGCGGATCACGTCCGGATGATTCGCGAGGCCGAGATAATCGTTGCTGCAAAAATTGATCAGCTCGCGGCCGTCGGCCGTCAGATGCACGCCCTGCGGGGAGGCGATAATCCGCCGTTTGCGGTACAGGCCCTGCGCGGCGACGGCTTCGAGCGTGTTTTCGGCATCGGTCTGAAAAGTGTTCATCGGAAAATCAGGCTAGGCTGGCGTTTTTCGGTAACGGGGGCGTGCTTGAGAGGCTTCTGAGCGGGACGAGGTTTTCAACCCTGTCCCAAACGTTTCGGAGCGCCCATGGGTGCAATTCATCAGGCATGTCCATGCTCCAAACGTTACGGACGGGATGAATATCCCGTCCGGCCGTAGTTAAGGCAGTTATCTCCCTCGCCCTTCGGGAGAGGGTCGGGGTGAGGGGAATAAAATAAGGAAAAATACTTTATTTTGATCCCCTCATCCTAGCCTTCTCCCGGAGGGAGAAGGGACCGGTCATCCTTAACTTAAATGGCAGTGACCCTGGAGTGTGGGAACGATGCAACGATATTATTGCTGCGCGTAGCTCGACCCGCCCATATGCACGCCGAGCCGGTCGAACAGTGTTTTGTCGTGGTTCGTCATCGGGTTGTCGGTGGTCAGCAGCTTTTCGCCGTAGAAGATCGAATTGGCGCCGGCCAGGAAGCACAAAGCCTGCATCTCGTCGCTCATGCTGGTGCGGCCGGCGGACAGGCGCACCCGCGACTTCGGCATCATGATCCGGGCGACCGCGATGGTCCGGATGAACACGAACGGGTCCAGCGCTTCGGTGCCCATCAACGGCGTACCTTCGACCTGCACCAGCATGTTGATCGGCACGCTTTCCGGATGCGCGGGCAGGTTGGCCAGTTCGAGCAACAGCTTGGCGCGGTCGTCGTCGCCCTCGCCCATGCCGACGATGCCGCCGCAGCAGACGTTGATGCCGGCGTCACGAACGCGCGCGAGCGTATCGAGGCGGTCCTGATAGGTGCGGGTCGTGATCACTTCGGAATAATACTCTTCGGAGGTGTCCAGGTTGTGATTGTAATAGTCGAGGCCGCCTTCCTTCAGGCGCGCGGTCTGCTCGTCGGTCAGCATGCCGAGCGTCACGCAGGTTTCCATGCCCAGCGCTTTGACGCCCTGCACCATTTCGACTACTCTCTCAATATCCTTGTCCTTCGGTTTGCGCCAGGCCGCGCCCATGCAGAAACGGCTGGCGCCTTGTGACTTGGCCTGCTCGGCGGCTTTCAGCACGTCTTCGACCGGCATCAATGCCTCCGGTTTCAGGCCGGTGTCGTAGCGGGCGCTCTGCGGGCAATAGCCGCAATCTTCCGAGCAGGAGCCGGTCTTGATGCTGAGGAGGCTGCTGACCTGCACTTCGTTCGGGTCGAAGTAGGCCCGATGCGCGCATTGCGCCTTAAAGATCAGGTCGTTGAAAGGCAGGGCGAACAGCGCGCGCACTTCGTCGAGTTGCCAGTCATGGCGGATCGGCGCGGCGACTTCGAGGGCGCTGGCGGCAGGTTGGGCGGTCATGCGAGAGATCTCCGGGGTGGTAAATTCAAAACTGATCAACCCATTCGGGCAAAAATGGTGAACAACTGGCTTGATATTATACAGCAACTGCTGTTTCCGCCAACCTGTATCCTGTGCGGTAATCCGGGACAGGCGGGGCGCGATCTGTGTTCGCACTGCAGGCTGCAATTGCCGGCCAATGCGTGCTGTTGCCCGTGCTGCGCAAATCGGATGGACGCCGTCGCTGCCGAGGCCAATCGGCCTTGCGGACGCTGCATCGGCCGCCCGCCTGCCTTCGATAAAGTCCATGCGCCTTTTCTATATCAGGAAGACATGCGTTATCTGATCACCGGCTTGAAATTCAGCGCCCGCCATGCCAATGCGCGTTTGCTCGCCCAATTGCTGGCCGAGCATATCGGTCAGAATGCGCAGAGGCCCGATTGCCTGATGCCGGTGCCTTTACACAAGGCGCGCTACCGCGAACGCGGCTTCAATCAGGCGATTGAAATCGGCAGACTCGTCGCCGCAGAAACCGGGATTCCGCTCGATCTGACCAGTTGCCGGCGGCGGCGCGATACGCCGCATCAAGCCGGGCTGACCTCCAAGCAGCGGCGGCGAAACATCAAAAATGCGTTCGAGCTGGTCAGGCCTGTTTCATGCCGTCATGTGGCGATTCTTGACGATGTAATGACGACCGGTTCTACCGCGCATGAGATGGCGGTGCTGCTCAAAAATCAGGGTGTCGAGCGGGTCGATGTCTGGGTTTGCGCACGCGCCTGATTCGGCATCTGTATTATGATCAGAAAAAACCACGCAATTTATGGAGAGGACATGAGCCAAATGATGCGGCGCGATTTTTCCCGTTTGCAAGATAGGACTTTCGATGTGCTGATTTGCGGCGGCGGCATTTACGGCGCCTGGACCGCCTATGATGCGGCCTTGCGCGGCCTCAAGGTCGCGCTGGTCGACCGCGGCGATTGGGCGAATGCGACATCGAGCGCATCGAGCAAGCTGGTGCACGGGGGGCTTCGTTATCTTGAAAATTTCGATTTCAAGCTGGTGCGCAAAACGCTGGCCGAACGGCAGATGCTGATGGCTGCGGCGCCGCATCGGGTGCGCCCCTTGCGCTTCGGCGTGCCGGTTTACCGGGACAGCCGGCTCGGCTGTTTCCGGCTGGCTGTCGGCCTGACGCTGTATGACGGGCTGGCCGGATCGATCAACGATGAACAAGGTTTTAAGCGTTACGATGGACAGGAATTTTCCGCGCGCTTTCCGTTCTTGCGTGCCGCAGGTTTGAAAGCCGGCTTTACCTATCTCGATGCGCAAACCGATGATGCGCGCCTGGTGCTCGAACTGGTCGCGGGTGCCGAAAGCGCCGGCGCGGTCTGCCTGAACTATTGCAAGGTCAGCGATTTTATCGAGCGGAACGGCAAGCTTTCCGCGGCGGTAGTGACAGATCAGCTCACCGGTGAAAGCGTCACGGTGCAGGCGAAACAGTTCGTGAATACGGCCGGGCAGTGGGCCGGCCTGTTGCGGCACGGCAAGCGCAATTACCGCTTGAGCAAGGGCGTGCATCTGATTCTGCCGAACCTATTGGACAAAGAGGCCTTATTGCTGACCGCGAAGGCCGACGGCCGGGTGTTTTTCATGATTCCCTGGTATGGACGGACGCTGGTCGGCACGACCGACACCGATTACGGCGGCGATCTCGATAAGGTGAAGGTTGAAGATAAGGACATCGATTATTTGCTGAATGAGGTGAACGGAGTCGTAAGAAACAAGAACTGGATCCGGGAAGACGTCATCGGCAGTTTCGCGGGGCTGCGCGTGTTGAAGCAAAGCGACCGGTCTTCCCCTTCCGCGGTCAGCCGCGACTGGGAATTGCATGCCTCGGACAATGGGTTGTTGACCTCGATTGGCGGCAAGCTGACCTCGGCCAGAAGCGATGCGGCGCATATCGTCGATAAACTCTGTGAGAATCTGGGAATTCGACAGTCATGCGGAACTTTCGGCAAGCCGCTGCCGTGGTCGCCGGGGGCCGATTTTCCGGCCTGGTCTGAATCGATGACAAGGCGCGCCCTGGAGTTGGGGATCGACAAGGAAAGCGTGCATTGGTTGCTTTTTCGCCATGGCAGCCGCGTCACGGAGGTCTTTGCATTATGCGAAGAGCATCCCGAATCGGTGAGTCGAATCATGCAGGAGGCGCCCTTTATCATGGCCGATCTGCTGTTTTGCACGCGCAGCGAAATGGTCGTGCATCTCGAAGATTTGCTGCGGCGCCGGCTGCCTTTGCTGATCCTGGTGAAACTGAAGCAGGAAGATCTGCAGTGGATTGCGGAGATCGTCGCGCCGGTATTGGGTTGGGATCAAGAACAGTGCGAGTCTGAATGCCGGCGTGTTTTGCAAGCCTACAGTTTAGACGGTGGTTAACGGCGGATGGGCGCGACAAAAGCATCCGCTTTGTGGCAACCTTTGACGAGTTTTACTCGATAGCCACTATACATTTGTAAGTTATTATTTTTTTATAAATTTATCAAATGAGTTTGGCTTGAAGTTACGATCACAATAGGCGAAAAGATCTATCACGCCGCAAAAAAACACCTCATTCGGCAAAATACCCTTTCTCTTTAGTTCTGCTCAGTGGGTTGTTAAAGATTAGTTTCATGTCTAACCTTAAAGCTTTGAACAAATCTTAATTGCTGGCAGATATACGAGGCATGTTAAATGAAAATTGCAATTCTTGGATGGGGTTCATTATTATGGGACAAAAGTGCAGAATTTGGTGATCAAATTCAAGAATGGCTCCCTGATGGTCCCAATTTAATGCTTGAATTTTCCCGGATATCACAGAGTCGTGGTAATGCCTTAACACTCGTTTTGGACGCACAAAATGGTGCGATATGTAAAGTATCATATGCATTCAGCAAACGCAAAAATCCCGATGATGCTATTTGCGATCTTAGATGTCGTGAAGGAACAACTCTCAAGAATATTGGTTTTTACTTTGCAGATGAGTCACGCTCGCCAAAATACCGGGACGCTCAAGCATTTAATAGCATACAAAGTTGGGCTTTAGAGAGAAAAATAGATGTTACTGTTTGGACTGATCTAGAAAGCAACTTCCAAAAACAGTCCAACGAAGCATTTTCAGTAGAAGCAGCGCTTGCCTATCTTCAAATCGATGCTGTTGATAAAGCTAAGGCTGCGCAGTATGTGCAGCGTGCACCACAATTTATCGATACGCCACTTCGCAAAGAATTACAGGTGCAGCCTTGGTTTTTAAATCAACTATCTAAGCTTTAAGCAATATAGCTTAGATATACTGCGTCTTGTTGACTTATTGTGTATTTTTTGATAGTGAAGAGAATTTTTTATGTGTAATGCTTGGAATCATTCTCCTTATTGTACTTGTGGATGGGGCGGCGCTGGGCATCTTGGGCGTCGACAGGCAAGTATTAATACACATTGCGCGTATGGATCAAGTTATTGGTGGGTGCCGCCAATTTTCCATTCATATGAAAGCTATGTAAATCCAAATGCCTTATGTCCTGTATGTGGAGCTGCCGTATTTTTTTATCAATCCCCAAATGGAGGAAGGGTGTTTTTTGACGAACTCGGCCCTCCATGGCCAAAACATCCCTGCACAGATAATAACAGCATTCCGAAAAATACAGGAATAGCTTCTATCCCGCGTATCCAATTTGGTGCCATTAATGTTTATGATTGGCAAAAAAATGGATGGCATCCTTTCTTTATTAATGAGATTTCAAAAATTGATAAATATGTCTTGCAAATTAGTGGATCATTTAATGGTAATAGGTTAAATATATATGTAAATAGAAGTGTTAATCCCATTATCGAAAATAATGTTTTTGCAGATGCTACTATAGCAAGTATTGCCTACGTAATAGAAACATTAGGGGGGAATTATAAGTTATCGATGGTCACTGCTTTTGGAAATAGCCTTAGTGTTAATGCATTTCGTTATCGATCAGAAGCTACACAAGAGCAGGATATGATATCTTCCTCTGCAAAAATATTTCGTACTAAAAAATCAAATGTAAAGCTGGTTAAAAAGAAATCGACTAAAAAAGGCTTCCAGGAGGCTATAGAAAAAACAGCATTAGCTCTTGCATATGAAGAGGCGCTAAAGAAACAACTTGAATTAAAGTCATCATGAAAATAGCTTAGTGTATCCGCGTAAAATGGGGTATGCGCCTTTTGCAACCAGGCATAAAATGTACATTAGTAAAAATGTTGTTTCTAACGCTAGCATGAAGCAGCATTATGATTAATGCGCTTAGCAACAAGTCAGCAGGTATATGAAATCTTACTGCTGCCGGCTTTATGGAGCCGCCAGAAATTAATGTATGCGAACTTTTACTCGCGCTGATGCTGCCCTATGAATCAATCCCTGCTATGGGGGCAGACCTCAAAGCCACTTGCGTTTCCTGAAGAACATCAACAGGAAACCCGATATCACGATAAAAATCCCCCATAGCAGCGGATAACCCCATTTCCATTTCAGCTCGGGCATGTAGTCGAAGTTCATGCCGTAGACGCCGGCGATGAAGGTCAGCGGGATGAACAAGGTCGAGAACACGGTCAACACCTTCATCGTTTCGTTCATTTTGTTGCTAATGCTGGACAGGTAGATGTCCAGCATGCCGGAGATCAGGTCGCGGTAGGATTCCAGCGCTTCGATGATGCGTATCGTGTGATCATAGACATCGGTGAAATAATGTTGGGTGCGCTCGTTCAACAGCGGCGATTCGCTGCGGTGGATCGCGGCCAGCATTTCCCGAAGCGGCGAGATCGAGCGGCGCAAATAAATCAGTTCGCGTTTGATTTTCTGTATCGCCGTCATCGTGCGGTGGGTCGGGTTGGTCAACAATTCGTCTTCGACCGTTTCGATCAGATCATCAAAGGTATCCTGCAAGGCGAAATATTCGTCTATCACCGTATCCATGATCACGTAGGCCAGGTAATCGCCGCCCTGGGCGCGGATATGGCTTTGGGGTACGTTCAGCCGGTTGATGATCGGGTCCAGAATATCGTCGGGTTTTTCCTTGAAGGTGAACACGATGTTGTTCAACAGCAGCAGGCTGATTTGCTCGTATTCGACCGACGCATCGCCGTTCTGCAAGGCGATCGCCTTGAACACGATATATAGATAATTCTCGAATTCCTCGAATTTTGGCCGTTGATGCGTATTCAGAATGTCTTCGAGCACCAGCGCGTGAATATCGAAATGCCGCCCGATCGCCTCGATCACCGAGACATTCTGCAAACCGTTCACGATGACCCAGGTGACCGTCTCGGGGGTATCGTAGGCCGGAATATCGTCGACCGAGGCGAGCGTACGCTTTTCGAGCAGCGAGGCGTTGTAATTGATTACCGTGATGCTTGGGACGTGATCATGCACATCGCCGACATGCACGAGGGAGCCCGGCTCCATGCCCGATTTTTCGGAGGCGTAACTGAGCGATTCAATCATGTCGGCAGCGTGTGGATTAGGGGGTGGCGGATAAGATCGGAAACAAACCTTTCAAGCCGCCGGCGATGAATTCGACTGCCAGCGCGGACAGCACCAAACCCATCAGGCGCGTGAAAATATTGATGCCGGTCTGGCTCAGATGTTGGGTCAGCCAGGGAATGAAGCGAATGACGATCCATAAGATCAGGGCGACCGTCACGATGTCCAAGCTGATCAAAAGATAATGCCAGAGCGAGCCGTCCGTTTGCGCATAGAGGATCACCATACTGATCGCGCCGGGGCCGGCCAACAGCGGCATCGAGATCGGCACGACCGCGCTCGACTGGCGGTTTGCGTTGGCTTCGGCCTCCTGCCGGTTATGTACCAGTTCGCTGGTCTTCGCTTGCAGCATCGAAATCGCCATCAACATCAACAAAATGCCGCCGCTGACTTTGAAAGAGTTGATGCTGATGCCGAAAAACTGCAGCAGGTTTTCTCCGGCAAATAACGCAATCAGCAAGATGACGGCGACCGAAAAAGCGACCGTTCCGGCAATCGACCTCATCTCCGCACGGTTGCCGGCTGTCAGCGAGGCGATGATCGGCATCACGCCCAAGGGATCGACTACGGCGACCAGGGCGATGAGGATTTTGATGTAGTCTGTGTATTCGATCATGCCTTCTTTTGCCGACAGATGACAGTCCGCTGTGTTGCCCTAGGCCGTTTTTGACTGCTTGGCGGCCGGGTGATTGACTCTGTGTTTGAACACCAGTTTACTCAGCGCCGGCAGCACCACGAATGTGCAGGTCATGATCCAGAAGATGCCGATCGTAATCACCAATCCCATGCTGGCGATACCTTCATGCGGCGAAAACGCCAGACCCGCGAAACTCGATGCGGTAGTCAAGGCGCCGTAGAACATCGCCCGCGCGGTGCTCGACTGATAGATGTTCTGTTCCTCCGACAGCGAGTGGTGCAGTTTTTCGACCATGTGGATGCCGTTGTCGACGCCGAGGCCGAGCAGCAGAGGCAACGCGATGATGTTCGCGAAATTGATCGGCGTGCCGGTCAGCACCGTGCTGGCCATCGTAAAGAGGCCGGCCAGAATCAGCGGGGTCATCACCAGCAGGGTGTCGGTCAGGTTACGCCGGATCGCCAACAGCAGCAGCGCGATCGTGATCAGCGCGATGATGATCGCCTGTTGAAAGGCGCTGATCACTTCCTTCATCGACTCCCAATACATGACCGGCAAATCGGTCGTTTCCGGCGCGATCGCCTGTACGTCGGTGATGAATTTGGCCATTTTGTCGAGATCGTTCAGATCATACTTCGGCACGATCTGAATCCGGTATAGGCCGGTCTTGCTGAGCCATCTGTCCTTGATGTCCTGCGGCACATCGTCGAGCGTGACTTCACTCGCGTTCAAACTGCCGTAGAGTTCGTTCATCACCTTTGGCAGCGTGCCGAGCAAGGTGATCTGCACCTGTTCGATGAACTGGCGGCGGCTGGTTTCCTGGCGCGCATCCAGTTCAAGCAGCATATCGTTCAATTCTTTGCGCAGTTGGGTCAGCGACCCGATTTCCTTCGCGTTTTTTTTGGTCGGCAGGACCGTGTCGATCGCCTTGATCAGCTTGACGATGCCGGGTTCCGGCGCCAGGTCCGGCTGCAATTCGGGGAAGCGTTGCGGCTGCGCACCGAGCATCAGCGCGATCTCATCGATGATCGCCAGTTTGTCCTCCTGATTGTCCGGCACGAAATCGAACAGGCTGATCGTCTTGTCGACCGTATCGATCTTGGCGAGTTGCTGCTGCAAGGCTTTGGCCTTGTCCGCATCTTGCGCGAGGACCGTCAGGGTCATCGGCGAGGTGTCCTTGTCCTTCATCAGGCTCTTGAACGCGATCACCGACTCGGTTTTCGGATCGCGGAGGTTCAGCGGATTGAAGTCGGTCTTCACATTGAAAACCAGAATGATCGACAGCACGCTAAATACCACGGTGCCGATCGCAATCGGTTTTGCGAAATGCAAGGTCAGATGGGCGAATTTTTCCGCCAGGGTCGCCAGTAGCGGGTGCGACGTATCGGCGTCTTTCGGCACCGACACCGGCACGAATTTGAGCAGCAGCGGCAATACGGTCAGCGTGACCAGCAAGCAGATGAACAAGCTGGTGCCGGCCAAAAGGCCCAGCTCGGAGACCCCCTTATAATCGGTCGGAATGAACGCATACAGCCCGATCGCGGTGGTGCCGGCGCATAACAATAGGGATGGGCTGGTGCTTATTAGGGTGCTGCGAATCGCGCGGACTCTGTCGACATGATGGAGCAGGTTGTCGCGGTAGCGCAAGCAGAAATGGATCGCATATTCGACGCCGAGACCGATATTCGAAACCGCGAACGCGACCGAAATCAGATTCAGTTCCTTGACCGAAAATGCGGCAAAGCCGGCGCAAAACACCATGCCCAAGGCGAGCGTGAACAGGGTCGTCAAGGTCAACGCGAGCGAATGGTAGGCTTTCAGCAGGATCACGAAAACCAGCACCACCGAGAAAATACTCGCATTGAAGGTGCCGGTGCTCATGCCTAAGAGTTCGTCATCTTCCAGGCCGACTTCGCCGGTGACCCAGACTTTGACCGCGGGCAGATTCGGTTCCTGAATCGTGACGGCGGCTTTCCGGATCGCTTCGATCGCGTTTTCGGCCGGCCGTATCGAGCTGTAATCGAACTTCGGCAGCACATTGATGAAGCCTTTGTTTGCGCTCGCCTGGGTGATTTTTTGTTCGGCGATCAGGTTTTCCCAGGACAGCAGGCTGTTCTGGCCGTTGATCCGCTTATGCAGGGCGACATTGATTTTATCGACCAGCGACGTCAAGTCGATCGGCACGCTTTGATCCTTGTTCGCGGAGGTCAGCGCATCTTCGAGGATCGAAAAAAAGCCGGTCAGATTCGGTTCCTTCGAAATCCGGCCGATGAAAGGCTGCGCCTGCGACAGGCTGTTCGACAAGGTTTGCAGATCGTCCTGTTCGAGATAGAGCAGGCCGTTGCGGTGGAAATACTCATTGTCGTTCGGCACATAGACCGAATCGAAATTGGTTTTGTCCGCGGCGAGCAAACGGCCCAGGCGTTTGGTCGCCGATTTGGTCAGTTCGGGCGTGTCCGACTCGACCACCAGCAACAGCGTATGCAAATCCTTCGAAAAGGCCTGTTCGAACTTGCGCCGGTTTTGTTGAAACGGTGCGTCGGGCGCGATCAGTTCGGCCGTATCGGTATTGATGCTCAAATGGTTGGCCGTGTATTGTATGGTCCCTCCCACCAGCAGGCAGATGATCAGGAAGGCTTTGAACGGATTGCCGAGGATGCGGTTTCCGACCGACGCGATGATGTGTTGTACGCTATTAACAGAAGACATGAAGCAGTAATCCTAGATCCAGGCAATTATGGATGGGTGAGAATGTTTAAACGCTCGAACGCTTCGCTGCGGGTTTCGAGCAATTGATCGTTTTGCAGCCGGATGAACAGCGCGGCAAGATGTTCGGCATTCGCCAATTTAAGTCCCTGTTCCTGGCCGAGGCACAAGAGCGCGGTGGACCAGGCGTCGGCGATGGTCGGATCGGCATGCGCGACGGTCACCCCGACCAGATCATGCGTGACCGGACGGCCGCTGCGCGCATCCAGGATATGGCCGTAGCGCTGGCCGTTCGCCTCGAAAAAATGCCGGTAGGTGCCCGAGGTCATGATCGCGAGCGGCGCGTCCTTCGGCATCGCCAGGATTTTATGCAGCTTGTGTTCGCCGGGCAGCGGCTTTTCGATCGCGATGCGCCAGGCGGTCTGGTCCGGCTTCTGGCCGCGGGTTTTCAGCTCGCCGCCGATCTCGACCATATAATCGGTGATGCCGCGTTTCTCGAGTACGCGGCTGAGGCTTTCGACGCTATAGCCTTGTGCGATCGATGACAGATCGACTTTTAACGCGGCGTGTTTTTTGCTCAGATGGGTATCGTCAACGACGGTCAGTTGCGGCATGCCGATCTGCTTCAACGTATCGGCAATCGCTTTGTCGTTCGGAAGCGAAGGCGTTTCGCCGTCAAAGCCCCAGAGCGTGAATAAGGGCTTGATCGTCAGATCATAACAGCCTTCTGAAGCCTGATACACGGTTTCCGCGATTCTGACCAGCTGCACGATTTCGGGGCCGACTTCCTGGCTGTCTATCGCGGCGTTGCTATTAAACGATTCGATCACCGAATCGGGCCGGTAATTCGAAAGCAGCTTGTCGATCACGGCGAATTCGTTGTCGACCGCTTTTTTGACCGCTGGCGCATCGATCGGAGCGGCGGACCAGTAACTGATATGGTAACTGGTGCCTTGCGCGAAGCCTTTCAGTTGCTGCACGGACGGTGCTTTCGTGCAGCCGGCAAGCGCGACGAACGCAAGCGCCGCGGCGATGCGGGACAAGACGGGCGTAGTCATGCCGGAATTCAATGTTGAGCAATGTTGGTCGGGCGTGGATTTTGCTGTAAAACTTGTCGGAGCAAAATCGCCGCGTGCTGGTTTAATCATGGGCGGATAGTCATGCGAAAGGGGTTGGATGCGAGTTTCTGTCGGACGCAAGCAAGACCGGCATATTTTAATCCATACCGAATCGGGATGCTTTTCGACTGAGGCCTCGCATTTGGCCGTAGGGTTTATTATAATCCGAACACTATTAAGGTTTTTTAAAATATTGAACGCTCGGGATTTGCCGCGCGTGTCAATAGATCATCCATTTTACTATCATGGCGGGACGCCGCTCGCCTTGATCCGAACCCCAAGCCGCTTGCGCATCGATTGATCGAAGGCGGCATCCTGAAAAACTCGGAATGAGTTTTTATCCGACTATGAATAATCTGTTGTTGATTGCAATCGCCATTTTGCTCGTCGCTCTGAACGGTTTTTTCGTGGCGGCGGAGTTCGGTCTGGTCAGGCTGCGTCCGACGCGCATTCGCGCGATTGAGAAGACGCAAGGCTGGCAGGGGCGCATGCTCGCGAAGGTCCATACGCGGCTGGATACCTATTTGTCCGCCTGCCAGCTCGGCATTACGCTCGCGTCGCTCGGCCTCGGCTGGATCGGCGAGCCCGCCTTCGCCGAACTGATCGCGCCGGCGCTGAGCCGTCTGGGTATCCATTCGCCGGAGTTGCTGCACAGCATTGCTTTCCTGATCGCGTTTTCGGTCATTTCGTTTTTGCATATCGTCGTCGGCGAACTGGCGCCGAAGTCGCTCGCGATCAGGAGTCCCGAAAAGACCGGGCTGATCAGCGCCGCGCCGCTCTACGGCTTTTACCTGCTGATGTATCCGGCGATTTGGATGTTGAATGCCAGCGCGAATCTGACCTTGCGGCTGTTCGGCATCAAACAGATGCACGGCCACGATCCGTATTATACCGCCGAGGAACTGAAGCTGATCTTACGCGGCAACCGCCAAAGCGGCATGTTTACCCAGGACGAATGGAATGTTCTGGCGAGCACGCTCGATTTCAGCGAATTGCAGGTTTCCGATTTGATGCGCCCCCTGCACGAACTGGTCGCTCTGCATGCGAAGATGAGTCTGGACGACAATCTGCGGGCGGTCTGTGACAAGCGTTTCAGCCGCTATCCTTATTTCGATGTGAACGGCGTCGATGTGCTCGGCGTGATTCATTTGAAGGATTTATTTTTCGCGCAGCAAGAGGGCAAGACGATCGACGACCTGCACCAATATCTCCGTCCCGTGCACTATGTTTCCGCGCATGCGCCGGCGCTAGAATTGTTCCGTGATTTCCGCGCCGGCGCCGCGCATTTCGCTATCGTCGGCCAGAAAAACCGCATGCCGCAGGGTTTCATCACGCTGGACAATCTACTGAGCGCGATGGTCGGCGAGATTCACGACGAATTCCGCCCGGGCGCCGCCGAATGGACAAGGCTCGACGACGGCTCGATTATCGCGAAAGGCAGCCTGGCGATTTTTTCGCTCGAACGGATTTTGGGCATCGATATCGAAAACGAGGAACTCGAACTCGACAACGAGGTGTCGGTCGGCGGACTGATTCTGGCCAAACTCGGCGATATTCCGGTCGAAGGCCAGCAAGTCGAATTCCGCCAGTTCGATGTGGTAATCGACGAAATGCAGGAGTCGCGTATCCTACACATCCATATTTTTCCGAATACGCCGGACAGCCTCGAGCATCCGCCGGAATGAAGCCGGCAATTCAGCGATGAATGCTTTGCTGCCCGACAAGCCGACCCGCTTCCTGATACCGGGCATTTTGCTGACCGGTCTCGTGTGGCTGGGTTACCTGGTGCTGCGCGAGTTTTTGCAGACGATCGCCTGGGCCCTGATCGTTACCTATGTGATGTGGCCGCCCTACCGTTGGCTTCGGCGGAGGCTCGATCATCGCAACACGCTGAGCGCCGCGGTCATGTCGAGTATCATTTCGGCGGTCATTCTGCTCGCGCTGTACGGGCTTGCCGATCTGCTGCAGGGCGAAATCAAGCTGGCGTACCAGGCGGTCGTGAACAATCTTCAGGACCCCGCTTACCGGTTGCCCGCATTTCTGGTCAAAATACCCTGGCTCGGCCCCTATCTGCAGGAACAACTGGATCAGTGGATCGGCGATCGGGCCGGTATGGCCGCGCAGATCTCCGCATGGGCACAGCAATGGCTCGGCGAAGCGGCCCAGTTTATCGGCGGCATCGGTCAATATGTGCTGAAGCTCTGCCTGATGCTGGTGATGCTGTTTTTTTGCTTCCGCGACGGCGATCAGGCGGTCCAGCAACTGCACCAGGGCCTGGTCCGCTTTCTCGGCAAATACCAGCATGTGTATCTGCAGGCGGCCGGTTATACGACCCGTGCGGTCGTCTATGGTTTGGTGCTGGCGGCATTGGGGCAGGGCATCCTGGCAGGCCTCGGTTATGCTTTTTCCGGCGTCAGGGCGCCGGTGATGTTCGGTGCGGTGACCGCGCTCTTGGCGCTGGTGCCGATGGGCGCGACGCTGGTCTGGGTGCCGTTGGGGGTTGGATTGATCGCCGCCGACCAACTCTGGCAGGGGCTGGGCCTTTTGGCGTGGGGCTTTCTGGTCGTTAGCACGGTCGATAATGTGATCCGTCCGTTGGTGATCAGCGGCGCCAGCCGCGTACCTTTCCTGATCGTGATGTTCGGCGTGCTCGGCGGCTTGTCCGCGTTCGGTCCGATCGGCTTGTTTTTGGGGCCAGTGATTCTGGCGGTGCTGCTGTCGGTCTGGCAGGCCTGGATCAAGCAACAGCGGCAGGACGAATAGAAAACGCGATTAATGGTCGATGCGGTAAAATAAAACGGAAACGATTCACGGGGACGTGCCGCGAACAGGCGGCTCGCCCGGGGATCGTGGATGACTTGTCAATTTAACGAAGGTGTTCAAGATGGGAATCAGTGTTACTAAATTATTGATCGTGCTGGGCATCGCGGTCGTTCTGTTCGGTACCAAGCGCCTCAGAAACGCCGGTTCTGACATCGGCGCCGCCATCAAAAATTTCCGCTCGGCGGTCAAGGACGGCGAAAGCGATAAGGACGAAACGGAATCGGGTTCGGCGATCGACGGTGAAGTGACCGATCGCAAGAAAGAGGAATGATTCGTGTCGGGTTCGACTGCATGGATGCAGGAGGTAGGGTAACGCAGGAGCAGTTACCGACGACTGCATGGATGCAGAAGGTAGGGTAACGCAGGAGCAGTTACCGCGGCCCTAGCCGAACCCGACAGAGCAGAGCTTACTCTACAAAAAAACGGCCATTGATCAGGAAGTGTGCCGCAATGCTCGCAAAAAAGCCGAGCATGATGGCCGGAGTGCATTTTAAATGGCTGGTGAAGGTATACAGACCCTTGGTCTGCCCCATCAAGCCCACCCCGGCGGCCGATCCGACTGCCAGCATGCTGCCGCCGACGCCGGCTGTCAGGGTCACCAGCAACCACTGCCCCTGCGAAATATCCGGCGCCATCGTCAACACCGCGAGCATGATCGTGCCGTTATCGACGAAGGCGGAAGCGAAGCCGACCAGGATATTCGCGATGGTGGGGTTCATGCCGGTGTACAGATGTTGCGAGGTCAGCTCCAGATAGCCGACAAAACTCAGGCCGCCGACCGCGAGCATGACGCCGTAAAAAAACAGCAGGGTATCCCATTCCAGATTGGCAACCTTCGAAAAGACATCAAAGGGCATGTCAAAATGCCGTTCTCTCTTGTGTTCCCATTCTTCCATACGGTTCATGATTTTCATCGGGCCGAAATAGTCGATATAGCCTTCCTTGACCACGGTCAGATTTTTGACCGCCAGATCTTGTTCGATTTGCTTCTCGGTTTCGTATTCTTCGGCGTCTTTTTCGACCGGGCTTTGTCTGGGCGGGACTTTTTGCAGGTAATAGCTAAAGAACTTCAGGTAAGTCAAGCCCATCATCATGCCGGCGGTCGGCGGCAGATGCAGAAAATTTTCGAAACAGGCCGAGGTGATGATGGTCAGGATGAACAGGAAGATGATCACGATGCCGCCGCGCTGCATCGGTTGCGATTCCTCGATCGGCACCGGGCAGGCCTTGGGTATCCAGAAGTACAGGATCGCAGCCGGCACGATGAAATTGATCAGCGCCGGAACCAGCAACGAAAAGAAATCCCCGAACGGCACGACGCCCTTTTGCCAGACCAGCAGCGTCGTGATGTCGCCGAAAGGACTGAATGAGCCGCCGGCATTGGCGGCGACCACGACATTCACGCAGGACAGGGTAATGAAGCGTTGATTGTCCTTACCCATCGCCAAGATCACCGACCCCATCAACAGGGCCGTGGTCAGGTTGTTGCAGGCGGAGGAAATCCAGAATGCCAGAAAGCCGGTAATCCAGAACAATTGGCGATAATTGAAGTTTTTGTTTAATAGCCAGACCCGGAGGCGTTCGAATACACCGCGGTCTTCCATCGCATTCAGGTAAGTCATCGACACCAGGATGAACAAAAACAGCTCGGCATAGGCTTCCAGCGTTGTGCGAAACGCCATGGCCGCTTTTTCGGTCATGCTGCCGCCGGCGTAAACGATCGCAATGATGACCCAGATCAGGCTGGCCGCAAACACCATCGGTTTCGATTTGCGCAGCTCGGTGACTTCTTCGAGCATCGCCAGAATATAAGCGATCGTGAATAGCAGCACGATCATATAGCCTGCCCAATGATGGGTCAGGTTCAAAGGCTGTTCGGTGCTTGCCGTAGCGGCTTGTTCGGCTGCGAACGCCAGCGCCGGCGACAGCAGCCCTAAAATGATCAGAATCGCTTTGGCAGGATGTGAAAAGCGGCTAACCAATCCGTGCCGGTGGCTCCGGCGCCAGGTGCAGGCTGTGTTGGCGCCAGTATTCGAATTTGTCGGGAAGGCAAATAAACGGAATAAAATTTCAGAATACATAGGTCCGAGATAAATGACAGAAATGCTGGGTTTATTATATTAAATCGCGGCGTGTGCGTCATCGCGTTAACGGGACGCTTGTCTGCGCGTGAATGTCCGTAAACTAGGGTTTGTTTAGAGAAGTAACGGCTATGGCCGCCCCTGCTCCGGTCACTCGAAAAACCGCCGCAGATAATGCCCCGTGAAAGAGGCCGGATTGCCGGCAATGTCTTTGGGTGTGCCTTCGGCGACCAGCGTGCCGCCGCCGTCGCCGCCTTCGGGGCCCATGTCGACGATCCAGTCCGCGGTCTTGATCACGTCCAGATTGTGTTCGATCACGATCACGGTGTTGCCGTGATCGCGCAGCGTGTGCAGCACGGTCAGCAGTTGCTGGATGTCGTGAAAATGCAGGCCGGTGGTCGGCTCGTCGAGAATATAAAGCGTCTTGCCGGTGTCGCGCTTGGACAATTCCTTGGCCAGCTTGACCCGCTGCGCCTCGCCGCCGGACAGGGTGGTCGCGTTCTGGCCCAGCGTGATATAGCTTAGGCCGACCTCGGTCAGGGTTTGCAGTTTGCGCGAGACGGATGGAATCGCGCTGAAAAATTGCGCCGCGTCCTCGACGGTCATGTCCAGCACTTCATGGATCGTCTTGCCTTTGAAGCGGATTTCGAGCGTCTCGCGGTTATAACGCTTGCCGTGGCAGATTTCGCAGTTCACGAAAATATCGGGCAGGAAGTGCATTTCGACCTTGATTACGCCGTCGCCCTTGCAGGCTTCGCAGCGGCCGCCCTTCACGTTGAAACTGAAACGGCCGGCGGTATAGCCGCGCGAGCGGGATTCCGGGGTGCCCGCGAACAGCTCGCGGATCGGCGTGAACAGGCCGGTATAGGTGGCCGGGTTCGAGCGCGGCGTGCGGCCGATCGGGCTTTGATCGATGTCGACCACCTTGTCGAAATGCTCCAGCCCGTCGATCGCATCGCAAGGCGCGGGCAGGGCGCCGGCGCGGTTGATCAGGCGCGCGGCCTGGCAATACAGGGTGTCGTTCACCAGCGTCGATTTGCCGGAGCCGGAGACGCCGGTCACGCAGGTCAACAGGCCGACCGGAAACGCAATGTCGACATGCTTCAGGTTGTTGCCGCGCGCATTGCGGACCACGATCTGTTTGTCCTTGTCATTCGGCGTGGTCGTCTCGGGCACTTGAATGCCGATCTTGCCGGACAGGTATTGCCCGGTCAGCGAGGCTTCATTGGCCAGAATGTCTTCCAGGGTGCCCTGGGCGATGATCTGGCCGCCGTGGATGCCGGCGCCGGGGCCGATATCGACGATATGCTGGGCGGCGCGGATCGCATCTTCATCATGCTCGACCACGATCACCGTATTGCCGAGATCGCGGAGGCGAAACAGCGTATTCAACAGGCGCTGATTGTCGCGCTGGTGCAGTCCGATCGACGGTTCGTCGAGCACATACATCACCCCGACCAGGCCCGCGCCGATCTGGCTCGCGAGCCGGATGCGCTGCGCTTCGCCGCCGGACAGGGTGTCGGCGCTGCGGTCGAGGGTCAGATAATCGAGGCCGACATTGACCAGAAACTCCAGTCGTTCCTGGATCTCCTTGACGATCCTGGCCGCGACCTCGCCGCGCTTGCCGGGCAGATTCAACTGTTCAAAGAATGCCAGCGCCTTGCGGATCGGAAAACGGGTCAGATGGTGAATCGGCAGTTCTTCGACAAACACATTGCGCGCGGACAGATTCAGCCGCGCGCCGTCGCAGGCGCCGCACGCTTTCTGCGAAAGATACTTCGCAAGCTCCTCGCGCACCATTTGCGAATCGGTTTCGTGGTAGCGGCGCTCCATGATCGCGATGATGCCTTCGAAGCGGTGGCGCTTCTTTTTCGAGAAGCCGAATTCGCCGACCATCTTGAACTCGATTTCGTCTTCGCCGCTGCCGTACAGGATGATCGCCTGGATTTCTTTCGGCAACTCTGCAAACGGCACCTCCGGGTCGAAGCCGTAATGCTTCGCGAGGCCGCAGATGATCTGATAATAATAAGCGTTGCGCCGATCCCAGCCGCGGATCGCGCCGCCGGCCAGGCTGATGTCCGGATTGTGCACGACCAGCTCGGGGTCGAAATATTCGCGGACGCCGAGGCCGTCGCAGCTGGTGCAGGCGCCTTTCGGATTGTTGAACGAAAAGATGCGCGGCTCGAGCTCGGTCAGGCTGTAGCCGCAGTGCGGGCAGGCATAACGCTCGGAAAACAAGAGTTCGGTGCCGTCGTCCATGCAGGCCGCGATCGCCATGCCGTCCGCGATGCGCAGGGCGGTCTCGAACGATTCGGCCAGGCGCAAGGCGATGTCGCCTCGAATCTTGAAGCGATCGACGATCACTTCGATCGTATGTTTTTTCTTCAAATCCAGCGCCGGCGCTTCTTCCAGTTCGTACACCGTGCCGTCGATCCGGGCCCTGATGAAGCCTTGCGCGCGCAGGTCTTCGAGCAGCTGGCTGTGTTCGCCCTTGCGGTCGCTGATCACCGGCGCCAGCAGCATCCAGCGCTGCTCCTCGGGCTGCGCGAGCACCAGATCGACCATCTGGCTGATTGTCTGCGCTTCGAGCGACACCTGATGTTCCGGGCAGCGCGGCGTGCCGGCGCGGGCATACAGCAGCCGCAAATAATCGTAGATTTCGGTGATCGTGCCGACGGTCGAGCGTGGATTGTGCGAGGTCGATTTTTGTTCGATCGAGATCGCCGGCGAAAGTCCCTCGATATGATCGACGTCCGGTTTCTCCATGATCGCGAGAAACTGCCGGGCGTAGGCGGACAGCGATTCGACGTAGCGCCGCTGGCCTTCCGCGTAAATCGTGTCGAACGCCAGCGACGATTTGCCGGACCCCGACAGCCCGGTAATCACGATCAACTGATCGCGGGGCAGGTCGAGGTCGATATTCTTTAAATTATGGGTACGGGCGCCGCGGATGCTAATGGTGTCCATCAAGTAATTCCGTGTATCTGGTCAGCTTCATACTATACGATCAAAAGGAGGCTAATTCAAACTAGGGGGCGACAGAAAAAGGAGGTTGCGGATGCCGCGGTGATTGCCGCTTCGCCGTCAACTCGGATTGGGTCAAAATTAATTTGTCGAAATTCAGCCTCATTGTTATTCGCCATCCACACCCATGCAGTTGTTCCGCTCCCCGGCGAGTATGGCGGTATTTTATGAATAACGATATCCCTCTGGCCTCATTGCCGTTAAATTTATGAACGCGATCCGATAATTAAGCTATTCTGAAAAAGTTCAATGCAGGCAAAAGTTTCTTGACAGGTTTTCTGGCAAGTAGTTTTCTGTTAGAAAAATCTTTGGCTAGTGAGTTACTGGCTTGCTCAAAATATTAATCGTTCGATATAGAGCCGCCTATTACTCTATTTTTCATAGAGTAATAGGCGGCGTTGCTGTCTGAGAACAATTCATATTATCGCTTGAGCGAATCACTCCTTTATCAACTTTCTCGAATGAGCGGATAGATCATGCCGACTTTTCTCAAACAAAACCGCAAGAGAACACCTGTCGCACGCAAACGGATCCTGTCGAGTTTGGTCGCGCTGCTGGCCACCTCGCCTTTAATGGCCGATAAATACTATGTTGTAACCCGGACGGGCGGGGAAATCGGCAACCTGAAATTCGCCAATGAAGATATTTTACAATTCGACAACTCGGTCGGCGACAACGGCGAGTGGTCAATTTTGTTCGACGGTTCGGATGTAGGTTTGAGCGGACAAAGAATCGATGGATTTTATGTTGCCGACGATTATCTCTTACTGTCTTTCGCGGTCAGCCAAAAGCTTGATATCGGCGGGCAAAAAATCAGAATACGAAATTCGGATATCGTAAAATTCAACTGGGACACGGAATCAGGACCTGGAGCCGCCGAGACTAAAGGAGCGTTTGAGTTATATTTCGACGGCTCCGATGTCGGGGTAAAAGGAAATATCGATGCCTTGACATTGGATGAGGAAGGCAACCTGATTTTTAGTACCAACATTCGAAACAAGTTGCTCGATAAGGACAGCGGACAGATTTTTCTTGCTCGAAAACAGGATTTGGTCAAATTTATCGGCAGCACCGGCGCGGAAACCAGCGGCAGTTTCAAGCTTTTTTTTGACGGAAGCAAGGCGGGATTGACGCACAGCCGCGAAGACGTCGAGGGCGCTCATCTGGGAGGATCGTATCTCTACCTGACGACCCAGGGAAAATTCAATGCCGGATCGGCCACGGGGAAGAACGAAGACATTTTGCGTTGCGATTTCTCGTCGATGCTGTCGTTGCCGATTGCAAGCTGCGATAACCCGGTCGTCGTGTTCAAAGGTGCGGATTTCGGTTTGGCGCGGAACAGACTGAACGACATACAGGTCGATTTGTCGATCGGCATCGCCTTGAGCGCGTTCACCGTGATCGAAAACCAGCCCGCCGCTACCGCCGTGGGTAACTTTACGACGGTCAACGCGGAGGCGGGCGATACGTTCAGCTATACGCTGGTAGCCGGTGACGGCGATACGGACAACGGTGCGTTCGAGATCATCGATAATCAGTTGCGGACGACGGCGTCTTTCGATTTCGAAACGAAACCCAATTACAGTATTCGGGTGCGTAGCGCCGAGAGCGGGGGCCGCTTTGTCGAGAAACAGTTTACGGTAGAGGTGCAAGATGCCAACGATGCGCCGACCGCTATTGCCTTGAGTTCTGCCAGTGTCGCAGAGAATCAGCCTGCCGGCACGGCGATCGGCGCTTTCAGCTCGACCGATCCGGATACCGGCGATACTCACAGTTATATGCTGGTAAGCGGCGCCGGTGATACGGATAACGCCGCATTCCAGATTGTCGACAATCAGTTGCAAACGGTCGCCGCCTTCGATTTCGAAACGAAAAACAGTTACAGTATCCGGGTGCGCAGCGCCGATGCCGGTGGCTTGTCGGTCGAACAGCAATTGCTGATCGCGGTATCAAACGCGAACGATGCGCCGAACGATATTCGGTTGTCCGCCGCCGTCGCACCCGAGGAGCAGCCGGCCGGAACCGTGGTCGGGGTGCTGAGCAGTACGGATATCGACGCGGGCGATACGCACACTTATGCCTTGGTCGATGGCGCAGGGAGCACGCATAATGGCCTGTTCCAGGTCGTCGGCAACGAGCTGCGCACCGCGGCGGCGTTGAACTCGGCCCAGTCGCCGTTGAGCATCCGGGTGCGCAGCACCGATGCGGGCGCGCTGGCTTTTGAAAAGGTGTTGAGCGTCACCGTGGGCATGATCAATCACACTCCGACTTTCACCAAGGGAGCCGAACCGAGCTTGAATGAAGACGCGGGAGCCGTTGTGGTTCCTAATTGGGCCACCGCAATCAGCGACGGCGATGCCGATGCTGCGCAAACGCTGGCGTTCAATATAACCGGCAACGACCATCCCGAACTGTTCAGTGCCGGCCCGATGCTATCTCCGGATGGTGAATTGAGCTTCACGCCGGCGCCGGATGCCCATGGCAGCGCCACGGTCACCGTCACCTTGTCCGATGACGGCGGCACGCAAAACGGCGGACAAGACACCTCCGCCGCGCAAAGCTTCACGATTACGGTCAATAGCGTCAACGACAGGCCTGATTTTACGGCCGAGAATCCGCCGGCGGTCAACGAGGATGCCGGCGCGCAGACTATTCCAAATTGGGTGACGGCGTTCAGCCCCGGCGCCATCAATGAAGCCGCGCAAAAGGCAAACGCCTACAGCGTCGGTCAAGTCAGCAATCCCGGCTTGTTCAGCGTACTGCCGAGCGTGGCCGCCGACGGCACGCTGACTTATACGCCGGCGGCCAATGCGTCCGGCGCCTCCACCTTCGAGGTTGCGGTTCAGGACGATGGCGGCACCGACAATGGGGGCGTGGATACATCGCAAACTCGGCAATTCACGGTCACCGTAAGTGCGCAGGATGATGTGCCGGTGGCGGTCGACGACAGCGTGTCGGTCAGCGAGGATGCGGTTGCCACCCCGCTCGCGGTATTGGACAACGATACGGACATCGACGGCGGTGCCCTTGCCGTCGCGTCCGCGACGCAGCCGACGAATGGCGTGGTTACGCTTGTCGGCGGCAATCTGTCTTATCAGCCCAAGCCCGACTATTGCAACAGTATTTCCGGTACTCCGGATACCTTTACTTACACGCTGACACCGGGCAATTCCACCGCGACCGTCAGCGTGTCGGTGCTTTGCGTCAATGATCCGCCCGTTGCCTCGGGCATTTCGTTGAGCGCGGCGAGTGTGCCTGAAAATCAGCCTGTCGGCACGGCGATCGGCGATTTCAGCACGCTTGATCCGGATACCGGCGATATGCATACTTATGCGCTGGTAAGCGGCGCCGGTGATATGGATAACGCGGCCTTCCAGATTGTCGGCAATCAGTTGCAAACGGCGGCCGCCTTCGATTTCGAAACGAAAAACAGTTACAGCATCCGGGTGCGCAGCACCGATGCCGATGGTTTGTCTGTCGAACAGTTGCTTTTGATCGAAGTGTCGGACGCCAACGATGCGCCGAACGATATCCAACTGTCTGCGGCCGTTGCGCCCGAGGCTCAGCCGGCGGGCACCCTGGTTGGGGTTTTGAGCAGTGCGGATGCCGATGCGTTGGATATGCATACTTATGCCTTGGTGGATGGTGCAGGAAATAACGATAATGCCCTGTTCCAAATCAGCGGCAATGAACTGCGCACCGCGGCGGTGTTGAACTCGGCCCAGTCTCCGTTGAGCATCCGGGTGCGCAGCACCGATGCGGGCGCTCTGGCTTTTGAAAAGGTATTGAGCGTCACCGTGGGCATGATCAATCACGCGCCGACTTTCACCAAGGGAGCCGAACCGAGCGTAAATGAAGACGCAGGAGCCGTTGTGGTTTCCAATTGGGCTACGGCAATCGACGACGCCGATGCCGGTGTTACACAAGCGCTGACATTCAACATTACCGGAAACGACCATCCCGAACTATTCAGTGCGGGGCCCGCTGTATCGGCGTCTGGCGAATTGAGCTTTACGCCGGCGCCGGATGCCCATGGCAGCGCCACGGTCACCCTCACCTTATCCGATGACGGCGGTACGACAAATGGCGGACAAGACACCTCCGTCGCGCAAAGTTTCACGATTACAGTCAATAGCGTCAACGACAGGCCGGATTTCAATGCCGCTAATCCGCCGGCGACCGGTGAGGATGCCGGCGCTCAGTCCGTTGCAAATTGGGTGACGACGTTCAGCCCCGGCGCCGCCAATGAAGCCGCACAAAAGGTAGGCGCCTATAGCGTCGGTCAAGTCAGCAATCCCGGATTGTTCAGCGCACCGCCGAGTGTGGCCGCCGACGGCGCGCTGACTTATACGCCGGCCACCAATGCATTCGGCACCTCCACCTTCGACGTTGCGGTTCAGGACGATGGCGGCACCGACAACGGCGGAGTGGATACGTCGCAAACCCGGCAATTCACGGTCACCGTGAACGCGGTGGATGATCCGCCGGAGGCTGTTGCCGACAACGTGTCGGTCGGCGAGGATGCCGTCGCCACCCAGCTCGCGGTATTGGGCAACGATACGGACATCGACGGCGGTGCCCTTGACGTCGCGTCCGCGACGCAGCCAGCGAACGGGGTGGTTTCGGTTGTCGGCGGCAACCTGTTTTATCAGCCCAAGCTCAACTACTGCAATAGCATTTCAGGCACCCCGGATACCTTCACTTACATGCTGGCGCCCGGCAATTCCGCCGCGACCGTCAGCGTGTCGGTCCAGTGCGTCAATGATCCTCCCTTGGCCGAGAGCAAAACCGGGATTGCCGTACAGGCAAATATGAAGCGGGAAGGCATCGATGCCGCCTTGCTGACCGGCGTAACCGATGTCGATGCCGGCAGCAACGGATGTTCGCCAAACTTTTCTGTCGCCTCGATCGATCAAGTGAGCGGCGGCACGGTCTCGAACGTCAATCTGGCGGCGGGCACCTTCGATTTCGAGCCGAATGTCGGCTTTACGGGGCCTGCAACGGTCAACTATACCGTCAAGGATGACGGCTGTCCGGGGCCTGCCGCAACCAGCGCTGCGGCGAGCATTACTCTCGACGTCAGCGGCCCGGTCATCTGGTTTGTCAACCCCGCGCTGGGCAGCAATGGCGACGGGCGCTTGTCAACGCCATTCAACAGCCTGGCTTCGGCAACTGCAGCCAAAGGCGCGAGCGTCAACCACCGTATCTTCGTCTATTCGGGAACCACGGCTTCAAATGTCGGCGTCAGTCTCGCCGGCGATAGCGCCCAAGCTACGGCTCAATGGTTGATCGGCCAGGGCGCTACGAATTCGCCGACGAATACCTTCGATGCCTTGATGGGCATTACACCGCCAGTAGGAACGATTTCAAGGCCGGCGATAGGCGGCACGCGGCCGCTGCTTCAAGGCACGTTGACTTTGAACGGCAGCAATGTACGTGCCCAGGGTTTCAATCTATCGACCGGCGGCAACATCGGCATCAACGATGCGACAGGAGCGGTCAGCGGTGTGGCGGTTAACGAAGTCAGCGTGGCTTCTACAAATGCCGGCGCTGTAAATCTCAGTAATCTTGACGGCACGGTAAGCCTGACTTCCGTTATGAGCAACGGCGCCGTCAACGGTATCGTGCTGAACACCGTCAATACGGCAAACGGTAGCTTTACGGTCACCGGCACCGGCTCGGCGGGCAGCGGCGGCACGATTCAGAACGGTGCCACAGGAATCAGTTTAACCAACTCCCGAAACGTTTCCCTGGCCCAAATGCAACTGAACGGTTTCTCGGACTTTGCGATCCGCGGTTCGTCGGTGATGGGTTTTACCCTCGATAATACGGTAATCAACGGCGTCAACGGTGATAACGCCGTCGCGGACGAAGGCAGCGTGCGCTTTACCGAGTTGACCGGAACGGCGACGATCTCAAACTCCAACATCAGCGGAGGTTTCGAAGATAACTTCAAGGTAGTGAACACAAGCGGGACGCTGGACCGCTTGACATTCACGAATACCACCATCGGCGCTAACAGTACGAGTGATGGCAATGACGGTATCGGTATTGAGGCGGCAGGATCGTCGGTCGTCAAGGTTACGGTGAACAGCAGCACCTTTACCGCATCCCGTGGAGACCTGTTTCAGATGAGCGTCCCCGGCAGCGGTAGCGGCAGCGACCTGGTTTTCACCGGCAACACGCTGTCGAATAGCCAGCCGGCCATCAGTACAGGCGGTGGCGGCGTCACGCTGGGCAGCGGCAGTACCAGCGTCTTCACGATGAACGTCAGTGGCAATACCTTCCGCGACGCGGTCGGGCACGCGGTCTTGATCGTCAAGGACATCGGTGCGGGAAGCCTGAGTGGGACTTTCGCCAACAACACCATTGGCGTGGCCGCGGTGCCTAACTCGGGCTCGCGCGAGGGTTCGGATCTGAAAGTACAAACCGCCGGCGGCGGCACGATGACGATGGCCATCACCGGCAACCAGTTCTTCCAGTACAACAACGACGCGCTGCTCCTCCAGACCGGTGCCGGGGTGGTGCAGGGCGGTAATTATAACGCCATCGTGACCGGTAACACGATGGCGAACGCGGGCAACAATGCCGCCATTGGCTTCCCTGTTCAAGGCATCAACCTGAACGGAGGCATCACGCCGGGCGACAACTTCCAGATCTGTGCTCAGATCGGGGGCGCGGGTGCGCTGAAGAACGATGTCGATTCCGCGGCAGGCGTGTTCGGCGGCGGCGACTACCGGCTTCGGCAGCGCCAGAGTACGACTGTCCGGCTTCCCGGCTACGGCGGCGGTGCCACGGGCACGGCGGCGGTCGTTACGTTCGTCAATGCAAACAACACGGTTTCAGGGGCAGGCACCGCTACGGTCAACAGCCCGCCCGGTGGTGGTTTCGTAGGCGGCACGGCATGTCCTTCACCTTAATCGCTATTCAATTTAAAACAGAGAGGAGGAATCATGGCTGAACCATTTATCAGTGAAATCCGCTTGATGAGTTTTGGGTTCGCGCCGAAAGGTTGGGCTTTGTGCAATGGTCAGCTTCTGCCGATCAATCAAAATCAGGCGCTGTTTTCGTTGCTGGGTACGACTTTTGGGGGCAATGGCCAGACCAATTTTGCGCTGCCGGATCTCCGGGACCGGGTGCCGATTCATGTGGGCAGCGGCCACATACTCGGTGAAAGAGGCGGCGAACAGGCCCATACGCTTTCACTCACCGAGGTACCGGCTCATGCCCATGGTCTTGCGGTCTCGACTTCGGTGAGCGGCGGCAATGCCAATCCGACCGGGCGGGTACTTGGCGGGGGCAATAATGTCTATCATGCCCCCGGAAATTTAACGACGATGAACCCCGCTTCGGTAGCGAACGCCGGCGGTAATCAGGCACACCAGAACATGCAGCCCTTCTTGGCGATCAACTTTTCGATCGCCCTTCAAGGCATCTTCCCTTCGCAAAATTAGGAGAGAGTTATGTCTGAACCTTATGTCGGTGAAATTCGGATGTTTGCGGGCAATTTTGCCCCGGCCGGGTGGATGCTCTGTGAAGGGCAACTGGTACCCATCTCGGAGAACGAAGTGCTATTCCAGCTGATCGGCACGACTTACGGCGGTGACGGCCAGAACACGTTCGCCCTGCCTGACCTTCGCGGCCGTCTTCCTCTACATATGGGGAACGGTTTTGTGATTGGCGAAAGCGGTGGAGCCGAGGAAGTGACATTAACAGCACAGCAGCTTCCTGCCCACTCGCATGCGTTACTGGCGGTCGGCCTAACCGGAGATCAGATCAGTCCGACCGGGAATCTGCCAGCGAACTCGTTCAACGTAACCCCTTTCATCAATGAAACACCCAACGGAGCCATGAGCGCGGCCGCGATTACCGCGACTGGCGGAAGCCAACCGCACACCAATATCCAGCCTTATCTGTGCATCAACTTCATCATTTCATTGTTCGGAATTTTCCCCTCGCAGAACTAGGGGTTAAACATGGCCGATCCTTTTGTAGCAGAAATCCGTATTTTTCCGTTCAATTTCGCTCCCAAGGGCTGGGCGTGGTGCAACGGGCAATTGATGCCGTTATCGCAGAACACCGCGTTGTTTTCTTTGTTGGGGACGACCTATGGCGGCGACGGCAAATCGACTTTCGCTCTACCGAACCTGCAAGGCTGCGCGCCGATGCAACCCGGTCAAGGCCCGGGGCTGTCTTTGCGCGATCTCGGCGAGAGCGGCGGCAGTGAAACAGTCACTCTGCTCGAGTCGGAAATTCCGGCACACTCCCACTCGCTCTTAGCGGATACGCTTGACCCTGCGGATACGAATGCAGTGAGCCCGAATGCGAGCTTTGCGCTCTCGACGGGTGGGACACTTTATCAAGATGCGCCAAACGCCGATGCGGCCGCGGTTGCCTTAACTTCCGCCGGCGGTAATACGCCGCATAACAACATGATGCCTTATCTGACCTTTAACTTTTGCATTGCTCTGCAAGGTATATTTCCTCCGCGGGGTTAAATATTTCATCGCCCGAGCATTGATTTTTTATCAAGACGGGCTGAGCAGAGAGCTATTGCTTCGATCAGCAATGACAAGTGACCCGCGATGTTTACTGGTTAGCGGTAAGCAGGGCTCATGCCCTTCACCGATGTATTTGAGCCATGCATTCATTTCGGATTTTTATATACCCCTTCGCGGCTAGCCGATTACTCGATCCGCAAAAACGATTATACTTCGGACAATTTGCGAACGAAGTTGGCTTGAGCTAAGCTTTTTCCTAAACCGAGGCGTGGTCGTTAGGATCAGGCATGTATTAATTTCTTGCAGCGACAAAATTTTTTATGAATAAGGGTATACCTAGAAGGACCTTTTTGCGGATGATTCTCGGCGCAATCGCCGTCGGCTATGCGGGGAGCGGGGTCGGTGCAGGGCGGTTGGTGAAAAAGTATAGGTCGCGCCGAAGTTTGAACGGCAAGCTCAATTACCAGGTTTTCGCTGCATTGGTCGGTCAATCTTTTATCGTGACCCAACCCAAATCGCCGGAAAAATACCGTGCACGCATGCAATTGGTAGAAGCCGAAACGGTCTTTTTGTCAGCCGAAAACGACCAGTTTTATCTGGTTTTCGAATTGGATGGCGATCAGGTTCAGCCGAATGGGGTTTGCCGGATTCATCATGCCACTGCCGGCTCGACGCAGCTTTACTTGCAGTCTACCGGAAACGATCTGCCGGGCAATTATTGCCGCGCTGAATTCAACTTGTTGCTTTAAGCGATGGCTAATTCAAACATCAGTTTTCGGCCAATCGTAGCGTCGGACCGAGACTTTCTGAGTACAGTTTATGCCAGCACCCGCGCTGACGAAATGGCGCTCGTGGATTGGGATGAAAAGCAGAAGGCCGCCTTCTTGGAGATGCAGTTTTCCGCCCAACATCATTATTATCAGGAAAACTATGCTGACGCCGATTTTTTTATTATTCTCTTCGATCAACGGCCTGTCGGCCGTTTTTATATCGCGCGCTGGCCGAATGAGATTCGTATTGTCGACCTCGCGCTATTACCTGAATTTAGGAATGCGGGAATCGGCACGGCTATGTTGAAGGACGTTTTAAACGAGGCGGCTCGGGTTCAAAAGCCGGTTCGTATTCATGTCGAGCGCTTTAATAAGGCGCTTTCGCTGTATCGACGTCTGGGCTTCGTACAAATCGGCGAGCATGGCGTGTATCTTCTGATGGAGCGGGCTGCGGATACCGAATAAAGCGCCGAAGCCCTTGGTTTTTTACTGTATTGACAACGTTAAAAAGGTGTAACGCGCCGTGCTTGAAACTTTGACAAAAGAAATCTGGGAAACTTATCTACATCAAGAGTTTCAGGTTGAAATCAACGATCAACATGCAGTCGATATGACGCTTATCGCCGTATCCGGTTTCGGGCGGTGTCTGAGCGGCCAGCGCGAGGCTTATTCCTTGCTGTTTCAAGGGCCTCATCAGCCGCTGCTGGCGCAACGCATCTATCGGCTTCGCCAACCCCAACTGGGGAGCCTGGATCTCTTTCTGGTGCCTGTCGGCAAGGAGTCCGTGGGCTTGCAGTATGAGGCGGTATTTACCTGAGGGGTGGCGCGCGTTCCGTTCTGTCGAGCGCTTGCCGAATGCCGCCGTAAAATGCACCGAAACCGTTTTGACTAGCGCCAGGATAGCCGCGAAATCCTATGAACCAGTACACCTGTATTTCCGAGGATTTTAATAAGTTGTATCGGTTAAAGGGAAGGTTGCGATTATAATTGCCGAGAAGGAATGATCATTTATGGTAATCCTGCCGTGAAGCGTAGTGGCGTTTCGGGCCGGAGGTACCGCTTCAGCGGAAGCATCGGCATTATAATTACAATAAAAAGAGGAAACTTATGCAATCATTGAGATTATTAGGCGTCATCGCTGTTTCATCCTGGCTTACTATTCCCGCGGTGCAGGCGTCGGAGCATCATAGCGGGCACGGCGGTATGTCTGGCGGCGGCGGTGGCAGTGCGAGCCAGTGCCAGAAAGCGAGCCTTGAACGTTTTAATCCGCCGCATCTGGCGAAGGTCGCGCCAGGTTCTGAATTTTCTTTTTATGCCTTCAATATCGACAGCCCCGAGCAGTTGTCCGCTACGGTCAAAAAAGTGCCTGTGGAGTTGACCGCTGAATTCAAGGAACCCTACTTTCTGGTCAAGGGCAGGCTGCCGGTTAATCTGACCAAGACGGCGGCTCGCATCGATATCAAGGCTTCCGCAAAATCATCGCATTGCGAAGATGAGAAAGGCTGGCTGCTGATCATCGAGTGACAGGCATTCTTATCTGGTGTGTAGCATTGTGCGCAATATTTGCCGATTTTTCGGCTCTGGGTTAAGCTACCGGGGTTTTACTTGCCAATGAGAAACTTCGATGTCGGCTAATCCCCCTGTCAGACGGTGCGTCGCCTATTGCCTGGCGCACCGCTTCCATATCGATGCGTTGGCGAAAGTGCTCTCGGATTCGAGTCTTATTCGCCTGATCAAGGGGGCCTTGCTGGTCGAAGAGAATGACACCTACACGATCATTTTGAGCTATGGCGCGGTGGTGCACTGGAATGTCAGTCCGGAACGGCAGGCGGTGATCCATCGTTTGTTGCTGGCCAACGCGGAGCAGGCGTTGCCGTCAGTCGAAGAAGATCATTTTACTTTTGCTTTCGACTGTCCGTCCACGCGGATCGTCGAGGATCATATCGAACTCGAATCGTCCGATCCGATTTTGATGTTTGCCTTGTCGCAGGGCATGGCGCAGTCGATCAAGCTGGCTTCGTTCGAAACCCAGGCGCTGCGCACGATCGAAAACACCAGTTATATCCCGAAGTCGTTGGCCGACAAAGGCCGCATCAATATCAGCCGCAGCGACATTGCGAAAATCCGCGGCCAGTTGTTTTTGACCAAGAGCGACATCATCGTCAATTACGATTTGCTCGATATTCCGGAGTTTTTCTGGGAATACCCGGAATACGAAGACTATTACTCGATCGCGGCCAAGTACTTGGAAATTGCGCCCCGCACCGACGTGCTGTCGAAAAAGCTCGAAACGATTCACGAATTATTCGAAATGCTGGCCGATGAACAAAACCATCGGCATTCTTCGCGGCTGGAATGGATCATCATCTGGCTGATCGCATTCGAGATCGGCATGACGATTTACGATAAGGTGCTTTAAGCCATGCTGAGCTATCGCCATGCCTTCCATGCGGGAAATTTCGCCGATGTGCTGAAGCATCTGGTGCTGGTGCACTGCATCGAGCATCTGAAAAAGAAGGATAAACCGTTTTGCTATATCGATACGCATGCGGGCGCGGGCATGTATGCCCTGAACAGCGAGTGGGCGTTAAAAAACCGCGAGTTTGACAGCGGCATCGCAAAATTGTGGCGGCGGGACGATTTGCCGGCAGGCGTGCGGCGCTATGTCGATCTGGTCGGGCAGTTTAATCAGGGCAAGGAACTGCTGCATTATCCCGGTTCCCCCTTTATTGCGGCCAGTTTGATGCGCAAGGAAGACAGGCTGTTCTTATACGATCTGCATTCCACCGAATTCAAGTTTCTGCATGAGCTGGTCAAAAAAGATCGCCGCATCAGAACCTTTCATGCCGACGGCTTGGCCGACTCCCTGAGCTTGTTGCCGCCGAAGGAGCGGCGCGGTCTGGTGTTGATCGATCCTTCCTACGAACTTTCAAATGATTACCGCTTGGTCGCCGAAACCCTGAAGAAGATGTACAGGCGGTTTGCCGGCGGCATTTATGCGCTGTGGTATCCGGTGGTCGAGCGGCAACGTATCCGCCGTCTGGAACGGGCGCTGCAAGACAGCGGCATCGCCGATGTGGCGCTGTTTGAGCTGGCTGTCTCCCCGGACAGCAAGGGCCATGGCATGACGGCCAGCGGGATGGTCGTGATCAATCCGCCATGGACATTGGAGGCCGAAATGCGCCTGGAGTTGCCGTGGTTGGCTGAGATCTTGGGTGCTGAAGGGCAGGGCGGTCACCGGATTGTCAATCTGGCCCAGGAAGGCGCCGAGCCGGCGCCATAACACGCCCTATTTTCCGAGTTTTCAAATCCCCCAGCGATTTCAATGGGCTGGGCGGACTTTGTGTGGGCTGGATGGTAATGGGGACAGAGTTCGAACGTATGGGCAAAACCGAAAGAGTAACAAATTAACATTTAATTTCTGTGATGTAATCCGCAATATCCATGGCAGCCGGCTGATTTATCGATAGCCGAATTGAAAATTGCTAATATCAGACTATTCTTTTGATAACACAGTTGTCCATGTGATGAGGTCTGCCTTGATTACCGTTAGCAATCATAATTTTGAAGAATCTCCGGTGTTAGAATTCGTTTTTGATCAATTTACGGCCGGGTTCCGCGAGTGGCCTGATTTGTCGGTGGACAAACGTCTGGAGCGTTTGGCCTTCCGAGTCTCCAGAGCGCCGAAGTCATTGCGGGCGCATTTGGAGCGCATCCATTATTGCTTCAACAATTATATGAATGAGCAGCTGTATGCGGCGCTGATCGATTTGTTGATCGTACTGAACAAGGCGGGCCGTGAATTGAGCTGGCGCATGATATTCGGGTCCAGGTCAAGGCTGACCGAAAGTCAGTTTCAAACCCTGAGGCATTTTCTGAAAAATGAGGGCGCCGCCATCGAAGCCTTGCCCTGCAACCGTTTTTCATTGTTTACCAAGGGACTGCAGTCGTCTTCGCCGCTCGTGCAAGTGGTCGAGGAGGCAAGCGAGGCCGAACAAGATCCTTTGCAACTGGCCAGGGACTATATCGAGTTTAGCCAGTTGGATGAAGCGGTCCGTGTGCTTGAACAGGCTATTTTGATGCGTCCGGAGCACGCTGAATTGCACGGCGAGCTGTTGTCGCTGTATCGATCGACCCGTGACCGGACAGGGTTTAAGCGAGTGCATGGCGAGCTGAACCGTCTTGGCGCGAGTCTGCCGCCTGAGTGGGCGCAGTTGCAAGATTTTTTAAAGGTTTAATCAATGTCGGAACATAATAAGAGACCATTAAAAGTTGCCCTGCACGGCATGGATAGCCGCAGTTGCAAGACCATGATGATGTTTATGCAAGGTCCGTGCCGGGGGGCTGCGATCGTTGTCAGTGAAGCTGAGGCTGACGTGGATATTTTTGATGGCGACCCGCCGGCTGCAAAAATTTTATTGGCCCAGCATCTGCAGGCGGAAAGGCAAAGGCCGACGATCGTGTTGTCGTTGCAGGATTTCAAGCACGATGGAGCGCTTCTGGTCAGAAAGCCGGTGAAGACCGATGACATGTTGTCGGCGCTGAAAGAAGCCAAATTGTTGTGGGAGGAACTTGCCAAGAAAAAAGCCGCAAAACAAGCCGTTCCGGTTACGGCTGACGCCGAAGAAGATGAGGCGGAATCCGAACCGCCCCCGCTCAAGACCTATGCGATCGATCAGGATGAGCGTAAAAAAACCTCCAAGCATCAGACGGCGATGCGCTTCGATGAAAAAGGCTTTCAGGCTTATATCGGTTCGCTTACGGACGTTGATGTGAACGATCCGGCACAATTTGCCGATGCGGCTTATGACCCGAAAGATTATTTTCAGGGTTATATTCAATCGGCATTTTTGGTTTGCCGGGCCAAGGGACAGATTTTACAGCTGCAATCGGGTTGGAAACCGATCATGATTTTTCCGCATACCCTGGAGGTCTGGCTTGACGCCGATGATCCGCAGTTGCGTGCGTTCGCGGGCATCAAGTTGAATTCGAACTCGGCATCCAAGATGTCGATCACTCCGGTCAATTCGCACACGATGGGCCTCGGCGGTTCGCTGGACAAATTTCAGAGCATGGATGCCTTTTTGTGGAAACTGGCCTGCTGGACTTCAAAAGGCCGTTATCCGCGGGCAATAGACTATACTCAGCCGGTCTATTTGAAAAGTTGGCCCAATTTTACGCGTTTGCTGATTACGCCGCATGCACTCAGAATTGCAGCCTTACTGATACAAGGGCCAAGAACGTTGACCAATGTCGCACAGGTGCTCAATATCAAGCCGCAATATGTGTTTGTATTCGCCAGCGCCGCCTGCGCCTTAGGCCTGATGGGACAGGCAAAGAGAGACGCCGATCATTTGATTCAGCCGCCGGCTGTCAAGCCGAGCAAGGGACAGGGCTTATTGAGCCGTATCATGAATAAATTGCGTGGTAACTAAGCACAACGGAACGACACGAACATGAGTCAGTACAAAATTATTTTTACAGGGCCGGTAGGCGCCGGCAAAACCACGGCAATTCACTCGATCAGCGATATTCCACCGGTTAAGACCGATGCTGCCGCCAGTGACATGACCAAGTCCAGAAAGGCCGCCACGACGGTGGCGATGGATTATGGCGTGATGAACCTGACGGATGGAGAAAAAATTCATTTGTACGGAACGCCGGGGCAGGAGCGTTTCGACTTTATGTGGGATATTCTGATCAACGGAGGCATTGGTTTGGTTCTGCTGCTGGATAACACCCGGGCGGACCCGTTCAAGGATATGAAATTCTTCCTCGATTCCTTCGGCGATTTTATCTCGAAGACCAGTGTGGCGATCGGCGTCACCCAAATGGATTTGAGCAGTAAGCCGACGATAGCCGATTATCATGTGCAGTTAAAAGATGCCGGTTTGACGCCGCCGATTTTTGCTGTGGATGCCAGAGTCAGAAACGATGTGTCGCTTCTCGTGCAATCCCTGCTCTATTCGCTGGATCCGGGGTTGGCTGAATAATATGAGCAGCTATCATTTAACAGAAGGGCTTTTTTTGTACCCAACGCCGTCGGGCGCTTACTATGCGGTGGCTTCGAACGAGATGGACAAGCCGCGCCAGTTTATCCGTCAGATGCTTTTACAGCCGACAACCAAAGCGCTGACGCTCGAGAATCTTCAGTTATTGACCGGTATCGATGACGCGGAAAAATGCATGGAATTGCTGCACCATTGCCAAAAGCTGGGTTGGGTGCAGGGCTTGAACGAAGAATTGACCTATCCGGCCGACCAGCTCGACAAGATTCTGCCGGATATGCTAAGCACCATTACCGAGAACGGTAAGGTGCTGCTGGCCGATATGGAGGGATTTTATCTGGCCAGCCATGGGTTTCCGCATGAGGTGGCTGAGGAGTTATCGGCATTGAGCGCCGAGATCGCCACTGTGCATGCGCGCCGCTCCGGGGTATTGGTGAATAATTTGGGGCAGGCAAGCCAGGCTTGGGCGATTGTCGATGTGTTCGGCAACAGTCAAATGGGTTTTTGGCCGCTGTTCATCGGCAAAAATCGTTTTGTGTTGGTCATTTCCGGCGTCCCTCATTTCAATCAGCCGGAATTTGTGAGTTTGGTTTGGGCCTTGGCAATCCGTTACGCGGCCAAGGCATCTTAATAATTTATTTTTATCGTTAAAGAGGAAGAAAAATGCGGGCAGACATGCTTACATCTGTTTTGACAGATTTGAATGGAACTTCAGCGGATATTGAGGCGTCGGGCATCATTTCAACGGATGGCTTGATGATGGCGTCGGTTTTGCCGGCCGGAATGGATGAGGACAGGGTAGGTGCGATGAGCGCCGCGATGCTCTCGCTAGGCGACCGGACCGCGCATGAGTTAGCTAGAGGCACTCTTGAACAGGTTTTGATCAAAGGCGAAAAGGGTTACGTCTTGATGACCTATGCCGGCGATGATGCGGTATTGACCGTATTGGCTAAGCCAAATGCAAAATTGGGTCTGATTTTCCTGGATGTAAAACGTGCGGCGGAAAGCATCACCGCTTTACTCTAGCCGGAGCTCTGGCAGCTAAATAAATCAATTGCGGCTTGTGCGTCCATGCGGTCTTGTGATGACGGCGCTTATCTCGAAGGCTATTGATTTTTATTGCAGTTTTCTACTTCGCGTGAGTCCAGGGTTTGCCGCAGGGACGTGGACCTGGACTCGCTTTTCATGCTCTGCCCTCTCAGCCGAAAATTCCCGGTTTGGGTTGATTGCCTCGACTATTTAGCGGACCGCGACAGGATTTGCTTGCTTGCGGATAATTTCTTTGGTTTACTAAAGCCCATTAAGTTTCCGCTGTCTTTCATGATTAACCCGCGCGTCGTTTCACATTCTGAGCCGGTCGGGCTCTCTGGCTGCCGCTTCTTAAAGGTGTTTGGATGGCAGCCGTCGAATTAGCTTACAGTGAATTGGGCCGGCCTGATGCCGCCCCGCTGATTATACTGCACGGTTTTTTCGCGTCCTCGCGTAACTGGAAATTCATCGCGGAAAAATTAGCCGCCTCGCGGCGCGTGTTTCTGCTCGACCTGCGTAATCATGGCGCATCGCCCCATCATCCGCTGATGGACTATCCCGCCATGGCGGAAGATGTGCGCCAGTTTATGCGGCAGCGCGGCTTAACCCGTGCCAGCCTGCTGGGTCACAGCATGGGAGGCAAGGTCGCGATGTGGCTGGCGTTGAACGCGCCCGATATGATCGATAAACTGATTATCGCCGATATTGCGCCGGTGGCTTACTCGCATAGCTTCGAAAACACCCTATCGGCATTGAAGGCACTGCCGTTGGCGGCGCTCAGTAACCGGAAACAGGCGGAGGAAAGGCTTGCTGAGGCCATCCCCGAACTGAGTTACCGGCAATTTTTATTGCAAAACCTGGTGCTGCACGACGGTCATTATCGCTGGCGCGTCGACTTGGATATTTTCGGCCGTTCGGCGCCGGCTATCACGGCTTTTCCCGATGCCGGAAACCGGCCGCCCTATCAGGATGCCGCCCTGTTCATTGCCGGCGCGGAGTCGAATTTTGTGAAAGCGGAGGCCGTTTTTCCGCTGTTTCCGCAGGCTCAATTGAAGACACTGGCCGGCGCCGGGCATTGGCTGCATGTCCAGCAGCCGGAAAGCTTTTTGGCGGCGGTGCTGGATTTTTTACGCGCATGAAGGGTTGCCCGTGGCCTGGCTGATGGCCCGGTGCTGGCGCAAGCGGTAAAAATGCCATAATATGACCAGATAATTTAGGATAGAATAGCAAGAGATGATGTAAGCCATTCAATCATCAGGCGCCATTCGGGCGCATCATCTTGGAAAAAATCATTAGGAACAAATATGTTCTTAAATTATCCATTGTGTTGATTTGTATTTACCGTTATCTTAAATATCATCTAATAAACATAATAAGGAGAAATCGGATGTCAAAAGGCCAAAATCTACAGGATAATTTTCTGAATACGTTACGAAAAGAACATACGCCGGTGTCGATCTTCCTGGTCAATGGGATCAAATTGCAGGGCAGGGTCGATTCGTTCGATCAATATGTGATCATGCTGAAAAATACGGTCAGCCAAATGGTCTACAAGCATGCCATCTCGACGATCGTGCCCGGGAAAGCCGTTAAAATGATTCCCGAAGTCGAAAGCGAAGACGAGTAATCCTTGTTCGCTTCGGTGTGTAGTCGTTTCGGATCACGCGAACTTTACGAAACGTTGTTGCGTGCCCCATTGTTTGCCGTCAGTTGGTCCTTCCGACGCTGGAGTTGTTGATTGTTTGATCGCCCCGATTCGGGTGAACGAGCCATTCTTGTTCATCTGACCCTGCATTCCGGACAGGAAGATCTTCTGGAATTGAAGGAACTGGCCAGATCGGCTGGCGCCGAGCCGGTGCATGTGGTGACGGGTAGCCGCAGAAATCCCGATCCGAAATATTTTGCCGGTACCGGCAAGGTCGAAGAGATCAAGCAGGCCATTGCCGACCATGAAGCCGGCATCGTATTGTTCAACCATCCCTTAACGCCGAGTCAGGAACGCAATCTCGAAGCGGCGCTCGGTGTGCGCGTCGTCGATCGAAACGGCCTGATTCTCGATATTTTCGCGCTGCGCGCCCAGACCTTCGAAGGTAAACTGCAGGTCGAATTGGCGCAACTCAAACATCTTTCGACGCGTCTGGTGCGCGGCTGGACACACTTGGAACGGCAAAAAGGCGGCATCGGCCTGCGCGGTCCGGGTGAAACCCAGTTGGAAACCGACCGCCGCTTGATCGGCGATCGCATCAAACAGATTCAGGCGCGTCTCGCAAAAGTCGAGAAGCAGCGCCATCAAAGCCGAGGCAAACGCAAGAAGGCCGAGGTTGCGACCGTATCGCTGGTCGGCTATACCAACGCCGGCAAATCGACCCTGTTCAACCGGCTGACCGGTGCGAACATCTATGCGGCGGATCAATTATTCGCAACGCTTGATCCGACCTTGCGCAACTGTCGTTTGCCGAACAATTCGGAAATCGTGCTGGCCGATACGGTCGGCTTCATTCGGCATTTGCCGCACGAACTGGTCGCGGCGTTCAAATCGACCTTGCAGGAAGCCAGCGAAGCCGATTTGCTGCTGCATGTGATCGATGCGCACGCGGAAGACCGCGAAGATACGATAAGCGAGGTCAATCAGGTCTTGAAGGAAATCGGCGCCGATAAGATCCCCCAGCTTGAAGTTTACAATAAGATCGATTTGCTCGACGGCGCCCGTCCCCGGATCGACCGCGATGTATTGGGCAGGCCGGTTCGGGTTTGGCTGTCCGCGATGGGTGGCGAAGGCGCGGATTTATTGTCCCAGGCATTGGCCGAGATTGTTTCCGCCAACAAAATTAGGCTGCGTTGTTACTTACGGCCGGAGCAAGGGGATGTCCGGGCGAAAATCCATGCTTATGCGATGATCATTGATCAACAGATAGAAGACGATGGACAGTCTGTCCTGATTATCGATATCGACCCCAAGTATTCGGGGTTTCTGGAGGCGGTACGCAAGGAAGTGCTATCGCCGCCCTGAGCCGCGCAAATTGAAAAGCGGGATGCCGGCACGGTTGTTGACGGGTTCATGTGCCTTGAAGTTTTCGTGTTTTTTCTGTAATTACGTTAAAATGCCCCTCATATCGGCGGCCGCAAGGAACCGGCCTGCCCAGTTACCTCGGAAAACCCTCGGCTGGGCTTTGTCCTCGGCGTTTATCTGTTATCTTGATAAGTCGTTAATTTTAAATAAACATCCTGCTATGGAGCAAAAATATGTCCTGGAATGAACCTGGAGGCGACAATAAAGACCCGTGGAGCGGTCGGGGTGAGCAAAAGGGACCGCCCGATCTTGATGAGGCCATACGCAAGGCTCTGGACAAGTTGAGCAATCTTTTCGGCGGCAGTGGCGGCGGCGACGGTCAGGAATCGACAGGCGGCCAGGGAAAAAATCTCGGCTTGATCGCGGTGGGCGCGGTCGCAGCGATATGGGTCGCCAGCGGCACTTATAAGGTCGATGCCGGCAATATCGGCGTGGTCACTCGCTTCGGCAAATACGTCGAAGAAACCAATCCGGGTTTGAACTGGCATTTGCCTATTCCGATCGAGCGCGTCGATATCGTGAATGTCGAGCAAAACCGCACATTGGCGGTCGGTTTTTCCAACGTCGGCGAGGCTGGCGACCGTTCCGAGCCGAAAGAAGCCTTGATGCTGACCCGCGACGAGAACTATGTCGATGTGCGTCTGGTCGTGCAGTATAAGGTCAGCAATCTGTCGAACAGCGCGAAAAAATTTCTGTTCAATGTCGTCGATCCGGCAACGACTCTGAAACAGGTCACCGAAAGCGCCGAACGCGGTGTGATCGGCAGTTCGGACATGGATTTCGTGTTGACCGAAGGCCGTAACGAGGTCGTCGCGCAGGTCAAAAAGGAAATTCAGGAAGTGATGGACCGTTATGAGTCCGGTATCGAGATTACCAGTGTAAACCTGCAGGATGTGCAAGCGCCTGAGCAGGTGCAGGCGGCGTTCCAGGACGTGATCAAGGCGCGCGAAGATAAACAGCGTCTGATTAACGAATCGGAAGCTTATTCGAACGACATTGTGCCGAAAGCGCGCGGCGCGGCGGCCAGAATGTTGCAGGAAGCCGAAGGCTACAAGGAAAGAGTCATTGCCCAGGCCGAAGGTGAAACCAACCGTTTCTCCCGGATGCTCGGCGAATATCTGAAACAGCCGGATGTGACCCGCAAACGCCTCTACATCGACACGATGGAGTCGGTTTTGGGAGAATCGAATTTGGTGTTAATCGATGCGAAAGGCGGCAATAACATACTCTATTTACCGTTGGATAAGATGGCGCAAAAGTTACCTGAAATCGAAACCCAGAGCGTAACACCGCCGGCGAAAGCCGAGTCTTCACCCGCGGAAGCGGAAGAACCGATCACGGTAAGGCCAACAAGCCGTGGACGCGACGTAAGGGGACGCTAATGACGACATTCAATAAAATTATCATCGGTATCGCCGCGCTGTGGCTGATCGGCGCGATGTTTGTATTTTCGGTCAACGAAACCGAAAAAGCGATCAAATTCAAGTTTGGTAAAATCGTTGAATACGATTTTACGCCGGGGCTGCATTTCAAATGGCCGTATCCGTTCAACGACATTAAAAAATTCGATGGGCGTATTCAGACGATGGTTTCGAAGCCGGAAGGCTTTTTGACCGCCGAAAAGAAAAACGTGTTTGTCGATTTTTTCGTCAAATGGCGTGTCGATGATGTCAGCAGCTTTTATCAACGCGTTGCCGGTGATGTCTATCAGGCCAATAATCGGCTGGATCCGATCATCAAGGATGCGTTCCGCGGCGAGTTCGCCCGGCGCGATATTAAGCAATTGGTTTCGACCGATCGCAAAGCGATCCGCGATATTATGATCAGCAACTCACAGGCATCGGCCAAAAACTTGGGGTTGAAAATTATCGACATCCAGGTAATGCGCATCGACTTGCCGCCGGAAGTCAGCACTTCGGTGTTCCGTCGGATGGAAGCGGAGCGTGAGCGGATAGCACGCGAGTTCCGCTCGCAAGGTTCGGAAGCGGCCGAAAAGATTCGCGCCGATGCGGACCGGCAGAGCGTGGTGACCAAGGCGAATGCGTTTAAAGACGCCGAAAAATTGCGCGGTGAAGGCGACGCGAAATCGTCCGAAATCTATGCGAAAGCATTCGGAGCCGACCCCGAGTTTTACAATTTTTACCGCAGCCTGAATGCGTATAAAAAGACCTTCAACAAATCCTCGACGCTGGTGCTCGATGCGGACTCCGAGTTCTTCCGCTATTTCAAGCATCAGAAATAAGCGCTTGAGTTGAACACGGCCGCGACTACGGCATCGATAACATTGACAAACGCCTCGCCCGTGCGGGGCGTTTTGTTTGAGTGGACTTAGAAAACATGCAACAAAAAGATTCCTGGCTCTTGCCTGACGGTATCGAAGAAATCCTGCCGGCTGACGCCAAACATTTGGAAAGTCTGAGACGTCGGCTGCTCGACATGTTTGCCAGCTGGGGTTACGAGATGGTGATTCCGCCGTTCATCGACTTTCTCGATTCGTTATTGATCGGCTCAGGGCACGATCTCGACCTGCAAACCTTCAAGCTGACCGATCAGATCAGCGGAGAAATGCTCGGCGTCAGAGCCGACATGACCCCGCAGGTCGCGCGCATCGACGCGCATCATCTGAAGCACGCATGGCCAACCCGTTTGTGCTATTACGGCACGGTGCTGCATACGCGCGGCGACCCTTTGGAAAAAACGCGCAGCCCGATGCAGATCGGCGCCGAACTGTACGGCCACGCCGGCATCGACAGCGATATCGAAGTGATCCGGATGATGCTCGAAATGCTAGCGCTGACCGGATTGCTGAACGTGCATCTCGACTTGGGACATGTCGGTATTTATCGATCCTTGACCCGCCAGGCCGGATTGAGTTCGGCGCAGGAAAGCGAGCTATTCGATGTGCTGCAGCGCAAGGCCAGACCGGAACTTGCGGAATTGATCGACAGCTATGCGCTTGATGAGGATCTGAAAGCGATGTTTCTGGCCTTGCCGCTGCTGAACGGCGGTACTGAAATCCTCGCTCGGGCGCGCCAGGTCTTTCTGAAGGCGGACGTTGAATTGAAACAGGCGCTGGCCGATCTCGAAACGATCGCCGCAAGACTCACGCAACTGTTCCCGTCTTTGCCGGTCAGTTTCGACCTGGCGGAATTGCGCGGCTATCATTATCATACCGGCGTCGTTTTCGCCGCCTTTACGCCAGAGGTCGGCCGCGAGATTGCGCGCGGCGGCCGTTACGACAACATCGGCGGCGTGTTCGGGCGGGCTCGCCCGGCGACCGGTTTTAGCGCCGACCTGAAATTATTGGCGGCGCTGAGCAGCGCAAGCGATAATGCGGCGCCGGAAAGCAAAATTTTCGCGCCCTGTCAGGACGATGCCGCCTTGGCCGAAAAAATCCGCGATTTGCGCACCGCAGGACATACGGTGATCCAACAATTGCCGGGGCAGGCCGGCGACGGCGCGGCGATGGGTTGTACCGCGATCCTTGAACAAGACAATCGAACCTGGTTCGTCAGAAACTTAGCTTAGTGGAATTAAAATGGGAAAAAATGTCGTAGTCATCGGCACGCAATGGGGCGATGAAGGTAAAGGCAAGCTGGTCGATCTGCTGACCGAACAAGCGGAAGCCGTGGTGCGTTTTCAAGGCGGCCATAATGCAGGGCATACGCTGGTCATTCGCGGCGAAAAAACCGTCCTGCATCTGATTCCTTCGGGCATCCTCAGAGACAACGTACAATGCATGATCGGCAACGGCGTGGTGCTGTCGCTGAACGCGCTGATCGAAGAAATCGAATTGCTCGAAAAAGCCGGCGTCCCGGTGCGTAACCGCTTATTGATCAGCGAATCCTGCACCCTGATATTGCCGGTGCATGTCGCGATCGATCAGGCGCGCGAAAAAGCGCGCGGCGCGAAAGCGATCGGCACGACCGGACGCGGCATCGGTCCTGCCTATGAAGACAAGGCCGGACGCCGGGGCCTGCGCGCCGGGGACCTGTTGAATCCGGCGGACTTCGCGGACAAGCTGAAGGAGTTGGTCGATTATCACAATTTCATGCTGGCCAATTACTATCATGCCGACACGGTCGATTTTGAAAAGACCCTGGAGGAGGCGCTGGCGCTCGGCGAACAGGTCAAGCCGATGCTGACCGATGTCAGCGAAGCCTTGTACCGTTATCAGGACCAGGGCAAGAATCTGTTGTTCGAAGGCGCGCAGGGCGCGTTGCTCGATCTCGATCACGGCACCTTCCCGTATGTGACTTCGTCCAGCACGACCGCCGGTGGCGCCGCGACCGGCTCCGGCGTCGGCCCGCTCGACCTGGATTATGTGCTCGGCATCACCAAGGCCTACGCGACACGGGTCGGCAATGGCCCGTTTCCGACCGAACTGCACGATGCCTATGGCGAACATTTGGGCACGGTCGGCCATGAGTTCGGCGCCACGACCGGACGCAAACGCCGCACCGGCTGGTTCGACGCGGTCGCGATGCGGAAATCGGTCCGGCTGAACAGCATCAGCGGCATCTGCCTGACCAAGCTGGACGTACTCGACGGCCTGGATAAGGTCGGCATTTGCACGGCGTATCGTCTGAACGGAAGCACGACCGAAACGGCTCCGCTGGGCGCGGATCGATACCAGCAATGCGAAGCGGTGATCGAGGAAATGCCGGGTTGGTCCGACACCACAGCCGGCGTGACCGACTACGCCAAATTGCCGGAAAACGCCAAAGCCTATATCAAACGCCTGGAAGAATTGGTCGGCGTAAAAGTGACGATCCTTTCCACCGGCCCGGATCGCGACGAAACGATCATTCTGGAGCATCCGTTCGCTTAAGGAGCTACGGGTCGTTCCGCTGTTCCGAAAGGAATGGCCCGCAAAGCTTGCTTATATTCCGTGCCATTCCGTTTCCGTTCACGACAAAATGGGCGATTGGATCGGTTTGTTGCAATAATCGGGTGCACCTTTTTTCCATGACTTCGATTAAGTTCCGATTCAGGAAACTCAGCTTATCATGATCCCTGTTTTGGGTGGCGGTCAGCCGGGTAACTTTGATCTTGCCGCGTTGCCAAGCAAAGAATGAATACGTGATGGGTATAATCGAAAGTGGGTTGACTCATCTTGATTCGCCGAAAGCCAGTATCCTGTACATACTTTCATTATTAATATCGGGAGTTATATGAATAAAAAAATTACCAAAGCCGTATTCCCCGTGGCCGGATTGGGTACGCGTTTCCTGCCTGCGACCAAGAGCACCGCGAAAGAAATGCTGCCGATCGTGGACAAGCCGCTGGTGCAGTATGCGGTCGAGGAAGCGATCGCGGCCGGTATCGACACGATGGTCTTCGTGACCGGACGCACCAAAAATGCGATCATGGACCACTTCGACAAGGCCTACGAGATGGAAAAAGAACTCGAGGCCAGAAACAAGAACGAAATCCTGAAAACGCTCAGAGGCATCCTGCCTCCGCATGTGTCCTGCGTGTTCATCCGCCAGTCGGAAGCGTTGGGGCTTGGTCATGCGGTGCATTGCGCGAAGCCGGTGATCGGCAACGAGCCGTTTGCGGTGATTCTGCCGGACGACCTGATCGAGGACGGTACGCGCGGCTGCATGGCGCAGATGGTCGAACTGTTTAACGAAAAACAGACTTCGATCCTCGGCGTCGAGCGCGTGCATCCTTCAGAAACCGGCAGCTACGGCATCGTCAAAACCGGCGAGGCGTCCGGCACCTCCAGCCCGATCGAATTGATCGTCGAGAAGCCGAAACCCGAAGATGCGCCGTCCAATTTGGCGGTCGTCGGCCGCTATATTCTGACGCCGAAGATTTTCGAAAAACTCGAAACGACCGGCCGCGGCGCCGGTGGCGAGATTCAGCTGACCGACGGCATCGCCGCACTGATGGCCGACGAGTCGGTGTTGGCTTACGAATTCGAAGGCAAACGTTATGACTGCGGCTCCAAGCTCGGTTTTTTGGTTGCGACGGTCGAATATGGACTCTTGCATCCCGAACTGAAAGAAGGTTTTTTGAAGTATTTAAAAGACCTTTCGCGAAATTTGTAGGAAATACCGGGTAGGCGGCATTTTTCCGCCCACCCTCAATAAAGGGATCACCGGAGCAGCGTAGAGTTTCCGTTTGCCTGCACCGAAGCCGATTCCTCTCGAAAAAAAATCGGCGTTATCTTGTAAACCGGTTGAGTTGACAGATAACGCCGATTTCTCAAGGACAATATCCTTATCTGCAATTGGTCTGCGATTCAGCTTATTGCAGCAAAATATCCTTTTTGTTTTTTTCGATCGTCTTTTCGCCAATACCGGCCACATTGGTCAAGTCCTCGACTGTTTTAAAAGCCCCTTTTTCAGTGCGATATTTGACGATAGCTTCCGCTTTTTTAATGCCAATGTTGGTCAGCGAATCCGAAATGGTCTTTGCATCTGCCTTATTGATGTTGACGGGAGTCGCCATCGCATTGAAGGAAAATACAGCCATCAGAAGCAAGATTTTTTTCATAAAAGCACCTTTAAGTTATTGAGGTTTGAATGAGAATGGCGGCGGGGTAGGAAATCGCCAACCGGTTTGCCACTCAAGGAAAAGTGTAGAAACTTACGCTGGATTTTCAACTGAGTTGCCTGAAAAATCAAAACTGCGTCACATTTTTCTTGTATTCGCATGGTGCAATGCAGGGGAAGGATACACCAGTGTAGTTGACTGATCAGCAAACTGATCCAGGCGATCAAGCCGGATCCCATTTGCCCGCTCGGCACGTCGTCCGGCAATGCGCGCAACAACTGCTATAACAGCGGTACTCGACGATTGGGTAGCGCACTTCCGGCAAGTCGAAGACCTTGATACCGCCGGTAGCCGTCCATCGCGACTTTGCCGCCACAGGCACAATGGTTTTGCGGGTAATATCGTTCGACCCGATCGACTTCGGAGGCATCCAGCAACGCCCGCTCATGCTTGTCATGACCGGCTTGCTAAGGCCAGTCGGGACAGCCAGGCCGGATGAAGGATGATGAAGGATACCCGCCCGGCATCGGCAGGGCACTGCCCTTAAGTTAAGCCGTTCGCCGAGCGCAGTCGAAGCGATTTGTTGGCTTCGGCTCCGCTCGGCGAACGATAAGTTTTGCGAGGAAGCGCTTAATTTAAGGGGCGGGTAGGTGAGTGAGGAGAGATTATTCGCGGATACGGATCAGGTCGTGGCAGCCTTTGCAGGTGGCGCCGAGTTTGCCGAACTGGGTTTTAATCGCAGCTACATCGCCGCTAGCCGCGACCTTTTGCAATTCGTTGGCTTCCTTGATGAAGTTGGCGTTGAATTCCTTCGCTTCGTCCTGTTTTTCAAAAAACTCCGGCTTCAGCCGGCTGGGTTTCCAACCGGTGCCTTTATCGGTGCCGGCGCCGTACAGTTTCTCGAAGACGCCCGAATTGGCGACCCCGGCGATCGCATTGGCGGCGGCGATCACTTCATCCTTGTTGTAGGTTTCCGGATGGCCGGAGGCCTGAGCCTTGATTTTAGCGGTATTCCAGCTCAGGAAAGAGTAGGAGGATTGGCGGAAGCGGATCTGGTCCTCGACATCTCCAGCCCATGCCGCAGCAGTGGCGGCGCCGAGCGCCAGGGCGATTGCCAGTTTGATTTTCATCTAGATAACTCCTTGTGATGGACTCAAAATTTGAGGGTTAAACTGTTTTGCAAAGCGTGTTAAGTAAGATGCGCCCCGAAGAGTGATTCCTGGGGCGCGGTGAGATTACAGCTGTGGGTTAATTTGCTGTTTTTGCATCGGCTGTAGCGGTTTGGACGCCGGCCAGCGGCGCCAGGTAGTCGATGACATTGCCGCCCCAAACGCCCCAGACGGTCGAGGCCGCGATCAGCAGGCTCAGGATCAGCGGCAGGGCGCTGACGGTTTGGGGCGCTGCCGGAACCAGGGTCTGCGGTAGTTGCTTTTTGCCGGTCAGCATCGGCAGGATCAGGTTCGTTTTTTTGACCCGCTGATAAAACAGGATCGCGGTGATGTGCAGGCCGACCAGGACCACCAGCCCATTCACGATCTTAATATGCCAGCCGCTCAGTTTGTCGCTGAAATCCTTGTCGATCAGGCTGAACAGCGGCCCTTCGAAAGCGATGTCATCGTTCGCGAACAAGCCGGTGCCGGCCAGGGCGGCCAGGGTGCCGAGCAACGCAATCACCGCCAGCGCGCCGAGCGGATTATGGCCGGCACCTTGCCAGCGACCTCTCAGATAGGCGATCAGCCGCGGCAGGGTAGGGAAGAAGTCGCTGAAGCGGGCATGCCGGCTGCCGACGAAACCCCAGAGCAGACGGAACACCAGGAGGCCGAGCACCATGCTGCCGCAGCGTCCGTGCCAGTCGGTCCATTCGCCGCCGGCCTTGCCGCTGGCGTAGGCGCCGACGACTGACGCGACCAGCAGCCAGTGAAACAGCCTTAACGGCCAATCCCAGATTTGCGCTTCGATTTTCATGACATCCTCCCGTGCCGGACTAGCCGCGTAAATGTTTGTTGAAGAAAGTGATAGTTCTGTTCCAGGCCAGCTTCGCGGCCGCCGCGTCGTAACGCGGGGTGGTATCGTTATTGAAGCCGTGCTGCACGCCCGGATAAATGAAGGCTTCGTAGTTCACGCCGGCCTTCTTCAGGGCCGCTTCATAAGCCGGCCAGCCGGCATTGATGCGGTCGTCGGTGCCGGCATAATGCAGCAACAGAGGCGCCTTGATTTTGGCGGTGTCTTCCGCAGAAGGCTGCGCGCCGTAGAAGGGCACGCCGGCCGCCAGGTCGGGTAATTGGGTGGCCAGGTAGTTGACGATGCCGCCGCCGTAGCAGAAACCGACCGCGCCGACCTTGCCGTTGCCTTCCGGCAGTTTTTTCAGCTCCTGCGCCGCCGCCAGGAAATCGGCCTGGGTCTTGGCCTTGTCCAGGTTTTTGAACAGTTCCCGCGCCTTGTCCTCGTCGCCGGGATAACCGCCCAGCGTAAACAACGCGTCCGGTGCAAAGGCGATGAAGTTGTCCAGCGCCAGCCGGCGGGTGATGTCTTCGATATGCGGATTCAGCCCCCGGTTTTCGTGGATCACCAGCACGACCGGCAGTTTACCTTCGGCCTTGGCCGGCTGGGCCAGATAGCCGCGGATCTTGCCGTTGCCGAGCGGGGAGGGGTATTCGACGAAGCGGGTTACGATGCGCGGATCGTTTCCGGGCACTTGCTCTGCGTGGGCGAAGCGCGGGTTCAACGCTTCCAGCAGCGCTTCCGCGCTCAGACCCAGGAGGGCGTACTTCGGAACCGAAGCTAAAAAATCACGGCGCGAGATGTCGCCGTGAACGTATTTGTCGAATAGTTTTAGCGCTTCCGGATGGAAGTCGTTGGCTGTTTTGCGCGCCATGAAAATCTCCTTGGGTATTAGATGAGTCGGATCACTGTCATTAAGTTAAGGGAAAAACTCCCTTTCCCGGTGGGAGAAGGAACCGGCCATCCATTAACTTAATGATATTGATGAGTCGGGTAGGGTACGCTGTGCATACCCTTTGCGGCGAAAAGGTACGCACAGCGGCCCCTACGTTTCAACTCGGCGCGGTCAGAACCGACAGCTTGGTCACGCCGGCGCGCTCGATCGCCGCCATCACCTTCGCGACGACGCCGTATTGCACGCCGTCGTCGGCATTCAGATTCAACGCCAGTTCCGGGTTGGCCGCCTGCCGGGTCTTCAATTCATTCTCGACCGCATCGACCGCGATCTCCCGTTTGTCGATGAACACCTTACCTTGCGCATCCACGCTCAGATAGACCGGGTCTTTTTCCTCCGGCGGCGCGGTTTCGGCGGTTTTCGGCAGATTCACATGCACGGCGTTGGTTAACAAGGGAGCGGTCACGATGAATACCACCAACAGCACCAGCATCACATCGACCAGCGGCGTGACGTTGATTTCGCCCATCACGTCGCCGTCGTCTTCTTGAGTTTTAAAGGCCATTAGGCGTGCGCCTCCTTCGCGGCGATCAGATCGTCATGGTTGTCTTTGGCGGACGCTTTTTTGCCGCCGCTGATTTCTGTCAGGCGCGCACTTGGGGCGGGTTTGCTGCCCGTGCGTTCGATGATGAACGATGCTTTCAACGCCAGATGCACGAAGTCGATCGCAAAGTCATCCAGGAAGGCCCAGACCACTTTGTTGCGGCGGATGTAGAAGTTGTAGCCGACCACGGCCGGCACCGCGACCGCGATGCCGACGGCGGTTGCGATCAAGGCCTCGCCGATAGGGCCTGCCACGACTTCCAGGCTGGCCGAGCCGCTCTTGCTGATGCTGGTCAAGGCGCCCATGATGCCCCAGACCGTGCCGAACAGGCCGACGAACGGCGAGATGCTGCCGATGGTGGCGAGGATCGCGAGACCGCTTTCGAGGGAACCGCGTTCCTTCTGCATTTGCTGGCGCAGACGCCGGTCCAGCAGTTCCTGCCGGTCCCAGGTGTGTTCGAGGTCATGGGTGGAGGCGCCGGACTCGGTTTCGATCAGCGTCGAAAAGCCGATGCCGGCGACCCGCGCGGCCGGGCCTTTCTGATGATCGAGCTGGGCGGCGGCCTGGATGCTCGGCGCGCTCCAGAACTCCTTGCTGTAACGGCGGTTGTGATAGGAAATCCGCGCATGCTGGATGCCCTTGACCAGGATCAGGGCCCAGGTCACCACGGATGCGCCGATCAAGGTGTTCAGTGTGGCGTCGACGATGAAGCCGGTTGCTATATCAGACATGGAAGTCTCCTCAAGATAAGTTGAAATTGATTGGAACGGTAACCCAGCCGGCGATCGGGGTGTCGCCGCGCTTGGCGGGTACGAAAGACCATTGCTTGACGGTTTTCACCGCCGCATCGTCCAGCACTTTCTGGCCGCTGGACTTGACCACATTAACCGTATCCGGTTTGCCGTTGGGTTGGACATGAACCTTCATCAGCACCTTGCCTTCCCAGCCTCTTTCCATCGCGATTTCAGGATATTCCGGGGCCGGGTTGTGCAGATAGTCCGCGCCGGCGGTCGGCGCGGTAATCTTCTCCTGTACGACCGGCGCCGGCGGCGCGGGTGGGGTAGTTATCGGTGCGGGCGGCGCGTTGGAGATCACCGGAGTCGGATCAGGGATGGGAGCCTGCTCGACCACTTTCGGCGTCGGTTTCAGTTTCTGCGGCTTCGGCTTTAACGGCACGACTTTAGGTTTAACGACCGGTGGTTTGGGTTTTGCGACTGGTGGTGGCGGGGCTACCGGCTTTGGCTTGGGCCTGGACAGGGTGATTTGGACTTTAGTAGGCAATGGCTTGACCGGCTCGACGATCTCCTGTCCAAGCGAGGCGCCGTCGAAACGCTGGACCACGCCGGTATGGATGGCGATCGACAGCAGCCCCAGCAACAGGTAGTCGAACGGCTTGCGGTCGCGGTTGTCGCCGGTGTATTTGAAATCGGCCAGCGCCGTAGCCAGCGGTGTCGTCGAAAAATTCGTGACCGACGGCGCGGCGGGTTTCAGCGCAGCTGCTCCGGCCGGCTCCCAATCCAGCGAGGGAGCGGTGGGTACGAATGGATTGTTAAATGCTAAAGGACTGCTCATTGCGATGTTCCTCGTTTAAGTAACCGTTGCACAGGGATTCGTCCGTTTCGATCGCCCCGATGTCCATCGGGCAGTAGCTCCCGGCTAAAGACGATTCGGGGTGGCCGAATCCGCTGTGCAAACACAAGATTAACAACGCCGTTTATCTTTATGCCTGTCGGTTTTGATTCGGGCGTTATGGTTAGAGTTAAAGCACGAGACGTGCCAGCTTGGGCACGCTTTGGCATTGCGTTGGGCAGTGCGCTTTGATAAAGCCTATAAGGTTTTGTTATTTAAGGTTTTTTTTATGGGTGGCGGCATCTGTTGTGCTGCGTGCGGCCCAACGGGATTGGAATTTTTCGCTTTCGCAGAGATTAAGCTGCTTGCTTAGCATCAGTTTTACCCCGGCCTTTGCTGGCGGGGTGTTGGCAAATCAACAGCATGGAATGGATGGCGAATACGGATTTCAGGCTGCTTCCGATACGTGTAGCGTATTCAATTGAATACGCCATTCCAATGAATTTAGGAAACCCGGTGGCCTTGGGTTACACTCTGATTCCATTGGAAAATGACGGACGGTCTGCCGGTTATGAAGCACAATCGCAAATTGAGCCGATTCAATAAGGTCGTGGTTTTATTCACTCTCCGCCTGCCGATCTTGCTGGCAGGCTTTGGCGTTGCGGCATCCGTATGGACGGGCACGCGGCTTCCCGGAGATTACCGATTTGAACTGGAAGCAGGCACCGGACCCGGAGCTACTGGGTTCATGTGCCGCCTCAGGCGGTATCGGGCCCTTTACCCGTCATCATCAGCCTGCACGGCGGGGGAGGCAATGCCCGGCAGCATCGGCTCTCCTAATACTTATCGGATTTTTCCCTTGTTGGTAAGGTGAAATAAAAAGTGCTGCCATGTCCTGGTTCGCTTTCGAAACGCAAAATGCCCCCATGCGTTTCAAGAATTGAGCGACTGATGGATAGGCCCATTCCCATGCCGTCTGCCTTGGTGGTGTAAAAAGGCATTAATATTTTTTGCTGTTGGTCTTTATCAATTCCCGGACCATTGTCCTTTATGCTGACCTCTACGGTATTGTCGGGCGCCAAACGACTCTGGATGTTTAAGTGACGTTGCTGTTTGGCGGGTAAGTTTTCCAGGGCATCGACGCTGTTTCGGATCAGGTTTATGATGACTTGTTCGATATGGATAGGGTCGACGTAGACAGGCGGCAGATTGTTCCCCGGTTCGAATGCCAGCTTGATGCCCTTATGTTTAAGTTCAGCATTACAGAGGCTGACAGCGTTATGAATCAACGTATTAATGTCGGTGGTTAAACTGCGTTTTGACTGCGATTTGACAAAATCCCGCATGCGATGAATTATCCCGCCAGCTCGTAAAGCCTGTTGCTGCGTTTTGTATAATACCTCGGCGAGCTTTATCAGATCTGGATTATCAGTGTTAAGCAGGTTTAAACTGACTTGGGTATAGCTGGTAATCGCTGAGAGGGGTTGGTTGACTTCATGCGCAATGCCTGAGGCCATTTCACCCATCAGCCCAAGGCGGGTGACATGAGCGAGTTGGTTCAGATGTTCCTTGTCTTGCTGTTCGCGGTATTTGCGCAAACTCACATCCCGAACGATATAAGTAAAATAGTGTGCATTATCGATTGAATATTCCGCGATTGACTGGTCCAAGGGCACCACAGAACCCTCTTTACGAAGGCCTTCAATCTCCTGAATTTTATATCCAGATTTCATTTCGTTGGACAAGTGCCCATCATTCTTTTCTTTTGACGATGACGGCATGAGTTTGTCAATTCTGCAACCTATCAGCTCTTCCGGTTTATAGCCAAAAATAGTTTCCACGGCGGCATTGGCGGATATGATGATGCCGGACATATCAACCGTGATAATGCCTTCCACCGAGGCATCAAAAATGGCGTTGAGTTTAGCCTCAATTTGTTTGCGCGGAGTGATGTCGTACAGAATGATCAAATGCTCGCCCGTAAAATTGGGATGAATCGCAGCGGCACTCGCCAATACAGTCTTAACGCTGTTGTTCTTACAGTGGATAATCAGCTCCAAAGGCGGAAAGTCGGTTTGTTCCTGTTTGGAGTTTTCCAGCGCCGTTTGCCAAATCGCTTTGACCTGAAGTCGATAATTCGGATCAGGATAAGCTTTCGGCCACCAGTCTGCCAGAGTGGGAATATCATCCAACGTGTAACCAAAGGCTTGCACAAAGGCCGGATTCAGAAAGGTGATATTCATCTGTTCATCGTTTAATACCATCGGCACAGGGGAAGCCTCGATGATCGAACGGAATTTTGCCTCACTGGCTTTTAGCTCATTTTCGAATAGCTTACGCTCGGTGATGTCCCTGCAAAACACACAAAACTGCTGAAAATCACGCAGGAAAGCGACCGATATTTCAATGTCAATGAGATGCCCGTCTTTATGACGGTGACGGGTTTCGAACTGGTCATAGCCTTTCGCAATAACTTTTTCAATATGTGATTGTACTTGCTCCGGTTTTTCTAATGCTTCCAATTGATTGATGTTCATGCTCACCAATTCATCAATCGAATAGCCGCTGATTTTTACATAAGCCTCGTTCACCTGCAGCAATTTGCCGCTCAGATCGAGTATCCAAAATCCGTCCAGGGAGATATCGATCATTGCTTTGAGCTGATTTAATGCCCACTCGGCCTGCTTGCGCAAGGTAATGTTTAAATGCTTGACCACCGCGCCTCGGCGCGAGCCTTGTAATGGCAACACCGTCATTTCAAACCAGCGTTGCTGGGTGGGCGAGTGGCACGGATACTCTAAATGAAAGGTTTCCAGCTCGCCTTTGAGTACCGCCGCAATACCGGCATAAGCGGAACTTGCCTCATTGCCGTAAGGTTGGTTAAGCGCATTCTTACAGGCCTCCAGATAATTAAAGCCCAGCATATCGTCGCCGCCATTTTCTTGAGCAAACTTCCGCCATGCATTGTTGATGGCAATAATAACCCCCTCGGCATCGAGCACGGCGAGATGCGAAATCAACGAGTTAAGGATGCTGACATTCAAGTCGTCACTGTCGCGCAGTTTTTTTTCCATCAGCTTGCGCTCGCTGATGTCGGTAGCAATCCCGCATATGCCGTAAATACTGCCGTCTTCATGGCGTAGCGGTTGCTTAATGGAAAGGCAGGTGCGGGCAATGGCGTTGTCTCTGAGGGTATACAGATTCTCGGACGCGATACGCTCCCCCTGTTCAATGACGCGGCGATCAATTTCGCGCAATTTTAACGTGGTCGCCTGATCAAAAAGGACATCGTCCGATTTTCCTATAAAGTCTTCCGGCGCTTTGCCAAACAATTGCCGTACCGGCTGATTGACGTACTGGTATTGATAGTTGTAATCCTTGATATAAATAAAGGCCTCGACATTGTCGAGAATGGTGACGAGCTTGTGTTCGTTTTCCCGCAATGCTGCTTCAGCGGTTTTTCTTTGCAGTATTTCAGCTTGCAGTTGCGCGGCGCTGGGTAAAGACAAGGCGCGGGGAATGATCCATAGCATCAGCCCGGCGGAGGCAAGCGAAATAATCGCTGTAAAGCCTTTAACCCAGCCCTCCAGCCAATATAAAGGTATCCAGATCGTGATCACCGACAGTAAATGGGTGGTGCCGCAGGCGACAATAAATCCGGCAAACAGGGCAACCAGCCACGGATAAGGAAAATCTTTACGCTGCCGGATAAAATAAACAAGAGTCAAGGGGATGGAATAATAAGCGAGAGTGATCACCAGATCTGAGATCACGTGTAGCCAAAGTAATACGGGGCTCCACGACAGACAATAGCCGTGAGGAATGAAGTCTTTAATACCCAAAAGGTCAATCAGTGGTTGCATTTATTAAGGTGATTTAACGGCTTATTAAGGTTCTGCCGCAAAGTTTGTCAGATTGATGGATAACTTTCAAATTCAAATAATTGAACGAACCAATGATCAGTCTTAAATGCGTCCCTTTCCGAAAAAATATTCTTATTCAACTTCCTTAGCTATGGCTGCTAAAAACCAGACCGCTTGCTTTTGATTCAGGATAAAACGGGGCCAAATTAAGCTGATCGTCCACATTTGGCCGTTCAGAGACTATCAGCTCACCGCAAGTATGGTAATTTTCGGAGCCCGCTTTCGATCATCGTTAACGAGTGCAGTGAGCATGAGATTGCGAATGCATCAAACACATTGATGATTCAAAACACTGAAGTCAAGATTCAGATGATAGCGAGTATGCTTCCTTTCCCCCGTGCGTAACAACGCGCCCTTGCCGACCAAGTCCTGCAAATCCCGTGTCGCTGTGGCCCGGGTTGCGCCGGTCAGGCCGATGTATTTTTCGGCGCTGAGCCCGCCCGTAAAACCTTCCGGTCCTTCACGGAACATCCTGGACAGCGCCTTCTCCTGACGCGGATTCAATTGGCCGCGTAAGCGATCATGCCGTTTGGCTTTTTTGATCAGAAACTCGATCCAGGTTTGCGTATAGGCTTGGGCGGTGACAACCCAGTCCGCGAAATAGATCAACCAGCCGGTGATTTCGTTGCGCCGGTTCGCGTGCTCAAGGGCCTCGTAATAGGCTTTTTTATTGCGTTCGATGGTGGCTGCAATCGCAATCAGCGTCGGTTGCCCCAGGCATTGGGCCTGCGCTTTTTCGGCAAGAGCCCGCCCAATCCGGCCATTGCCGTCTTCGAAGGGGTGGATGCTGACAAAATCGAGGTGGGCAATGCCGGCGCGCAATAAAGCCTGCAACGGCCGGTTTCCGCTCGGCGCCGTGTCATTAAACCAGGTGGTGAGCTGTGAGTTATAGAAAGCACTTTTATTACTCATGCTTGCATCGTTATCACGCTCCGGAGACTGCGAAAGTATTCATGGATTGGAGTGAAAAAACATCTTTTTTTTCACTCCGTACCTTTGCAAAAACAATGACTTGAAGATTAAAAAAGATTAGTCGTGCATTTTCCGAATTCTTTCACAGTCTTTCCGACGTGGGAATGCAGTCTGAACCGCTCCTGCGGTTCAGGACGCAGAGCGAGTTTCCACGCGGAGCATCACTGCCATTAAGTTAAGCCGTTCGCTGAGCGAAGTCGAAGCGCTTTGTTGGCTTCGGCTCCGCTCAGCCAACGATAAGTTATGCGAGGAAAACCTTAACTTAATGGCAGTGACGCGGAGCATGGGAACCATCAGTGGGAGTTATTTTTGACCGAATCCCAATAAATCCACCGGCAAGATCAAATAATCTGTCCATTTACGGTCGCCGTCTGCCTCGTCCTTGGTCGGCAGCAAACGCTCGTTCCAGCCGCCGCCCAGGGCCTTGACCAGCAACACCGAAGCGTTCAATTGTTCGCCCTTCAGCTGCGCGGCGGTTTGCTGGTTCGACAACGCGACGGTTTGCGCGGTCATCACGTTCAGATAACTGACGGTGCCGGCCTTGTACTGGTTGATCGTCAGTGCCACCGCCTGTTCGGCGGCCTTAACGGCCTTGTCCTGGACCTGGATCTCTTCCTGAAGAATCCGCAAGGCGGCCAGGTTGTCCTCGACCTCTTGGAAGCCGGTCAGCACGGTCTGCCGGTAGGCGGCGACGGTGGCGTCGTGGGCGGCGATGGCCTGCTGGTACTGGGCGTTCTTGACGCCGCCGTCGAACAGGGTCAGCGCCGCGCCGGCCGGCCCGAGCGCCCAGTAGCGGCGCGCCATCGTGAGCAGCGTGTCGACATCACTGGCTTGGTAACCGTTGCTGACGGCCAGATTCAAGGTCGGGAAATAGGCGGCCTTGGCGACGCCGATCTTGGCATTCGCGGCGGCGACCTGGCGTTCGGCGGCCGCGATGTCGGGGCGGCGTTCGAGCAGTTCGGACGGCAGGCTGACCGGAATCGAAGGCGGCGGGACCAGCAACGGCGACGCCGGCAAGGATAACTCCGCCGGCGTCTTGCCGATCAACACCGCGATTGCATGCTCGAGCTTGGCCCGCTGCACACCGAGGTTGACGGCCTGGGCGCGGGCCGATTCGAGCTGCGCCTCGGCCTGCACCACATCGGCCTTGCCGGCGACGCCGACCGCATAACGGTTTTTCGTGATTTCGAGCGTCTTCGCGAAGGCGGCCACGGTGTCGTCGAACAGGGCTTTCTGCGCATCCAGTGTCTGCAACTGAAAGTAGTTTTGCGCCAGTGTGGCCTGGCTGGACAGGATCAGCGCCTGCAAGGTCCCGGCGCTGGCCTGGGCGCTGTCGGTGTTGGCCTCAACCTGGCGGCGGATCCTGCCCCACAGGTCGGGCTCCCAGACCGCGCCGGCGCCGAGGCCGAACAGGTTTCTAATTCCGGGCACCGCGATACTTTGACCCGAGGCGGCCTGGAAGCGGCTGACCTGGCCGGTCAAGGTCGCGACCGGCAGCAGGGACGATTGCGACGATTGCACCAGATGCTGGGCCTGACGGTACTGCGCCTCGGCCTGCGCCACCGACTGATTGGCGCCGGCCACCTGTTCGACCAGTTCATTTAACTTCGGATCGTTGAAGATCTGCCACCATGTTTGCGGCAGTGCGGTGTCGCGCGGCTGCGCGGGCTTCCAGCCCTTCGCCTCCTTGAACGCGTCGGTAACGGCCGCCTCCGGGCGGACATGGTCGGGACCCACCATGCAGCCGGCAAGCGGGAGGCTGATCAGGGTTAAAACGAGCGTAGGGTTAATGCGCAAATTCATGCAAATCTCAGTCAAACTCAAGCGGGTTCTCCCGCTTTCTCGGCGGGACGGTTAAAAAATCGGGCGAGGAAACCGAAGCGGAGGCGGTCGAGGTACAGATAGACCACCGGCGTGGTATAGAGGGTCAGCAACTGACTGAAGATCAGGCCGCCGATGATGGTGATGCCGAGCGGCTGACGCAGCTCGGCGCCGTAGCCGCTGCCCAGCGCCAACGGCAGTGCACCGAAAAGCGCGGCCATCGAGGTCATCATGATCGGCCTGAAACGCAGCATGCAGGCCTCGAAAATCGCGGCGCCGGAATCCAGGTGGTGTTCGCGCTCGGCCAGCAAGGCAAAATCGATCATCATGATCGCGTTTTTCATCACGATGCCAATCAAGAGGATCACGCCAACCAGCGCGATGATGCTGAATTCGGTGCCGCTGGCCATCAAGGTCAACAGCGCGCCGACGCCGGCCGAGGGCAGGGTGGACAGGATCGTCAAGGGATGCATCAGGCTTTCGTAAAGCACGCCGAGCACCAGGTAGATGCTCAACAAGGCCGCCAGGATCAGCCAGGGCTGGTTGTCCAGCGATTGCTGAAAAAATTTGGCCGCGCCTTGAAAGCTGCCTTGAATCGCATCGGGCACTCCGATCACTTGCATGGCTTTCTTTACGGCCTGCGTCGCGGCGGACAACGAGACGCCGGGTTGCAGATTGAAAGACAAGGTGGTCGCGGCAAACTGGCCCTGATGGCTGACCGTCAACGGCGTATTGCTCGGCGCGAAGCTGGCGAGGCTCGCTACGGGCACCTGCCGGGGCCTTACTGCCTTGCCGTTCGCCGGCGTTTGCCCCGGCACGCTGACATACAGGTGTTTCAGCGCCTCCGGGCTCTGCCAGTATTCCGGCGCCAGTTCCATCACCACCCGGTATTGATTGAGCGGCTCGTAAATCACCGATACCTGGCGCTGGCCGAAGGCATCGTTCAGGCTGGCATCGATCAGCGCCGGATTGACCCCGTAACGGGCCGCCAGCTCGCGGTCGACCACCAGGCCGATCTGCTCGCCCTTTTCCTGCTGGTTGCTGCTGACATCGTTCAGCTCGGGCAATTCGGACAGGGCGCTCTGCACCTTCGGCGTCCATTCGCGCAATAAATCCAGATCGTCGGACTGCAGACTGAACTGAAACAGCGACGGGGACGAGCGCCCGCCGATACGCAATTCCTGCGCCGGAAAAACCTGCAAAGTGGCGCCCGGAATCCGGCCGAATTGGGATCGGAAGCGGCGCATGATGCTGTCGATCGAATCGCGCTGGCCGTGATCCTTCAGATCGATGAACACGATCGCGTTATTCAGGCTGCGCTGGCTGCTGAAAAAGCCGTTGACGTTGGTGACGGCCGGATCCTGGCGTATCAGCTTCGCGAACTCGAAAAACTTGTCCTGCATGGCCCAGAACGAAACGCCCTGATCGGCCTGCACGACGCCCATCAGCCGGCCGCCGTCCTGGGTAGGGAAAAAGCCCTTGTCGATGACCTTATACAAATATACGTTCAGCCCCAGGGTGGCGACGAATACCGCGAGCATTATTCTGGTATGGCGCAGTGCCCAACTTAAACTGAGGCTGTAAAAACGTTGGAGGCCGACGAAGCCGCGTTCGATGCCCCGATAGAGGCGGCCGTGGCGCGGGCTTTCCTTGCCGAGCCAGCGGGCGCACAGCATCGGCGTCACGGTCAAGGAAACCAGCAGGGAGACCAGCACCGCGGCCGACAAGGTCACCGCGAACTCCCTGAACAGGCGGCCGACCAGGCCGCCCATCAGCAATATCGGCAGGAACACAGCGATCAAAGCGACATTCATCGCGAGCACGGTAAAACCGACTTCCTTGGCGGCCAACAGCGCCGCCTTGAACGGCGCCGTGCCCTTCTCGATGTGGCGGCTGGCATTCTCCAGCACCACGATCGCATCGTCGACCACGAAGCCGGTCGCTATCGTCAGCGCCATCAGCGACAGGTTATTCAGGCTGTAATCGCATAAATACATCACCGAGCAGGCGCCAAGCAGCGACACGGGTACTGCGATGATCGGTATCAAGGTCGAGCGTAAATTGCGTAAAAACAATAACACGACCAAAATCACCAGAATGACTGCAAATAGCATCGTGTGTTCCACTTCGGCTAGCGAAGCCCGGATCGTCAGCGATCGGTCGGAGGCGACTTGCAGGTCGATCGCGCTCGGGATAGACGCCCGCAACTCCGGTACCATTGTTTTTATCCGGTCGACGGCTTCGATCACGTTGGCCTGGGGCTGTTTTTTGACCACCAGCAGCACGGCCGGCTTGCCGTCCTTGACGCCGGTGTTGCTGAGATTCTCGACCGAATCCTCGACCTTGCCGAGGTCGGCGAGGGTGACAGGCGCGCCGCCCCGGTAACTGACGATCAGCGCCGCGTAATCGGCCGCCTTGCGCGCCTGATCGTTGGCCTGAATCTGCCAGCGCCGGCCCGCATGTTCCATCTCCCCTTTTGGCCGGGTTATATTGCTTTGAACGATGGTGTTCCTGACATCCTCCAGGCCGATGCCGTATTGGCTCAGCGCATGGGGATTCAGTTCGACGCGCACCGCCGGCAACGATGACCCGCGTATGTCCACGCCGCCGATTCCCGGAGTTTGCGAGATTTTTTGCGCCAGCACCGTTGCCGCCACATCGTAGATCTGGCCAATATCCAGGCTGTCGGAGGTCAGCGTCAGCACGATGATCGGAGAGTCTGCCGGATTGTCGCGGCGATAGCTTGGCAGGCTCGGCAGGTTGCTCGGCAGCAGGTTGCCGGCCGCGTTGATCGCGGCCTGCACGTCGCGTGCCGCACCGTTGATATCGCGGCTCAGGTCGAATTGCAGGGTGATCTGGGTGCTGCCCATGCCGCTTTCGGAGGTCATCTCGGTGATGCCGGCGATCCTTCCGAGCGCCCGCTCCAGCGGCGTCGCGACCGTCGCGGCCATCGTTTCGGCGCTGGCGCCGGGTATTTCGGCGCTGACGCTGATCGTCGGGAAATCCACTTCCGGCAAGGACGCGACCGGCAGATTCAGAAACGCCAACACGCCGGCCAGGGCGACCGCGATAGTCAGCAGCGTGGTCGCGACCGGCCGGCGAATGAAGAGGGCCGAAAAATTCATCACCGGCCCCCGTCGTTTTCAATCGCTTCGACAGGATTCGGACGCAAGACGGCATTTACCCGCCGGGCGAGCGTGTCCATCCACAGATAGATCACCGGCGTGGTATACAGGGTCAACAACTGGCTGACCAGCAAGCCGCCGACCATCGTAATGCCGAGGGGGTGACGCAGCTCGGAACCGACGCCGCTGCCGAGCATCAACGGCAGGGCACCGAGCAGCGCCGCCAAGGTGGTCATCAGGATCGGCCGAAAGCGCAGCAGGCAGGCCTGGAAAATCGCCTCGCCGGGCGGCATCCTGTGCTTCCGCTCCGCCTCCAGAGCGAAGTCGATCATCATGATCGCGTTTTTCTTGACGATGCCGATCAGCAGAATGATGCCGATGATCCCGATGATGCCGAGGTCGCCGCCGGACAGGATCAACGCGAGCAGCGCGCCGACGCCGGCGGAAGGCAGAGTCGACAGGATCGTCAACGGATGGATGTAGCTCTCGTACAAGACTCCCAGCACGATGTAGACGGTCACGATGGCGGCCAGGATCAGCCACAGGGTATTGCCGAGCGAGGCGTTGAAGGCCTCTGCTGCGCCCTGGTAGCGGGTGCGGATGCTGAGCGGCAGGCCGATGTCCTCTTTGACCTGATCGATCGCGCGCACCGCATCGCCGAGCGCCGCGCCCGGCGCCAGATTGAACGATAAGGTCGCGACCGGAAACTGGTCGAGATGGTTGATAGCCAGCGGCGTCGGCCGTTCGGAAATTTCGGCGATCGCCGACAGCGGCACCTGGCCGCCGTTGCCGGAGGGGATGCGCAGATCGTTCAGCGAGACCGGGCCTTGCTGGGCGGCGGGATCGACTTCCAGCACCACCCGGTACTGGTTCGACTGGGTGAAAATGGTCGATACCTGGCGTTGCCCGTAAGCGCTGTAGAGCGTGTCGTCGATCGCGGCGGTGGTGATGCCGAGGCGGCTCGCGGTGCTGCGGTCGATGTTCACATAGACTTGCCGGCCCTGATCCTGCACGTCGCTGGCGACCTCGGCAAATTCGGGGCGGGCGGACAGTTTCGCGGCCAATGCCTGGGTCCAGCGGTTCAACTCGTCGCTATTCGGGCTTTCCAGGGTGAACTGGTATTGCGTGCGGCTGACCCGGTTTTCCATCGTCAAATCCTGCACCGTTTGCAGATACAGCTTCACGTCGCTTACTCCGGCCAGCTTCGGCTTCAGCCGGGCAATCACCTCGGCGGCGCTGGCCCCGCGTTCGGCCTGGGGCTTCAAGTTGATCAGGAAGCGTCCGGCATTCGGGGTCGTATTAATGCCGTCGACGCCGATGAACGACGACAGGCTCTCCACCGCAGGGTCCTCTAGGATCCGCTTGCCGAGCGCCTGCTGGTATTCGCTCATCGCCGCGAACGAGGCGTTTTGCGGAGCCTCCGAAAAACCCTGGATCAGGCCGGTATCCTGCGCCGGGAAAAAGCCTTTCGGGATGAAGACATACAAGGCCACGGTCAACGCCACGGTCGCGGCAAACACGGTCATCGTCAAGGCCTGATGCCGCATCACCCAGGCCAGGCTGCGCCCATAAGCGGCGATCAGGCGATCGAACCAGCCGTCGCCGTGGCCCTCGTCGCCGTGCTCGATACCATGGCGCAGCAAGCGGGCGCACATCATCGGCGTCAGGGTCAGCGAGACGACCGCCGAAAGCAGGATCGCGACCGCCAACGTGATCGCAAACTCCCGGAACAGCCGGCCGACCACGTCGCCCATGAACAGCAGCGGTATCAGTACCGCGACCAGCGAAAAGGTCAGCGAGATGATCGTGAAGCCGATCTGCTCCGAGCCTTTCAGCGCGGCCTTCATCGGCGATTCGCCGCGCTCGATATAGCGGGAGATGTTCTCGATCACGACGATCGCGTCGTCGACCACGAAGCCTGTGGCGATGGTCAGCGCCATCAGGGTCAGGTTGTTGATGCTGAAATCGGCCAGATACATGACCGCGAAGGTACCCACCAAAGACAACGGCACGGCGACTCCGGGGATGAAGGTGGCCGGAACGTTGCGCAGGAACAGGAAGATCACCATCACGACCAAGGCGATCGCGAGCAGCAGCTCGAACTGCACGTCATGTACCGAGGCGCGGATCGTGACCGTGCGGTCGGTGAGCGGCAGCACTTCGACGTTCAGCGGCAAGGATGCCTGCAATTGCGGCAGCAATGCCTTGATGCGTTCGACGACTTCGATCACGTTGGCGCCCGGCTGGCGCTGGATGTTCACGATCACCGCCGACGTGGTATTAGCCCAGGCTGCCAGCCGTGTATTCTCGGCATCGTCGATCACATGGGCGATCTCGGCGAGATGCACCGGCGCGCCGTTGCGGTAGGCCACCACCAGTTCGCGGTATTCGGCGGCCGAGCGCAATTGATCGTTGCTGTCGATGATCGCCGAGCGCAGCGGGCCGTTGAACATGCCTTTCGGCTGATTCACATTGGTCGCCGCGATCGCGCCGCGCAGGTCTTCCAGGCTGATGCCGTAAGCGGCCAGCGCCTGATGGTTGGCCTGGATGCGCACGGCCGGGCGCTGGCCGCCGCTGAGGCTGACCATGCCGACGCCGGGCAACTGCGAGAGCTTCTGCGCGATCCGGGTATCGACCAGGTCCTGAACCTTGAACAAGGGCAGGGTCTTCGAGCTGACAGCCAAGGTCACGATCGGCGTGTCGGCCGGATTGACCTTGCTGTAGATCGGCGGCTGCGGCAAGTCGTCCGGCAGAAAGGTCGCCGCGGCATTGATCGCCGCCTGCACGGTCTGCTCGGCGATGTCCAGGTCAAGTTCGAGCGCGAACTGCAAGGTAATCACCGAGGCGCCGCCGGAACTGGTCGAGGACATTTGCGTGAGGCCCGGCATCTGCCCGAACTGGCGCTCCAGGGGAGCGGTGACGATTGACGTCATCACGTCCGGGCTGGCGCCGGGATACAGGGTCACGACCTGCATGGTCGGATAATCGACTTGCGGCAAGGCCGAAACCGGCAACAGCCGGTAGGCGAGGATGCCGAGCAGCAGCATCGCGACCATCAGTAACGAAGTCGCCACCGGGCGTAAAATGAAGGGCCGCGAGGGATTGAAGTTGGGCGTACCCTGGCCTGAGTGATTCATATCAGCTACGACGCTCGCGTTTGCCGGGCTGGGCTTGTGGTTTTAGCAGCGTAGCGGCTACCGCCTGGCCGTCCTTTTCGGCGATATCGGCCAGGCCGCCGTCGCGTAAGCGATCGAAGCCTTGCACCACGATGGTTTCATGGGCGGCCAGATTACTCAACACCACGACCTTGTCGGCTTCGCTCGGCCCCAAACTGACGCGGCGTTGCTGCACGCCGGCATCCGGGCCGACCACATAGACGAAAGCGCCTTGGCTATCGTATTGAATCGCGGCGCTGGACACCTGAGTCGCGTCATGCAGGGTATCCAGCAGCATTTTGACGTTGACGAACTGATTGGCGAACAGGGTGCCTTCGCTATTGTCGAATTGCGCCTTCAGCTTCAGGGTGCCGGTGCCAGGGTCGATCTGATTGTCGAGCGCCAGCAATTTGCCGACGGCAAGCCGGGCCTTGCCGGCACGGTCATAGGCTTCGACAGGGATCGGTTGGTTGGAAGACCGACGCTGAATTAGCGATTGCACTTTGTCTTCCGGCAGCGTGAATACCACATTGATAGGCTGTAGCTGCGTAATCACCACCAGACCGTTCACATCGCCGGCCCTGACCAGATTACCCTGATCGATTTGCCGGAGGCCCACTCGCCCGGCGATCGGAGCGGTCAGTCTTGCGTAACTAAGCTGCAACTTGGCATTGTTGACCTGAGCTTTGTCCATTTCGACGCTGCCGCGGTATTGCTTGACCTGGGTTTCCTGGGCCATCACCTGTTGGGCGGCAATCGAGTCCTGAGCCAAGAGCGTCTGGTAGCGCGTGTGATCGAGTTCGGCGTTTTTCAGCAACGCTTCATCGCGCAGCAACTGGCCTTCCGCTTGCTGCAACTGCACCTGAAACGGACGCGGATCGATTTCGGCCAAGAGATCGCCTTGTTTGACCATCTGGCCTTCGCTAAAGACGACGCGCACCAGTTCGCCGTCGACCCGGGGCTTGACCGTGACCGTGCGCAAGGCCGTCACCGTACCCAAACCGTTCAGATACACCGGAAAATCGGCTTGCGTTACGGTCTCGACCGCCACCGCCGGCGCGCCGCCGTCGCCGCCGCGCTTGGGCTTACCTGCACCGCTTTCGGGTGTTGCCGCCTTGCTCTCCGCGCTGTGCCCGGCATAAAAGCCGGCGGCAGTCAGCGCGATCGTCAACAGGGTGGCGGGAAAAATAAAACGTAGCAAACGGCTGCTTGGCGGCGATAACGTTGGCTCAACGAGGGCATTCATAGGCATCGATCAGTTGTGAGTGTGGGTGCGAATGGCTTCGATGCCGGCCAGTGAAAATTGCACGACATGGTCGGCATAGGCCTTGATGTCGCTCAAATCGGCAGGGGGATCAGGTTGGGGGCGAACGTGCTGGATTTGTTTCAAACGCAATAATTGGAAGCACTGGCCCATGATGCTGTCATGGCAATACTGCAAATGACGGTCGTCGGCGGCATGGCCCAGACACTCCCGCAGGAGGCCGAACAGCTGCCTGCGCTGCGGATCGATTTCCTTTTCCAGAATGTCAGCGAGCAAACGCGTCGGGCGGGCCATTTCCTTATGCATGATCGCGAACGAATAGCCGTTGTGATCGGCGACGCGTTCAATCAGCGAATGTATCCGTCCGGCCAGGCGTTGTTCAGGCGCGGCATCGCCGGCGATGCCGCCGTCGGGCGGATGCTGCGTCAATTCGTGGGTGAAGGCGAAACGCCAGGATTCCAGATACAGGGTCTCCTTGTCGCGGAAGTGGTAGTTAACCGAAGCGATGTTGGTTTGAGCCTGTTCGCAGATTTCCGCGATCGTCGCTTCCTGGAAGCCTTTCTCGGCAAAGATGCGGCAGGCGGCGGTCAAGAGTCGGTTGCGCGTGCGCTCCGATTTTTTTTTCAGATCAGTCATGCGGGTTGAATAGAGTAATAGAACTTGAGCCAGTTAATTGAAATTTAAAATTCAAATATGCTTTTGACTAAGCAGGCTTCGTGCCATCTATTAAACTTTTGTTTTTGATTGGTTTTTATTCTAATTGCGTGCGGAAGGCTGCTGTCGGGGCAGCAGCGGCTGTCGGAGAGGTGTTGTCTGGGCAACAGCTTGCGAAAATAAGTGTTTGGAATGTAATGTGGGTTCCCTCGCCGGTCGGGTTTTGCAAACCCGACCGTTACGTTTGATATCCTTTGCCATCGCTCAAGGCACGAAACGTAAGCAACGGGGTTGCAAACCCCGTCGCGCTCTCCTATCTGGAACTGGTTTGCAGGCCGATCGCGGCGCGCAAATTGGCCAGTGTGGCGATGCGCGGACCATGCAGGGCGGCGATCCGTTCGACATCCAGGTTCAAGTTGCGGATGTTGTCGAAGAGATTGACCGAGTACGGATTCGGCGATGGCGGCAAGGGGGCATTTGCCGCGGTCGGGGTATAGGCGTCGGCCTCGATCAGGATTTTTTCCTTAGGCAGATAGACCGCCGCGAAAGCATCGTTATGGCTGTTGCCGGCTAATGCGTGAATCTCGATGGTGCGCTTCCCGTCCGAAAGCACATGCTTGCCGTTAACGCTTTCGAACTGGGCCGGCTTGTTCGATCTCGCCAGGCGATCGGGGTTCAGCGTATGAGGCGCGGCCCACACCGTTTGGTAATAAGCCTGATTCGGTTGTGGCGTCACGATCGTAGCGCCTGCATCCACGAAGGTGCGGAGGCCTCCGGAATGGTCGAAATGGGCATGGGTATTGATCAGGTATTTGATCGGCTTGTTCGGAATCACTTCCTGCAATTTGGCGATCAGCGCCAGCGAGCGTGCCTCGTTCTGCGGCGCTTCGACCAGCACGATGTGGTCTTTCTGGTCGATCGCGACGCTGTGGTGGGTGCCTCCGGTCAGGTAGTACACGCCGTCCGCGAGCTTGTTCACGGCGACCTTGACGGCAGGGGCCTTGGCGGCTTCCTGAGGGATTGCGATAGTGACGGCCGGATTAACCTTGACTTCCGCCACGTCGATGTCCAGCACGGGGTGTCCGCCCTGGCTACGTGTGATGTGGCCCGGAAACTGGATGCCGCCGAAATCCTTGTAATGGCTGTAACGGGTCTCGACCAGGGTATCGCCGAGTACCGGATTGTCTATCCAGGTTTGCACTTTCTCCAGTTGGTGCTGGCCATTGATAAAACCGACATAGCGGTATTTGCCGCCGGAAGTGAACGCGACCTCGGTGCCGCCGTTGACGGCCTGCTGCTGGGCGTGGTTTTGCAGCGCCGCCTTGAAAAAGCCTTGCGGACTGGCCCAGATTTCGGCCGCGCGCTCTTCAACGGCGGCCGGTTGCGCGGCGATGGTCGGCGCCGGATTGGGCGCATTCGCGGCGGGCGGCGTCACATTCCAAGCCGTAGCGCCGCTGATGTATTGATCGACCTTTTGCAGGGTCGGCGCCGGACGCTGGCGGCCGGGTTCGATGATTTGCTTGCGGCTGATCTCTACCTTCGCGCTGGCGGTCTGATAATCGATGTCGGCGCTGTAGTTCTGGACCTCGAACGGCGGCCATGGCAAGCCGGGATTCGGCGCCTGGCCGAATTGGTACCAGCGGCCGGTGCCGGAAAATTCGATCGATTTGATCGCATCTGAACCGGCAGCTGCGCTGGCCAGATCGAGGTGTTGGCTCTGCTGTGTGCCGCAGCCGGCCGCAGCCAGTGCCGCCGCCAGGGCGGCAACCGCGTGTAACGATTTGGACATGGAATCTCCTATGGGGATTTAAGGAAGAAGGAAAAATTGAAAATGAAAACACTTCTATAGCAAGACGCATACCAGAAGGCCATGGTTGCCTAGCAGCCTTATGTGCCGGTCGGGAAGCTGGATGCGCTAAGCCAGTAGCGGCGAACAATTGATGAATTGTCAGCAGAAGCTGTTGAGCGGTTGCTTCTGTAGAGGCAGCAATAGAGGTGATTTACGGAAATGAATTTATCTGTAAAAATATGAATTTGATCTGACAGCTTCCAAAATAAGTCTCGACGGAATCTTACATCGAATGTTCGAGTTCGACCCCTATGTGTAGTGGCAAACTATGTGTATATGCAATTTTACCGTTGAGGTCCACCCTTGAGTGCTGTCACTTGGGGCAAACCTCAACTACACATAATTACAGCGCCTGAAGAAACTGCATCAATGTATCGTCATCAGGATGGTAACGGCAACTTTTTGTTTCCGGTGATTGGAGCCTTGCCAGCGCTTTATTCTTCATCGCCAAGTCGGCCTCTACGTACCGATGGGTAGTGGTCGTGCTCTCATGTCCCAGCCATAGGGCAATCACGTTAAAAGCCACACCCGACTGGAGTAGATGCATGGCCGTGGTATGACGGATGGTGTGTGGCGATATCTTTCGTTTGGAAAGACTGCTCATCGTCTGGGCAGCATGCGCGACTGCAAGATTGAGTCGCTGCGTGACGTTAAATCGCGACATTGACTGGCCATCTCGATTCGGTAACAGTGGTGAATCAACGCTTAACGTTGGGTTGTGCTTTAACCAAGCTCGAATTTCCTGGATCGTGCTTTTCCATAAAGGTGTTGAACGCTGCTTACGGCCCTTGCCGCGCAGATGGACACAAGCCGATTCACCCATGACGATATCACCGACCTTGACGCCAATGATTTCAGAAACGCGAGCACCGGTGTTGTAAAGTAGGGTCAGCAACAGATGGTCACGCTGGGATGTCCAGGTTTCACCGGGTTGGCCCAAGATTGCTAACATCTCCTCGCGGCTCAGAAAACCCAACATGGGGCGTTCGAACCGCTTCATGGGGATACCCAACGCCTGTTCGATGACAAAAAATGACGATACATCGCGTCGGGCGGCGAATTTCAAAAATGCACGTAAGGCGGTCAGCCTCAAGTTCCGGCTACGCACTGCGTTGTGGCGATGCTGCTCTAAATGGTCCAAGAAGGCCAGGATCAAATCCGGCGTTATATCCGCTAAATTCAGCGCCGTCGGCATTTTACCCAGGTGATGGCGGGTGAAATCCAGGAATAGCAACATGGCATCCCGATACGAGGCAATCGTGCGCGGACTCATGGCACGTTGATTGACCAGATATTCGGTAAAAAACTGCTGGACCAAAGCCGAGAAGGAGACTGGATGGGGTGCTGTTGTTTTAGTCATGGCCTGTCTCCGGTAGCTGCGCAAAGGCTTCAAACCGATTGGCCGCCCCGGCCATGAGCTCAGGAATGCCAGTGAGATACCAGTACGTATTGGTGACCATGGCATGCCCGACATAGGTAGATAATGCCAGCATCTGTTGGTCGACATTCGTGCCTTGGGTTTGCCACAGCAGTATACGGCGGACTATAAACGTATGTCGCAAGTCGTGAATGCGCGGGCCATTGTGAGCACCCCGATTAATCCAGCCCAAGTGATTGCGTATAGCGATGAATACGCGATGAACTTGCCTTTGACTGAGCGGTTGTCCTAGCCGTCGGCCACGATCGCCCACAAAAAATCGTGTCTCATCGGACACCTCGATATGACGATTTCGTAGTGATTGGTATTGCCTTAATGCATCCACCGTGCTGGGATGGAGCGGTACATAGCGTGATTTGGCAAATTTGGTTTGCCGTATGGTGAGTATGCCAGCCTTTAGATCGACATTCGAATCCAGTAAATGCAAGGCTTCGGAAATTCGCAGACCCGTGGACGCGAGTAACCCGAACAACGTCTCGTAAGTGGCACCCCTAAGCCCTGGAATAAAGGAATCCAGGTTATGCGCGGCATTCAGCAAGTCGATAATCTCCTGCCCGCTATAAATGTGCGGCGCTAATCGCTGGCCGACTCGGCCAAAGAGACTGTCGTCGGGCACCTCGGTGCGCGGCTCAAATTGTCGCAGGTAACGGCAAAACGAGCGCAGATGCTTCAACCGCCTCGCCCAGGTGGTAGGATCAGCGCTATGTCCCTGGTCTTGTCGTGCCCAATCTGCCATCATCTCGACGGTTAGCGGTTCTTGGGTGTTCAAGGCATCAATATAATGAGCAAAACTGATAATCGAGTAGCCAGGCGAGCGCAAGCCAAAGCCTAGTCGCCGCCGTTCATGCAAGTAATTTTCGGCATGGGTGGCCATCGTGATAGGGGCATTCATGACGCACTCCCAGGCCAAGGCAAAGCGACTGCCGCCAGGTTCTGGCTGTCGAGTTTGGCGTAAACCAGCGTGGTATTAAGTGACCGATGCCGTAAGACATCCGCGACTTCTTTGAGGGAACTACCACTCTCCAGGAGTCTGCTAGCCATGGTATGCCGCAGAAGATGCGACCGCGTATAGGGTAAACCCGCACGCGCATAAGCCTGACGGATCGATTTTCGGATCAGATCAGGGCCGACAGGCTGATCGCGTGGCGCCACGTTACGCACGAACACCGCACGATTGCTGGTGGGTGGTCGTTCATACTTCAGGTAATCGGCAATCGCTTGACCGGTGGCTGCTGGTAAGGGCATGATAGCTTCACGTCGACCCTTGGTGCCACGTAGTGTAATTGTCGCCGCAGACCAATCGATGTCATCCAGTCCAAGGTAAGCGACCTCGCTACTGCGTAAGCCAAGGTCCAATGCGCAATGCACGATGGCCGCCGTTCGGAGCGCCGCCGGGCCATCCTGCGCAAGCGCACCTAATAAGCGTTCAACTTCGTGCTTGGTCAGGGTTTTCGGTAGCGAAGCTTGTTGCCAGTTGGCCGGAAAACTGGTGGCACCTATTAAATGATGGACTGCATCGCCCAGGGTAGCGCGATAGCGAAAATAACTGCGTAATGCCGAAACCGATGCGCCGATACTGGACGCCACACGACATTGCGAGCTTTGGCTGGCTATGAACTGGCGAATCTGGTTTGCTTTGATCGCAGCAATCACGACCTCTCGATCAGCAAACTGCGCTAATAGCAGGCAGCGAACGACAGCAAGATACTGTTTACGTGTTCTGGCAGCGAGTCCACGCACATGGCTCATGTGGTCATCGAATCGTCGAAGCTCCTCGTCTACGGGCGTTTGGCCTATCGATGAATCGGCGATGATGGCGTTGACCCGCAGAACTCTCAGTAAATGGCCCAGTGCCGCATGTAAATCCTTGGCATCAGAGAATGCCGGTTTCTCGCAGCAGCAGTTCGGCAGATGATCATCCAGAAAACGCTGGATTAGCCTTTCGTCGATGGTTTTGACATCAATATGGCTCTCGGTAAGCCAGTGAGCAAAATGGGTCAGTCCGGCAAGGTAATTATTAATGGTATTGAATGCATAGCGGCAGTCGAACAAGCGCAGCATAAAAGCATCAACGAAAGGAGCTAATTGGCTTTCAAGCAGCCAACTGCTGGTATGGTGATTAGAATACATGGCAATCTCCTGAGGTGAATGAGTTTTCACTTCAGGACTTCGGCAAAACTATGTCAAGCTACGGATAAAGCATCTCGGCTCAAACCCAGTCGCGCTCAATCTCTCAGGCAATAAAGATCAACAAGCTACACATAGTTTGCAACTACACATAGGGGTCGCTATGTTAAGCTCAACATAGCGACCCGTTGTTGCCGGTCACTATGCTAAATGGAACGACCGCAATCTAATCCTAACCAGCCGCTAATTTTCAGCGGATCGATTGACATAAGAAAGGGAGAATATTGTAGACGGATAATTTATTTATTGAGAATCAGTTGGTTTCGTGGTAGATATACATCTTACTATTTAATTCTTGTTAGACATCATATACAAATCATCGGAGTTATCTTGAGCAAGAAAATCTACAAATACATTGGGCCAGACGTACTAGAAAAGGCTTTCGCACAGGATGGGATTTGCCAGTTTAAGTGCTCATATCCGCAAGATTTCAACGATCCGTACGAACTTTTCCTAACAATAGACTTCAATCAGAAACCGGAAATACTGGCCTTCTACGCCGAAACGGTAGGTAAGGTGCCACAAAACGCAACAACTTGTTTCTCCAAATCCCCGAGCGTAATTCCGATGTGGGCTCATTATGCTCATAACCACTGCGGTCTAGTGATAGAAGTAGACGAAGAAAAAATTCAAGAGAGGTTCCCTGAAGTTAGATTCGGAGACGTCGATTATCAAGATGAACCACATGATTACATAATTGATCACCTTCACATGGCCTTTGGCACCATGAAGCCTCGCCATACATATTTTCTCTGGCAGGCAGTTATGAGCGGCGCCTACTATACAAAAAGCGCTTGCTGGAGCTACGAACAAGAACGCCGATTAGTTTCACCTTCCGAATACATTGACGATAGCTCTGGCTTGATGCTGTTCTCTATTCCCATTGATTGTATAACGGCAATCATCTTGGGAGCGAAAGCAACAACCGATACTCGTTCAGCAGCACGGCAAATAATTGGCGCCTGTGATTGCAGCGGTTATCAAATGGTAATCGGCAGAAGTAGTGCAAAACCTTATTTCATTGATGAATCTGGATCTACATATATTTTCGACCAAGGTTCAATCAGCGCAGCGCCTCATTCGTGCTCAGTTTGTAAAGAACCAATTGCCGGGATGAAAAAGTGTGGATGGTGTTCTATTGAAGATTTTCATCGAGAAATCGCAGCAGATAGTAACCCTATGCGAGTGATAGGTGGCGCCGGTTTTCTGGATGACTATCTTGCAGGTATGAGGAGAATTGATAGAGGGTTGTCAAGATGATGAATCCTAATAATTATTTCCAGTAGACCTTAGCTTCGCTATGGCGAGTGTAATAGGGGGTGAACGACAATTTTCTGTTTTGCAGCTGCCATTGCGCTTAAATCCTTGAATGCCTCCTATTGGCCGGTTTTTGCCAATCAATTTTGTTTAATTTACGTTATATGAATTAATGGCGTAAGCAGAGTTTTAAGCTTATTCCTGTATATGACAGATCAAATCCGCACTATTTCAACCAGAAAAATGGGGGCTGAGCCCATTTTGAAGATAAGGAAAACAGCATGGATTCCATAGGAATTGAAAATTTAACCACGAGGCTAACCTTTCCTGAGCATCTCGTTAAACAGGTCACTGAACAAATAGTAAATGAACAAATACTTTTTAATTTAAATCATTATTTAATTTTACTTTTACTTATTTTTCTGACATCAGCGTCTACATCCTATCTAACATCTTATTTCCGAAAACGAGGTGAAAACTTTGCCACCAAATCCGATTTTCAGGATCTACTCAACCAAGTCAAAGCTCAAACTAAAATAACGGAAGAAGTTAAAACGGCTGTTAACCATAAAGACTGGGCATCAAAAGAAAGGAAAACCCTTAGCAGAATAAAACTAGAAGAATTGATGAGCTCTATTTACGATATTTATCCATGGCATAATAAAAAAGTGAATGACATTTTCAAGATGGATCAAGATAGTTTAAGTCAGAATCCGCTTTATAAATCGAGAATGATCATAATATTGTATTTTCCAGAGCTTTTATCAGAACTTGATCTCTTTACAAAAAGTGTAGGTGATTTTGAAATGTGGACAACAAGAATACATGAAGAGATTGCCAAGGCAAAAAATAATAATGATCATGAAAAATTATTGCATATTTTAGAATCTGTGAATACCAGATTTTATATAACTGAAATTGTACAAGCTATAAATTCAATCGAATTAAAATCTCATCGAATTATGCAGGATATAATTCGGAGTGAATCCCCTCAAAATTAAATTCGCTTACTATTGGCCTATTAGTCGCGTAGGGTGAGCAGCAGGTCAATTGCATGAACAGTGATTGCTAATATAGATAGCTACAAAAGCCTCTTCTTATGCCATCCATAGTCTTAAGCGAAGATTATTCTACGCAGAATTTGTACAAAATACGGGTTAGTCTTGCAGAAATTTATGTTCTCTCATCCAGCGTATATTAGCAAATTCTGTTCGTGCAATTGCCCTGGGGTGAGCAGCGCTTTTCTACCAACACGATTTTGCTGTGATTGGTGGGCAGGAAAGATAGGATCATATATGGTCCGCCCCGTATTGCAAGAAAAAATTCACATGTGACATAAAGAAATAATGCGCCCATATATCCGGCCTTATGATGAAGTGCTCAATGACTTCCGGCCCTGATGGAATTCGCGCATTCCCACCTCATCAGGTCTACGGCTTCAAATGAGCCCGAGACCCCAGCAGGCTCTTGGAATGCAGGTGTTACCTTTTATGCCATCACTTGAATGTTATCTCCGCAATTCGTTGCTGATGTTTACCCGTTTCACTGTTTGGCTCGACAGGAAGAGCTTCCCCTTTTGAAGAGTGATATGGCCCTCATGCTGCCGCCCGATAATTTTCTTTCTTGGTCAGCAATGCCCAGGCAATGCGGGCATTCTTGTTGGCCACCGCGACATTGGAAATATTTTCGCCGCGTCGACGCTTGATGTCGCTGATCCAGAGATGATGCTTGTCCTCGTGCTTGTGTGCCACCCGCGAAACCGAGCGCCCGCCGTGAATCAGCAACGTCCGCAAATAGGCATCGCCACGCTTACTGATGCCTAATAGCGTCGGCTTGCCGCCGGTGGAATGCTGCCGGGGCACCAACCCTAACCAGGCTGCCAGTTCCCGACCGCTTTTAAAGACGCTAATGTCGCCGATGGCCGCGAGCAGCGCGGTCGCGGTTAGTAGCCCCACGCCCGGAATCGTCATCAACCGTTGGCAGTCTTCATGCTGAGCGCTGATGGCCGCTAATTTCCGTTCAAGCGTCGCAATGCGTTGATCCAAATACCCCATTTCATCATAAAGTTCATTGAGCAATTCCCGGAATAAGGCGGATAAGGCATTCTCCGAATCTTCCAGAAGCGCCGGCAAGGCTTTCCTGACATGATGAATGCCTTTCGGGATCACCAGGCCGTATTCCAATAATAGACCGCGCACCTGATTGGCTTGCGCGGTGCGCCGGGACACCAGCTGGCTACGCACCCGATGTAGGCTTTGAATGTCTTGTTGTTCGATCCCCTTGGTCGGCACAAAACGCATGTTGGGGCGTTGTACCGCCTCGCAAATGGCTTCTGCATCGACCGCGTCATTTTTGTTCGATTTGACGTAGGGCTTGACGAACTGCGGCGCCATCATGCGCACCGTATGGCCGAACGCGCTAAAACGGCGCGCCCAATGGTGGGCTCCGCCACACGCTTCCAGCCCAATCAGACAAGGGGGCAGATTGGCCACGAAAGCGGCCAGTTGCTTGCGACTGAGCGTTTTGTTGATGACGCGCTGCCCGGCAACATCGACACCGTATAAATGGAAGCTTTGTTTAGCCAAATCAATGCCCAATACTTTGACGACATTGTCGGTGTTTGTATGATCGTTTGCCATGGTCTGCCTCGCTTCTGTTGAGAGGGTATAGAAAATACCATCTTGGCCCCATTTCGGCCGCTTGGGAAGTGGGGCGGACCATTCCATTAGGTCTTGCAATCAAGCATTTATAGCTAAGCAGGAAGGCAGGTATCTATTCAATCGCTGTCATTCACGACCGCAACCTAGCGGTCCGCAATTGGCCGATAAGGAATGCTCGCTCCCACGTGGCACTTCACTGCCATTAAGTTAAGGATGATTCCGTTCGCCCTGAGCTTGTCGAAGGGTGAACGGAATCATCCGAAGCCCCGAAGTTAAACCGTTCATGGTTCGACAAGCTCACCACGAACGGCTTAACTTCTTACCATGATTGGCTTAACTTAATGGCAGTGACGTGGCACTTGGGAACCAGAATACTCTAAGTTCTCACGATCTGGACGCCAGCTTCTCGCTCGCCTTGCCCTCGGCCTCCACGACGCTGACCGTCTCGCCCTGGGTCAATAGATCCGAAGGGCTTGCGACCAGCACGTCGTTCGCGGCGATGCCTTCCAGAATCTCGACCTCGCGGCCGAAATCGCGGCCTATTTTTACCTGGCGCAGGTCGATCCGGCCTTGGCCATCGACGATGACCGCGTGCGTGCCGTCCTTGTCCATCACCAGCGCATTGGCCGGCACCAGCAGCGGGCTTGCCTTCTGCGCAATGTCGATCGCGATTTCGACATAGGCGCCCGGCAGCAACTGACTGTCGTGATTCGGCAGGCTGATCTCGGCTTGCCGGGAGCGCGTGACAGGATCCAAGGCGCCGGCGACATGATCGATGCGGGCGCTGATAGCCTGGCCTTGCGTTCCGAGCGGGCGCACCGACGCGGTCTGGCCGGCCTCGATGTCGTCGGCATAGGCCTGCGGCACCCAGACGCTCAGGCGCAGCGGGTCGGTCTGGGTCAGCGCGAACAATTCCTGGGTGCCGGCGCCGATCAGGCTGCCGACGTCGACCGCGCGGCGAGTAATCACGCCATCGAACGGCGCGATCACGCGGCGGTAGTTTTCGATGTTTTCCAGGCGTCTGACATTCGCCGTAGCGGCGGCCAGGTCGGCTTCCGCCTGCAGGAAGGCGGCGCGTTTTTCGTCGACCTCCTGCTTCGGCGCGCCGTCGGTTTCGCTCAGTTGCCGCCAGCGTTCCCATGTCGAGCGCGTCAGCTCCAGGCGGGCCTTGACCTGAGCCTGCGCGGCCCGGCCCTGCGCCAGTTCGTGTTCCAGTTCCGGCACGTCGATCTCGGCCAGCAGATCGCCCTTTTTGACCGTATCGCCGATGTTCTTGTGCCAGGCTTTCAGGTAGCCGTTGGTGCGCGCGAAAACCTGGGTTTCGGTATAGCCCTTCAGGCTAGCCGGCAATACCAGTTTGCGCAAGGCCTCGCCGGGACGCGGATGCACCGCGATCACGCTGCGTTGCAGGCTGTCGGCGGTGTGTAGAGCCAGGCTTTCCGCCGCGCTCTGATTCACCGCGTAGCGAAAGACGCCGGCGCCGAGTAGCAGCAACAGGAGTGCCGATCCGGCTTTGCCGGCGATGTTCAGGGTGCGCCGGGGATTGGCCGTGGGCGGCAGGGCGAATGCGGGCGAAAGTTGACTAGACATATGATATTTCCTGGTGGGTGATTTTGATGGGTTCGCCGGACGGGGCATATTGCCCTGTCCGCAAGGTTTTACCGATGTTTCAAGCTATCGGCATCGTCAAAACGATGGGGACGGAGTTAAAACTCCGTCCCGCTTTCTGTTTACTGCATGCTTCGTGGATGTTGGTGTCATAAGGTTAAATGGGTATGTGTTTCGGATGGACAGATTGCAGCCATTGATGCATCGCGACGAATACGATCGGCACGAACAGCAGCGTAGAGGCGGTCGCAAAGGTCAGGCCGCCGATCACCGCGCGGCCTAAAGGCGCGTTCTGCTCGGCGCCTTCGCCCCATCCGATAGCCATCGGCAGCATGCCGACGATCATCGCAAAGGCGGTCATCAGCACCGGGCGCAGCCGGGTCGCGGCGGCTTCCAGGGCGGCCGTCGTCGGCGGCACTCCGGCGCTCAGCCGGCTGCGGGCGAACGACACCAGCAGGATGCTGTTGGCGGTCACTACCCCCATCGCCATGATACTGCCGGTCAGTGCCGGTATGCTGAGCGTCGTGCCGGTCAGGTACAGGGTCCAGGCGATGCCGGCCAAGGCGGCCGGCAAGGCGCTGACGATGATCAACGGGTCGAGCCAGGACTGGAAGTTCACCACCAGCAACAGATACAGCAGCACGATCGCCACCGCAAGGCCTGAGGCCAGGCCGATGAAGGAGCCGTTCAGCGTTTCGATCTGGCCGCGCACCGTCAATTCGACGCCGCGGGGCAGGGCAGTCCGGCTTTCTTCGATCAGTTTATCGATGTCGTTGCTGATCGAGCCGAGGTCGCGTCCCTCGACGCTGGCGTAGATATTGAAGACATTGTTCGAGTTGTAATGGGTCACCATGGCCGGCAGTTGCGAGCGTTTCAGTTTGACCAGATTGCCGAGCAGTTGCGGCTGGCCGTCGCTGCCGCCGCCGACCGGGGTGCGCAGCAGAGCGTCCAGGCTGTCCAGCGTCAAGGGATTGCCCATCACGCCGATGTTGACGGTGTTGCCGTTGGCCGGATTCAGCCAGTAGGAGGGCGCGGTCTGCATGCTGCCGCTCAGGGTCAATAGCAGGTTTTGCGCCACGTCGCGCGCCGACAGGCCGAGCTGTTGCAGTTGCTGGCGATTCATTTCCAAATCGAGGGCTGGGCGGTTCATGCGCTGGTAAACATGCGCATCGACGATGCCGGGGATTTGGCGCAGCCGGTTCTGAAACATCCGCACCTGCGGTATCACGTCGTCAGGCTTGCCGCCGATGAACTGCACGTCGATCGGCGCCGGCACGCCGAAATTCAAGGTCTGGCTGACCTGGTCGGCCGGCTGGAAAAAGAACTCCAGGGCAGGGAAGCGGCGCGGCAACTCTGCGCGCAGGGCCTTGATGTAGTCGCCGCTCGGCGCATGCCGGCCCGGCGTCAGCGAAATCATGATCTCGGTGTCGGCGGTCTCGACCGTGCCGGAGTTGCCGAACAATGTGTTGCGGGTACTGTACGGGCCGCCGATGATGTCCAGCATGTCGCTGAGTTCCTGGCTCGGAATGCTTTTGCGGATAAAGGCCTCCACCGCGTCGATTTGCTGCGGCATCTCCTCGATCCGGGTGCCCGATGCCGCGCGCACGTGCAGCCTGATCTGGCCGGCATCCACCGCCGGAAACAGGTCCCGTCCCAGCAGCGGCGTGAGGCCCAGCGACAACAGACAGAAGCCCAGGATCGCCGTGCCGTAACGCCGCCGATGGTTCAGCAGGTGGCTGGCCAGCACCACGTAATGGCCGCGGAAGCTTTCGAAACCGTGCTCGAAGGCATGGTGCAGACTCTTGAAAGCGCGCGCCAGCGCATTGCCCGGCGGCGCGTCAAGACGGCCGTGATGGCCGGCCATCACATACATCACCAGGGTGGGCACCAGCGTGCGCGACAAAATATAGGAGGCCAGCATCGCGAACACCACCGCCTCGGCCATCGGCACGAACAGGCTGCGCGCGACGCCGGTCAGGAAGAACATCGGCACGAACACGATGCAGATGCACAGGGTCGAGACGAAGGCCGGCATCGCGATTTCGGCGGCGCCGTCCAGAATCGCTTGCTGCGGATTTTTGCCCAGCAGCATCTGCCGTTCGATGTTCTCGATCTCGACGGTCGCGTCGTCGACCAGGATGCCGACCGCCAGCGCGAGCCCGCCCATCGTCATCAGATTGATCGTTTCGCCGATCAGATACAGCATGATCAGCGAGACCATGATCGCCAGCGGAATCGAGACCGCGATGATGCAGGTGGTGCGCCAGTTGCCGAGAAACAGGAGCAACATCGCCGCGGTCAGGGCGGCCGCGATCAGCGCCTCGTGCAGCACGTTGCCGATCGCCGCCTTCACGAACAGCGATTGGTCGAACATCAGTCGCATGTTGATGCCTTCCGGCATCAGCTCCAGCATTTTCGGAATCGCTTGCCGGACGTGCTCGACCACTTCCAGCGTGGAAACATTGCCGATCTTGAAGACAGAATTGAGTATGCCGCGCTCGCCGTTCTGGCGGGCTATCGTCGTGGTCGGCGCGGGGCCGTCGCGGACGATCGCGACATCGCGGATCAGGGTCGTCGCGCCGTGATCGGTACGCACTGGAAGCTCGCCGAGGCGCGGAATCGCCGCGATCGCGCCGTTCAATGTCACGTCGTATTCGGTCGAGCCGATCTTGATCGTGCCGGTCGGCAGGATCAGGTTTTGTTCGGCCAGCGCATCCGACAGGTCGGTCGGCGTCAGGCCGCGGGCCAGCAGGGCCGGCACGTCTGTATCGACGGTGATCTGCCGGCTCTTCGAGCCGAACGGATTGGTCACCGCGACGCCGCGCTTGGATTGCAGCTCAGTGCGGACGATGTTGTTGGTCAGGTCGTTCACCTCCGTTTCCGGCACCGTGCTGCTGGAGATGCCGAGCTGCACCAGCGGCAGGTCGGAGGCCGAATACTGGATCACCTGCGGCGGCGCGACATTGGTCGGCAGCGAGCGATAGACCGAGTTGCTGCTGGACATCACCTGCGCGATCGCGGTACGGATGTCGGTGTCCGGATGGAAAAACACCTTGATCACCGCCGCGCCGGCGTAAGACAGCGATTCGCTGTGCTCGATGCCGTCGATCAGGCTCATCGAGCGTTCGACCGAGCCGGTCAGTCGGTCGGCGATTTCCTTGGCGGGCATGCCGTTGTATTGCCACAGCATCGCGACGACCGGAATGTCGATCGTCGGAAAAATGTCGGTCGGCATCTTGCGCAAGACATAAGGCGTGGACAAAAGAATCAGCAGGGCCGCCACCACGAAGGTATAGGGGCGGCGGAGGGCGATTTGAACGATCCACATGAAGAGGGCTTGAACGATCCGTTGTGATTGAGCCTGAGTTGGAAAAGCTTGTGCTTTATATACGCAAATTACATACCAAGCTGAGGGTTACGGCTTATTGCCTGCCGTTTGGCCGTTATTTGGCGCAGGGGAGGGCTAATCGAAAGAGCGGTCTTGTTGAAAAATCAGCAGGCGGGATACAGAAGGTGTCCGTAAACCAACAGTATCTACGTTGATTGCCGGGCAAGTGCCAGTAATTTCAAGGCGGTATTCAGGCGGGAGGCGACCGATTCCCAATGGATGTTGCGGAAGAAGGCATCCAGGTAAGCCGGCGCCGCGGCGCCGTAGTCCATTTGGTACGAATGTTCGTACATATCCAGCACCAGAATCGGCATGGTCGCTGCGGGTGCGTGCAGATGATCCCACTGCCAGTAATTTTCGAGCAGACCGGTGTGCAGATTCAGGCCTAGCGTGACCCAGCCGGAGCCGCCGCTGAGCCCGGCGCCGATGCGTCTGAATTCTTTTTCCCAGGTCTCGAAGGAGCCGAAGGCCGAGCCGATCAAATTGCGTAAGGCAGCTTCCGGCTTTGCGGTGCTTCCCAAATTGCTGAAATACAGCTCGTGTAACACTACCGAACCGGTGCGCAGTAAATGTTCTCGTTTCAAATCGTTGTAAACGAAAGCCGGAAGGTCCGCATCTTCACGGAAGGACGCCAGTTTTTTCTTGACCGCATTCAGAGCCTTGACCGAGCCGCCGTAATTGTTTTCCCAATGCGAGCGGATCAGCTTCTCGGATAGGCCGTCCAGTTTGGCAGGGTCGAAGCTCAAGGGTTTGGCTGCATGTTCCGTGCTGAACGCATCCGGCAAGGTCGTAACGAGGGCTGATTTCGTTTCGGAGGCTGCCAGAGCCTGTTCCGGTTCCAGCAGCGCCAATGCCGCTCCTGCTGTGGCGATGCTCAGAAAATCGCGACGGGAATTATTGGTACTCATGGTTTGACTCCTTCAATTGAGAATTCAAGCTAAAAACAGGATACAGGGTTGTCGCGTCTACAAATCTATGCTCGCATGCAATCTCTCAATACATGCAAAAATAACGCCGTTGAGTGATCCAGTCTCTGCACTATTGTGATGGGTTAGCAAGTAGCCTGGATGCGGCATAGCGGAATCCGGGGGCATTCTGGCTTCGATATACCGGATTCCACTGCGTTTCACCCGGGCTATGCTATTGGAAGTAGTGGGTGCGGCCTAGATAAATGGATTCTGTGCTGATGAGATTGTTCAAAAATCAACAGTCGGTGAACAGGCGATGTTTGTAAGTCAACAGCTTGCCGAGATGGACAGCGCTTTTTTGCTCCTCGATTAGCCGAATCAATCGGTTTTACCGGTACCAACGCTATCCGGTACAAATTCTGCATAACTTTCCGAAAGTTCATAAGTCATGTTCGGCAACTAATTCGACTCGGCAATTGCTCCTGCATTGCTCTAACTCCTGCATCCATGCAGTCGTAAAGCGCCGACCGTTGGTCGCGTTGTTCTACATTTCCATCCGAAAACATCATCAACAACCGAATCCAAAAACCATTGGCAGCTCAAACCATCAAAAAGTTGGGCATAAAAAGCATGTCAGACACAAAACGAGCCAGGAATTTTCGCCTCAGGAGAAATATCGCATCATGAGTCAATACACGCTCAACGTAAACAATGTACCGAAAACGGTAGACGTCGCCGACGACACGCCGCTGTTGTGGATCTTGCGGGATCATCTGCATCTGGTCGGCACCAAATTCGGCTGCGGCATCGGCCAGTGCGGGGCCTGCACCGTGCATCTGGACGGGGTGCCGACACGGGCCTGCCAGACGCCGGTTTCGAGCGTCGGGAAAAGCAAAATCACCACGATCGAAGGCTTGTCCAAGAATGGTGACCATCCCTTGCAACAAGCCTGGCAGGAACTCGATGTGCCGCAGTGCGGCTACTGTCAGGCCGGTCAGATCATGACCGCGGTGGCGCTGCTGAAAAAATCGCCGCAGCCGTCCGATCAGGAAATCGATGCGGCGCTGGAAGGCAATCTGTGCCGCTGCGGGACTTATCTCAGGATTCGCGCGGGTATTCACCGCGCCGCCGAAATCGCGGCCGGGAGGAACGCATGAGCTCGAATGCGCCGAAAAATCCATCCCGCCGCGACTTTCTGCGCACTTCCGCATTGGCCGGAGGCGGCCTGGTGCTGGGGTTTTATGTCAATACGGCGGATAGCGCCGCGAAACGGGTCGCCAAGCCTTCCAAGGCACAGGCCTTGGCCGAGTTCAAGCCCAATGCCTTCATCCGTATCGCGCCGAACGGCACGGTCACGCTGGTCAGCAAGCAGCCGGAGATCGGCCAGGGCATCAAGACCTCGCTGCCGATGGTGATCGCCGAGGAACTGGAAGTGGACTGGAAGGACGTGGTGATCGTGCAGGGCGATCTCGACCCGATCTACGGCAGCCAAAGCGCCGGCGGTTCGCGCTCGACGCCGACCAATTACGAAGAATTCCACCGTCTCGGTGCGACCGCGCGCACGATGCTGATCCAGGCCGCCGCGCTGGCCTGGAAGCTTCCTGTCGACCAGTTGCTGGCCAAGGACAGTGCCGTACATCATCCGGCCACAGGACGCAGCCTCGGTTACGGCAAGCTGGCCGCCAAGGCCGCGAGCTTGCCGGTGCCCGCAGCCAGCGAAGTGCGCCTGAAGGACCCGCGCGATTTTAAACTGCTGGGCACGCGTATCGGCGGGGTCGACAATCCCGGCATAGTGACCGGAAAGCCCTTGTTCGGCATCGACGTGAGCCTGCCCGGTTTGCTCTATGCGACCTACGTCAAGTCGCTGGTTTTCGCCGGCAAGGTGGTCAGCGCGAACCTCGACGAAGTCAAGGCCTTGCCCGGCGTGCGCGATGCGTTCGTGATCGAGGGAACCAGTAACCTGAAAGGCCTGCTGCCCGGCGTCGCGATCGTCGCCGATTCGACCTGGGCCGCCTTCAGTGCGCGGAAACACCTGAAGGTCGTCTGGGACGAAGGCAAGACTGCGGCGGAAAGCTGGAAGGGCTTCGCGGCCAAGGCCGATGCCTTGGCGAAACAGCCGGGCAGCGAGGTGCTGCGCAATGACGGCAACGTGGCAACCGCGCTGGAGAAAGCCGCGAAAACGGTCGAGGCGGCCTACAGTTACCCCTTCATCTCGCATGTGAGCATCGAGCCGCAGAACGCCACCGCCTGGTACCAGGACGGCGCCGTCGAAATCTGGGCGCCGACCCAGAACCCCGAGGCCGGGCAAAAGATCGTGACCGAAACGCTCGGCATCCCGAAGGAAAAGATCACCCTGAACATCACCCGCAGCGGCGGCGGTTTCGGCCGCCGGCTGATTCCGGACTATCTGATCGAAGCGGTGGCGATCGCCCAGAAGGTCGCGGCGCCGGTCAAGCTGACCTGGACTCGCGAAGACGACCTGCAACACGACCAGTACCGTGCCGGCGGTTTTCACTTTTTGCGCGGCGGCGTGGACACGAGCGGCAAGCTGATCGCCTGGCATGACCATTTCGTGACCTTTGAGCACATCGTGTTCAAGGACGGCCAGCCGAAGCTCGAAGTGGGCAGCGGCGCCAATCTGTCCGGCGACGAGTTTCCGGGGCGCTGGGTCGAAAACTGCCGGATCGAGCAAACGCCGCTCGAATGCGGCATCCCGATGGGGCCGTGGCGGGCGCCGCGCAGCAATGTGCTGGCCTGGGTGTTCCACAGTTTCATCGACGAGCTGGCGCATGCGGCCGGCCGCGACCCCTTGGCGTTTCGCCTCGAAATCCTCGGCGACAAGGGTTTTCTGGAAGGCACCGGCGAGCAGGGCATTCCCTACGATGTGAACCGGATGAAGCATGTGCTGCAGCATGTGGCCGAAAAAGCCGACTGGGGCAAGAAAACCTATGCGCGCGGCCAGGGGCAGGGCATCGCCTTCCATTTCAGCCATCGCGGCTATATCGCGCAGGTGGCCGAGGTGACCGTGTCGAAGGATGGCAAGCTGAAGGTCGATCGCGTGGTCGTAGCGACCGACATCGGCGCGCAAATCGTGAACCTCAGCGGCGCGGAAAATCAGGTGCAGGGTTCGGTGATTGACGGCCTTGGCGCACTGATGTATCAGGAACTGGATATCGACAAGGGGCGCATCGTGCAGAGCAATTTCGGCGATTACCCGATGATAAGGATCGGCGATGCGCCGACCCAGGTCGATGTGCATTTCCTGAAAACCGATTACCCGGTGACCGGTCTCGGCGAACCGGCGCTGCCGCCGTTGGCGCCGGCCGTCTGCAATGCGATCTTCGCGGCCACCGGAATCCGGGTGCGGCAACTGCCGTTGTCCAGAACCGATTTGAGCTGGAGCTAGCATGTCCAGAAATCATCATCTGCTGACCGCTTACCGGGCGGCGTCCCGGCAAACCGATAAACTGGTGCTGGCGACCATCATCGAAACCTTCGGCTCGACCTACCAAAAGGCAGGTGCGAAAATGCTGATCGCCCCGGACGGCGAATTGACCGGCCTGCTCGGCGGCGGCTGTTTCGAACAGGACCTGATCGAGCATGCGCGGTCGGTCTTCGAAACCGGAAAGGCGAAGACGGTGTTTTACGACATGCGCTCGCCTGCCGACGCGGTCTGGGGGCTGGGGATGGGCTGCAACGGCGCGGTCAGGATCTTTCTGCAATTATTGAGCGCGGAAGACGACTTCAGCCCGTTAAACCACATTGCCACCGTCGATGCCGCTCAGAACGCCGGCCTGTTGGTGACCGTGATCGAATCCGCGCATCCCGATTTTCCGGTCGGCCGGAGCCTGTTTCTGCCGGATTCGGCGGATCGGCAGGACGCGCCTTTGCCATTCACCGCAGCTCAACCCAAGCCGCGCCTCGAAGCGCATACGGTCGGCGGCCATGAGGTCAAGGCCTTTTACGATCCTTTGCAAGCGCCGACGCATCTCTTGGTGCTCGGCGCCGGAACCGATGCGATCCCGCTGGTGCAATGCGCGAAGGCGCTGGGCTGGCGCGTCACCGTGGCCGATTACCGGCCCGGCTATCTCGGCAAGGAGCGGTTTCTAGGGGCCGACGCGGTGCAGCATGTCTTGCCGCAAGCGCTGGATAGCCACCTGGACCTGGACCGCTTTAGCGCGGTGGTGTTGATGACGCATCATTTCGACTATGACCGGCGTTTCCTGGCGGCGATCGCCGGGTCGCGCATTCCGTTCATCGGCCTTTTGGGGCCGGCGCAGCGCCGGGAGCGCTTGCTGCATAGTCTGCAAGAGGCGGGCGAGTTGATCGAGGATCGGGTGTTCGGCCCGGTCGGGCTGGACATCGGCGCGGAAACGCCGGAAGAAATCGCCCTGGCGGTTGTCGCCGGTATCCAGGCCGCCTTAAAAGGCCGAAGCGGCGGACAATTGGGCCTGAAGGCTCGCGCCATGGTTGCATAAATGCGGGCATCGATCGCCGATTGGGGGGGCTTTGGCTGGACGGGTTGGGTGAACCCGTCCGCAAGATTTATGGCAGCGTGAGGCTGAATTGAAAGCTTCGGGATGGGAGAGAGCCCATCCCGTGGGGAGAAGGAGACTTTGAAGGTTTAACTCGACAAGCGCATCAACAGGTTAACCCGTCATGCTCAGCTGTTACCTGCTTGCAGATGCGTTACGGCTTCCTCGGCGTGTTTGGTCGCAACCTCGGCATGGTTTTGTTTGCCGTGGGCGATGGATTCTTCCAACGCTTTAATGCCGGCAACGACATGCGTCTTGGCTTCGCCGCTCGCGGCGCTTTCTGCTGACTGTGCATGCTTCAATGCTTTTTCGGCATGCTCGACCAATTGCGGCGCATGTCCGGCTTGGCCATGGGTAACCGCGTGGCCTGCGTGTTTCAAGGCTTCGGCGGCATGTTCCTCGGCAAACGCGCCGGTGCTGGCAAATAACAGGGCGCAAATCATCGCGATATTCTTTTTCATAAAATCACCTCTATGGATTATGGGGTTAATTCAAAAATCACTAGACGTCAGATACTGCCTATCAATGGAAACGGTCGGTTTTAAAAATTGACTCGCGGATTGCAATCAAAGGCTAAGGGCAGATCTTGCTGTCTATAGTTAGCTATTCAATTTATATGCCAATATTTAACGGCATGATTCTAAAGAGAAATACGGATGGAGGGACGAACGTATTGTTCTATCTCAAACAGGGGTTGCTGAATGACTGTTCGCCAAGCAGCAGCAGGGACGCCGGAATAAGCGTTCGAATACGGTATCTTGAGAGCAGGGCTCTGAGACGAGCGGGCGTCGCGATCGCTTTAACTTTCCGCGATAACGGCAGGCCAATGGATAGATGAAGTGTGAAGACCGTCACAAATATTCAACCATTTGATTTTATAGGGTTTCGGTCGAGGGCGGATGGCTTTGCCGGAACAGTGCGCCATGAAAAATTGCTGGCATATCAGCAGTGGATCAGCAGAGGCTGTCTGTACGGCAACAGTAAGTAGAGGTATTTCAAATAAATATTTAATACAAACAATATGTTATAGATTGGCATGATTATTTCATAGAACTTAATCGGGTAGCTGACTCTTGTTTTCGAGGTCTGCATCTATTTTTCCGTATTAATTTCATTTGAAAGGGTATGCCTTATGAAAAAATCACACAAACTGGCTTTGGCCGTTTCCATGCTGTGCGGCGCCCAGTCCGCCAGCGCCTTGACGCCGTGGACGGATGGCGCGCCGGATTTGGTCGTTTATACGTCCGGCGGCGCCGCACAGGATCAGGCCATTACTCGGGTTGTCTCTGAAACTCTGGCAGCGCCGGGGTCTCTGGATACCTTCAGTGATGTTAACGGGTCCAGCATCGGCGGGCGCTGGCAGGCGTTTTACTTTACCGGCAATGCCAATTTGCCCGGCGGCCTGGCCGGCAAGAAGATTATTTTCGAAAAACGTTCCTACGGGGCCGCAGGCTATGGTGTGGTGCCGCTGTTTGCCAATGACGGCGAAGGCTTGCCATTGGAGCACCTCAAAATCGTTGGGTTAAATGAGGCGGATTGGGAAGTTGATGGCGCGGCCGGCGGCAAGAAATGGAAAAAAGCCATCAGCGGTGCCAATGCCGCCGCTTATTTAACCAAAGCGGTTTCCGATGGCGGATTTTTGGGTGTGGACCCGGATATTCTATTGAAACCCAATACCGAAAATTACCCTGAACAAGTCAATGAATTGACGACCGGCGCGCCCGAACCGAATTGGCCGCTCAATCTGAACCAAGTTCCGGCAGGATTTACTCAGGTTTCTACCGGTGGATTGGTCTATGGCATCGCGGTGACCGAAGATCTGTATAAGGTGTTGCAGGCGGCGCAAATAAGAGCGGGATCATTGCCTATTACTGCGGACAAGATAGGGACTTACGATGCCAATTCGTTGCCCAATCTGAACCGGAACTTCGTGGCCTCCATTCTGGCCGGCAAAATCAGCAATTGGGAGCAGGTTAAGATTGTTGATAAGAATACGCATGAAGCGGTCAGTCTGACCCAAGTCGCTTCCGACGCCGGTATAGCGGCTCCGTTCAATAATGAAGATGGGAAATCGCCAGTCGGCGTCGGCAGACGCAACAAGGGGGCGGCGATCGGGGCGGTCGCCTATGCCAAGTTCCTTAATTATCCGGGCACCGCAAACGCCAACAAGCCGGCGGATAACACCCCGAATGGCGATGAAGCCCTTGCGGCGCCGGTCGTCAAGTCTCCAGGCGGCGTCAACGCGACCAATAATTTGCTGAAAGACTGGAATAATGGCACCAATGCTTCCGGCTTGAATCCTGGCTTGCAAAAAATCTGGGGTATTGCGGTCAACAGCGGCGACAAGGATGCCGGTACGAATCCGTGGCGCTATGTGCGGATTGACGGTTATGCGCCGACCATCGAGAACGTTGCGGCGGGGGTTTATCCGCATTGGGCAGAGGGCGTCGTGCTTTATCGTACCGATAAAGCCGGAGATGCGCAGTGGACCGATAAAAAAACGCTGCTGAAGGCGTTTGCCGACGATTTGGGTAGCCCGACCGTCGCCAAGGCCGTGAATACGCAGCTGCCGTTCGGCCTCAGCGGCATCTTTGCGACGACCAAAGATCCGAGAGGCTTTATCGCATCCATCCCATTCAACCCTGACAATCCTGTGGTTCCCTTGACCCATTACTGCACGGCTACCGGTTCGACTCAAACCGGAATCGTGCCGGTTGCCGATGATCAGGCCACAGGTGGTCTTCAGATTCAGTTGAAATAAGGAATTCAACATGTCGTTATTTTTTCATGCTCATGCTGGCGAGCGGGTTTTCCCGCCGCTCTACAATGCGCCGTCGGGTCGTCTCGATGGCGATTCTAGCCCCGGTTTTAGCTGGGGCGGCCGCTTGGCGATCGGACTTTGGCTGTTGGCATTCGCGTTGGCGGTTTCGCCCTTGGCGGAAGCCGCCGGCAATAAAAAGCCCAAAGCCAGTATCGTCAAGGTTGCGCCGGTTGATGAAGGCGCTCCGGTCACGCTGGACGGCAGTCTCAGCGCGGACCCCGAAGGCGGCGCCCTGACTTATGCCTGGACGCAAACCAAAGGTACGCCGGCCATCACGGTCAATGGCGCTAATACGTCCAAGCCGAGCTTGACGGCGCCTGCGACTCAAAAGACCGCCAAGAAGACCAAGCCCGCCAAGTTCACTTTCCAGCTGACGGTTACCGATGCTCAGGGGCTGAGTGCGGTCAAGACCACCGTGCTGACGGTCAAGCCGCTGAATGCGGCGCCGCTGGCGAATGCCGGGCTCGACATCGATGCGGAATATTCCAAAAACGTGACGCTGGCGAGCCTCAGCACCGATCCGGATGCCGCGCGCGGAGGTCAAATCGTCAAATATCAGTGGAAGCACTTGAAAAAACCTGGCGATCCCAAAATCAAATTGCTCAATACCAAAACCGCGCAAGCCTCGTTCGTCAGTCCGGCTCAGGCTGCGCAGTTGGAATTCGAGTTGACCGTGACCGACAACGATAACGCCAAGGCGAGCGACAGGGTCATCGTGAAGGTCGCCGACGTGCAACCGTTGAATGCGGCGTTTGCGCTGGATAAAAAAGCGTTGACGACGGGCGGCACGGCCACCGCCGGAGCTTCCAACATCACCGGCGGCAAGGGACCCTACAAGGTCAAGTTCGAATGGGGCGACGGCACGGCTGCCGAAGAGTTCCCATTGGGCGCCGGCGTGACCGCGAAATCGGTCGGCCATCAGTACCCGAATGCCGGCAATTTTAGCCAGAAAGTCACGGTCATCGACGCGAACGGTACGCAAAAATCCAGTGCGGTTGAAACCATTCAGGTGGCCGTGCCGGCTTTGGATGCCGCCTTGAGCGTCAGTGCGGACGCGGTCGTGAAGGGCGGCCAGGTCACCGCGAAAGCCGAGACTATCACCGGCGGCACGAGCCCTTACACGGTTGCGTTTAACTGGGGCGACGGCAGCCAGAACGAGCAGGAGACGTTGGCAAATGGCGTCTTCACCAAATCGGCCAATCACGTCTATGCCGTAGCGGGACAATACGATTTGACGGTTACCGTGACCGATAACGAAAACGGCAACAAGGCGCAAACGTTTCACATTACTGTTTCCGAGCCGCAAGCGCCGGCATTGGACGGCACGTTGACTTTGGCGCAAGCGGCCGTGGCCTTTAATACGCCGGTTCAACCGAAGGTCGATATTACAGGCGGTACGCAGCCCTATACCGTTAAATTCGAATGGGGTGATAGCCTAAGTGACAACCCGACCACGCTCAATCAAGGCATTGTCTCGGCGACCGGCGAGCATTTCTATGGACAGCCGGGAACGTATACGATCACCGCAACCCTTACCGACGCGAACTCTCATACGAAGACGCTGACCGCGAATGTGACGGTGAATCCGGTGGACGCGCCGCTGACGGAGTGTCAGCAGCCGAATGCCAATTGACACAGACCGGACGGGATGTCCGGCAACATTGCCGATTGCATCGGCATCAGAGACTCAATGAAAGGCAAAGGCTGCGATGCAAGGTCGCGGCAGGAAGGAGTGTAGCTAGGCTGCGGGGCTTCCCGCCTCGGTCCCCGCGGCGGCATGCAGGAAAGGGGTAATTCGTTCTATCGCTCCGACCGCAATGGCCGGAGCTTGTCACTCAAGCATGGCATTCCGGAACCGCGCCCCTGCGGCCCGGATGTCATCGCCGCTTCATATCTTCCCGGCCGATTCAGCCGTTGCGAGGAGACAAAAATCATGAGCGAGCTGTTGATTCATCAACAGCTCATCAGCAGTCGCTGTTGCTGTATCAGCACAAAAGTCGGGTGTTTTTTACAAAACCCATTAAATTTCAATTAAATAGGTGTTGGCACACAATGTGCTATATGACGCATATATTATGGTTATTTGAAATCTATGCATAAATTCATTGGACGCACATTGCTGACATGGAGCGTTTTTTCATTATTCTCGCCGGCAGGGACCGAAGTTCATGCCGAGCCCGCCCAAACCGTTGAGGCCGCGCCGGCATTCGATCTGTTGATGTTGCAGGTTGACGGCAATACGGTGCTGGATCAGCAGTTGATCGAAAAAACTGTGTACCCGTTTCTCGGGCCCGGAAAATCGATCGACGATGTCGAGAAAGCCCGGCAAACGCTGGAAGAGGTGTACAGGAAAAACGGCTATCCGACGGTCGTCGTCGAGATTCCTGAGCAGGACGTGGTCAACGACTCGGTGCGCCTGCAAGTGGTCGAAGGCACGGTCGAGCGGCTCAAAATTTCCGGTTCCCGCTATTACGCCTTGGGCAAGATTCGATCCGGCGTGCCCGCCCTGGCTGCAGGCCAGGTTCCCCACATGCCCGAGGTGCAGCAACAATTGGCCGCCTTGAATCAGGAAGCGCCGGATCGCCAGGTGACGCCGGTTTTTCGTGCCGGCGCCACGCCGGGCAAAACCGAGGTCGAATTGCGCGTGAAGGACGAGGTGCCGTTGCACGGCAGCCTAGAGGTGAACGGCCGCAATCCGGAAGATACCACGCGGACGCGTCTGATCGCCTCGCTGCGTTACGATAACTTGTGGCAGCGCTTCCATAGCGCCTCGCTGCAATATCAGGTTTCTCCCGAAAATTACGACGAAGTCGAAGTCTGGTCGGGCACCTATGTGCTGCCGACAGGCTGGGCCGATACGCGCCTGGCCTTATACGGGATAGGCATCAGCTCCAATGTGCAGACCGGTACCACGGTGGGCGGATTGACGGTCGTCGGCAGCGGCAGCATCTACGGCGCTCGTTTGGTCAAGCCATTTGGCCTACAGGAGAATATTACCCAAAGCCTGACCTTGGGTTTCGATTACAAAAATTTCAATCAGGGCGTGACTTTGCAGGGCCAGGACATGGAGCCGACCCCGGTCACTTATCCCGCCTTCCAGATCGGCTATGACGGCAGCTTGCGGCAGGATGGCGCGATCACCACCCTCGGCGTTGCCGGTAATTTTTCTATCCGGGGGCTCGGTAATAATCAGATGGAGTTCGAAAGCCGGCGTCAGGATGCGCCGACCAATTATGCCTACTTGACGGGTAATCTGAAACATCTGCGCGCCTTGTTCTGGGATTTCCGCCTCGCCGCCAGGGCCTCGGGGCAGTTGTCTTACAGCCCCCTGATCAGTAACGAGCAGTTCTCGGCCGGCGGCCAGCAAAGCGTGCGCGGTTATTTTCAGACCCAGCAGCTGGGCGATGACGGCGTGAATTTATCGCTGGAATTGCAATCGCCGATGCTTAAACGGCAAGGCTGGGATGCCGTCGACAATCTGCGCCTGCATGCCTTTATGGATTATGCCTACCTGTGGATTCAGAAGCCGCTGGAAGGCAACCCCGATTACTACCGCCTGGCCGGCGCGGGGCTGGGCCTTCGCGCGCAGCTATTCAGACATTTTACCGGCGAGCTGGATTGGGCTTATCCGCTGTATCGGCAGGGTACGGTCGATGTCGGCAATCAGCGTATCGATTTTCGCCTTGCTTATGAATTTTAACCTCGCACCACGGCTTACCTGAGGTATTGGATGATGACGCATTATTCTACTCACCGAATCAATGAACAGGCATTTCGGCTGAAGCCGCTGGTGCTGGCGATCCGGATGCTGATCGCCGGCTGTTTGGCGTTTGGAGCCAAAGTGCCGCCCGTGCGCGCCGAATTGCCCGTGCCTCTGAACACCGGGCCGTTGACCCAGACGCCTATCGATATTGCGACCCAGGGGCAGGCCACCGGCGCCATTGCCGGCAATGCCCTGAACATCAAGCAAATCACCGACAAGGCGACGCTGGACTGGAAAAGCTTCAACATCGACGCCGGCAGCAGCGTGCGTTTCGACCAGCCAGGGTCGACCTCGATCGCGCTGAACCGCATCCATGATCTCAGCCCGAGCCGCATCATGGGCTCGCTCGAAGCCAATGGCCAGGTCTATCTGGTCAATCAGAACGGTTTCGTCTTCGGCAAGGATTCGCAGGTCAACGTGAACTCCCTGGTCGCGACGACCTTGGGCATCAGCGACAAAACGTTTCAGCGCGGCATCACCAAGGTTTTCGATATCGACAATAGCGCCGCCTTGCAGGGCAACGGCGAAATTTACCTGAAAAACGATCAGGGTGAATACCTGCGCGATCAGAACGGCGACAAGATCAAAATTCAGGTATTCATCGACCAGGGCGCGCAAATCAAAACGAAAGGCGCCGGCGGCCGGGTGATCATCGCGGCGCCTACGGTGACCAACGCCGGCACGATCGAAACGCCAGACGGACAAACGATACTTGCCGGCGCGCAGGACAAGGTTTATCTGCAGGAAGCCGGCGGCGACTCGGACGTGCGCGGTTTGCTGGTCGAAGTCAATAAAGGCGGGGAAGTCAATAACGTCGGCAAGGTGCTGGCCGAACGCGGCAACGTCAGCCTGCTGGGCTTCGCGGTCAACCAGAAAGGCATCGCCTCCGCCACCACCTCGGTGCAGTTGAACGGCACCGTCAGACTGTTGGCGCGCGAAGGCATCCAGAGCCCCTCGGCGACTGGCGGCAAGCTGCTGCCCAAAGCCACGCTCAGGGCTTCCGATCAGGACGATGGTCTCGGCACCAGGGCAACCGTGACGCTGGACAAGGGCAGCCTGACCCGCGTCGACCTCGACGCCGATAAAACCGCGACCGCGATCGACGCGCAGGCCCAGCCACGCTCGAAAATCGAAATCTCAGGACACCAGGTAAGGCTGCGCGACCAGTCTTTGGTCCAGGCGAAATCCGGAAATGTCTCGATTCAGGCGGTGGACAACCCGGCGAATCCCACGGTCAAGGGTAATGCCCGGATCTATCTGGAAGCCGGCAGCAAGGTGGACGTTTCCGGCGTCAAAAACGTCAGTCTGGCGATGGAGCGGAATGTCGTCGAGGTGGAACTGCGCAAGAACGAGTTGCGCGACTCGCCGTTGCAGCGCGACGGCATTTTGGCCGGCGAGAAGGTCTCTGTCGATCTGCGCGATGCCGACATGGCTTACGACCCGGAGACGGGCGCCTTGACCAAGGCCAGTCTGCCGATTGCGGACATTAAAGGCGCGGTGGACCGCATCGCCCGTAATATCGACGAACGCAGCACCTCGGGCGGCACCATCGATCTGAAGTCGAGCGGGGATGTCGTTGCCAAGCAGGGCAGTGTGCTCGATTTTTCCGGCGGCTCGGTCAGTTACCGGGACGGGGTCATCAGCACCACCAAACTGGTGGCGGACGGCGAGGTTTTCGATATTTCAGCAGCCGATCCGAACCGGCAATACGAAGCCATGCTGAATGGCGATAAGGTCAAATATGCGCCCTGGGCGATCAGGCAGCGCTGGCCGGCGGAGTCTCTGACGCAGCGCTACGAAAAAGGCTACGTCGAAGGCAAGGCAGGCGGCAAATTGAACATCAGCGCCTATGAAGCGCTGCTGGACGGCGTGCTCGACGGCACCACGGTCGACGGCCCCTACCAGAGAACGCCCGAACAGCGCGCTCCGGGCAGTGCGCTGAGCATCGATTTGAACAACGATAATCTGTTCGGAAAGCAGGACATCGTTTTCGGCCACAATCCGCTCGCATCAACCCTGGGGCAGGACGATCCCTTACCGCGCCTAGCCGACGGTTCGGCGGAACCTATTGCGTTGAACCTCGACCCTGGTCTGTTCAAAAGCGCCGGAGTCCGCCGCGTCGATATCAAAACCAACGGGGCGATACGGATCAACGAAGACGCCCATATCGACATGGTCGATCAGGCGGATTTGAGCCTGGCATCGACCGGGTTTGAGCTGTTCGGATCGATTTCCAGCCGTTCGGGCAAGGTGACGGTCAAACCGATAGCCTTGAGTACTTCGGGATTGCTGCCGAGCGACATCACGCTGGGGCCCCATGCCTCGATCGACGTCAGCGGCTTATGGGTCAATGACTGGTTGAGCGTCCGCGACGGCAAGGCATTGGCGCCGGTATCGATAGACGGCGGCCATGTCGCGCTGATCACCGAACAGGGCGATCTGCGCCTCGACCAGGGCAGCAAGATCGACGTCAGCGGCGGCGCCTGGATGCAGACCGACGGCGCGCTGGCGGACGGCAAAGGCGGCTCGATCGATTTACTCGCACAGACGCACGAGGCGGGCGGCAAGGTTTCAAGCCTGACGCTGGACGGCAGTCTGGCGGGATGGGCCTTGCATCACGGCGGCCAACTGAATATCAGCACCCACGAGGTGGTCATCGGTTCCGCCGACGATGTGCCTGGACGTCTGGATTCCACGGCGACGCCCCTGGTGCTGAACCCCGAATTTTTTCAGCAGGGCGGCTTCGGCGATTACCACATCACCTCCAATGTTAACGGCCTGAAGGTGGCCGATAACGTGCAACTGCGGCCATTGCAAAGCAATTTGCAGCTGAAGGGCACCGCTTACCTGAAGCCTACCGGAACCCCGGTCAAAAACGTCAGTTCGGTGGTAACCCTGCCGGAATTCTTGCGCACCCCGACGAATCTGACGCTGTCTCTGGCTCAACTGGCGAGCCAAAACCGGAATGAAGCAGTGAGCATCGGCAAGGGTGCCTCGATCAAGACCGACATGCAGGGCACCGTAGCGTTGCATTCGGATACCTCGATATTCGTCGACGGCGCGATCGACGCGCCGGGGGGCAACATTTTTCTGACCCTGGACATTCCGTCCGCCGGCGATTCGGGGTTCTTCGCCTCTCAGGGCATCTGGCTGGGGCCCGAAAGCCGATTGGCGGCGCGCGGCGTCTATAAGGAAGAATTGAATCCCTATGGCCTGCGCATGGGCGACGTATTGGCGGGCGGCCAGGTGATGTTGACCGCGAATCGCGGTTATATCGTGACCTACGCCGGTTCGGAAATCGATGTGTCCGGCACCACCCGCACGCTGGATTTCAGGGAAATCCCGGATCGGGGGACCCAGATCAGGGTGGTTTCCAAGTCGATTTCCTCCGCAGGCGGCTCGATCCGCCTGAAGGCGGGCGAAGGCATCCTGGCGGACGGCGCGTTCAAGGCGCAAGGCGGCAACGGCGCCCCCGGCGGAACGCTGGCGGTCGAACTGAACGGCGGCCTCAGGCAAAAGCCGGATTTTCCGGTTCCGGGCGGCGGTTTTCCGGACGATAAGGCGGTGACCAAGCCACGCGCGCTTGAAATCAGCGAGTCGGCAACGGCGTCCATTCCTGCAGGTCTCAGGCGGGGCGATGCGATCGATAGCGCCTTCAACGGCCGCGCCTTGCTGAATAGCACCCAACTGAGCCGTTCGGGCGCGGCGAACCTGGCATTCAAGACCGATGCGGTCGCCGGCAATACCCATACCGGCAGTATCCTGTTCAAGGGTAATGTCCGGCTCGATGCGGCGAGAAGCATCGTCCTCGATTCCCCGAGTCTTAAAACCGAGGGGGGACAGGTGACTTTGAGCACCGCTTACGCGGCCTTGGGCTCCACGCAAAGCCGTCTGGATACGCAACTGGGCAACGGGCTGTTTTTGAGCAAACTGGCGCCGGATGCGGTGGGCGGCAGCGGGCAATTCACCGTGAATGCAAAGGGCATCGATCTGGTCGGCGGCTTGAGCTTCAACGGATTCGGCCAGGTCAACTTGGCCAGCGCGGGCGATGTTCGCGCTATCGGCATTCGGGGTCTCAAGGATACCAAGGATTTTCTTGGCGTGCTGAATCTGGCCGGCGATTTGACGATCGTGGCGAGCCAGGTTTATCCGTCCACCTTGACCGATTACACGATCAACGTCGGCGGCAGCGGCGGCGAAACCGTACGCATTGAAAACAGCGGCGGCGCCTCGGCGCCTGTGCTTTCGGCCGGCGGAAAATTGACCGTCAATGCGCCGAACATCATCCAGGCGGGCACACTGAAGGCGCCGTTCGGCACCTTGGCGCTGAATGCCGAAAAGACGCTCGAACTCGCGCCAGGCAGCCTGACCTCGGTCGCGGGCGGCGATTTGACCGTGCCGTTCGGCCAGGTGTCGGGCGGACTGAACTGGCTCTATCCCCTGGATGCGACCGGTTCGATCAATTTGTTGATCAACACGCCGCCGGAAAAACGGCTGACGCTTTCGGGGAAAGACATTGCGATGCAGGACGGCGCCAAGGTCGATTTGTCGGGCGGCGGCGATCTCTATGCTTACGAATTCATCCCGGGGCCGGGCGGCAGCACCGATGTGCTGAATCCGAACAGCGCCGGCTTTACGCCGCAATTCGCGATCATGCCGGGGCTCGGCAATGCCTTGACGCCCTTCGACCCCTTGGAGTTTCAGGGATCGGGCCTGAACGTCGGCGACAGCGTTTATCTGAGCGCAGGCTCCGGCGTCAGCGCCGGCTGGTACACCTTGCTGCCGGCCCATTACGCCCTGTTGCCGGGCGCCTATCTGGTCACCCCACGGCAGGGATTCAAGGATTTGCAGCCCGGACAGGTTCAGCAGGATTTTGCCGGGGCGACCATCGTCGCCGGACGCTACGGCGATCCGAGCGCCGGCATTCAGGATGCACGCTGGCAGGGTTTTGCGGTCGAACAAGGCGATATCGCCAGGACCCGGTCCGAATATAAGGATTATTCGGCCAATACGTTTTTTGCCGACAAGGCGGCCGGCGAAGGCACAGCGGCGCCGCAACTGCCGAAGGACGCCGGCAGCCTGTCGATCGACGTGCACAACAGTCTGGTGCTGGGCGCCGAATTGGCCGCGGCCCCTGGTCTGAACGGCCTGGGCGGACAGGTGGATATCAGCGCCGATAACCTCCGAGTGGTCGGCAGTCGCGAGGATGCCGCATCGAGCCCGGCCGGCACGGTCAGCCTGTTCGACGAGGACCTGAACAACCTGAATGCGCCGAGCCTGTTGTTGGGCGGCGTGCGCAGCAAGGAAAAGAACGGACAGCGGGTGAAGGTGTCGACGCAGACGCTGAACGTGGCCGGCGACGTGCAATTGAGCGGACAGGAGCTGATTCTGGCCGCGCGCGATCAAATCAAACTGGACAGCGGCGCGGTGATCGAGAGCACCGGCAGCACCGGTAAGCCGGGCTTCGATCTGCTGGTGGACAATAAGCTGGCGGCAAACGGCACGGCCAACAGCGACGGCGCCTTGCTGCGGGTGTCTTCCTCGGACCAAGTCAACGTCGTGCGCGACAAGGCCGTGACCGGAAGCACCGGCACGCTGGTGGTCGAAGAAGGCGTGCGGCTCGCGGCCGGCGGCTCGATGGGGCTCGATTCGACCCGGGATACCGTGTTCGACGGCAACATAGACATGCAGGGGGGGTCGCTGGCATTGAAATCGCGCCGTATCAGCCTCGGCGAGGCGCCGGTCAACACGCCTGGCCTGGTGTTGTCGAACACCGCTTTCAACCTGGACGAATTACAGTTGATCAGCGCGAGCGATCTGGATATTTACGGCGCTGTCGGCATCCAGGCGAAACAGCTCAAAATCGGCGCGGCGGCGATCAATGGCTTCAATAATGCCGGTGCTACGGCCGAATTCTCCGCCGACAGCATCCGCCTGTTCAATAGCGGTTCAAGCTCGGAGCGCGCAGGGACCGGCTCCGGCACTTTGGTTTTCAATACCGGCGAATTCGAACTCGGCAGCGGCAACTACTCGGTCGATGGCTTCCATCAGGTGACCGTCAATGCGAGCGAGGCGGTCAAGGGCCAGGGGCAAGTCCAGGACCCCGTGACCGGCAACAGCGCCTTGGCCGCGCCGGGCAACTGGCGTGTCGACGGCGACCTGACCCTAAACGCCGGACATTTTATCGGCGGCAACGGCGCCACGACCCGTATCGATGCGACAGGGCATGACGTCACGCTGGCTTCGCCCACAACCGCGATAGGCCTAGCGCCAGGCGGCCTCGGTGCCCGCTGGTCGATTAAGGCCGATACGATAGACAGCTCGGGACGCTTCGATCTGCCTTCCGGGATTCTGGAACTCGAAGCCTTGCGTGGAAACGTGAATTTGAATGCGGGCACGGTGATCGATGTTGCAGGGCAAACGATCCCGTTCGGCACGATCGATCAGTTCTCGTCGGCGGGAACCGTCCTGCTGGCGTCGAGTATAGGCAACATCATTCTGGCCGACGGTGCCGAGATCGATCTCGCCGGCGCGGTCAAAGGCGGCAAGCAGGCCGGCGATGCGGGTCTGCTCGATGTACGCGCGGCGAAGGGGCAATTTCTCTGGAACGGTCTGGTCAGCGCGGTGGGGGATGAGCTCGCGAATGCCGAACAGCGCCAGGGAAGCCTGCGTCTGGACGTAAACACCTTCGGTGACGGCGGCTTTTCCGAGCTGAACGGCAAGCTTGCGGCGGCTGGTTTTTCCGGCGAAGTGTCTTTGCGTCAGCGTAGCGGCGATGTGACTCTCGCGGCCGGCGATAACGTGGCCGCGCGCCAATTCAGCCTCGCGGCGGATCAGGGCAAGGTGACGCTGAACGGAACGGTCGACGTCAGCGGCAGCCAGGGCGGCGAGGTCGCGATTTACGGCAGAAACGGCATAGCCCTCGGCAGCGGTGCCGGAATCGATGCGAGTTCATCCTTGAAAGGCGCCGACGGCGGCCATGTCACCTTGGATACCGTACACCGGGACGACACCGGCAGCGGGCTGCTGGATCTCGCCGCGGGCGGCGCGATCGATGTGGCCGGCGGCGAAGTCGGCCAGGGCGGGTCGCTGCATTTGCGTACCGGCAGGGACGGCAATGCGGTTAACATCAGCGCGGTCAATACCTCGATCACCGGTGCCGGTGCCGATCACAGCGTGCTGGAGGCAACGCGGGTTTACGACAATCAGTCTGTGATCACGAGCGCGAATATCGCGTCCTGGAAGGCCGATACCGTCGATTTCATGAATCACGCGCCGGCTATCCAGAATCTTTCCGCCGCCGCGATCGATCTGTTGCCCGGCCTCGAAATTCGCGGCGGACAAAACCTGACCCTGGCGGACGCCTGGGATTTGATCGACTGGCGTTATCAGGATGCGGAAGGCAACGCCGCCCTGCCGGGATTTTTGACCCTGAGAGCCGGCAACGATCTGAACATCAATGCCTCGCTGAGCGACGCCTTCGCGGTCGCTTCGGTTCCGGGCCAAAACAACCGGGTCTATCAGGACATGCTGCAAGAGGGGCAATCGTGGAGCTATAACCTGGTTGCGGGCGGCAATGTCAATCTGGCCAGTTCCTACCTGGCGCGGAATCCCGCGGCGCCGAATTCGAGCACCTTGGTCAAGACCCAGGTCAAGGTCAGAACCGGCACCGGCTCGATCGGGATAGATTCCGGCAAGGATCTGCGCTTTGTCGCCGATTCGTCCGATGCGTCGGCGGCCGCGGCCGTTTATACGATCGGCACGACCGCGAAATACACGCGTAACCAGCTGCTGCGCGGCGAGATACCGGGGCTGCCTGCTCGTCTGGACGGAGAAAGCGATGCGGATTACCTGAACCGCCAGGATCCGGAACTGATGAACGAACTGCTCCGCTTCGGTTATCTGGACGAAACGCGGATAGGCACGCTGTTTCAAAAAGCCGAATTCCCGACCCAGGGCGGCGACATCACCCTGCGGGCCGGCGGCACTATCGAAGGCGTGAACACCGGGCAAAAGATGACCGACTGGCTGGTCCGGAGTGGCAACTTGGCGGAAAACGCTACGCCGACGCTCTGGGGCATCAATATCAGCGGCGACCGGAGCAGCCAGACCGGCAGCATCCCTGCCGCGAAGGGCATCCGAAACTTCAATCAGAACGTCGGCGCGCTCGGCGGCGGCAATGTCAAAGTCGAAGCCGGCGGCGATATCCGGAACCTTTCGGTGATGATTCCGACCACCGGCAAGCCGCTCGGCACGGTCAGCAGCACGCCGAATCAGTGGGTCAAGAACGGCATCGCAGTCAACGGCGGCGGTGATCTGGCGCTGACCGCCGGCAACGACATCATCGGCGGCGAATTCTTTACCGGCCAGGGCACGGCCGCCCTGAAGGCCGGCGGCAGCATCGCGAACAATGCCGCAGGACAAGGCGCCATCTTCGAACTCGGCGATGCCAGCTTCGACGTCCAGGCGCGCCAGGATATCAACATCGGCGGCGTCTACAACCCGACCCTGCTGAAACAGACCCAGATCGTCGGGGGAGAATCCCGCTTCTTCACCTACGGCCCGGATAGCGCGGCCCGGTTTTTGGCGTCCGCCGGCAACATCAACTTCCAGAACACGGCCGGCGCCGGCTTCGAATATTCGGTTTACCCCGGCAGCGTCAAGGCGGCCGCGCTGTCCGGCGATATCGGCATCAACAAATCGATGACTTTGTTCCCGTCGGCGAAAGGGCAACTGGAGCTTTTGGCCGGGCGCAACGTCAGGTCGCCTGCGGTCGCCGGCGAGACGGTCGCGATCAACATGTCGGATGCCGATGTCTCGTTATTGCCGGATAGGCTGACGCCGGTCCGGTCGCTGGAAGGCAGTCTGCATGACGGCCTGATCCGGGCGCGGGAGCGGCTCGATCCGTTCAGCCCTGTCGCGAGCATCATCCATGCCGCGGCGCCGGTGCACCAAGGCAGCGCCGGCAAACCGGTGATCAGGGCCAATCTCGGCGACATCGCCTTCGCTCCCGGCGCCCAGGTGATCTTCTTCCTGCCGAAGGCGTCCGAATTCAGCGCCGGCAGGGACATCAAGAACCTGAGCCTGTCCGGACAAAATCTGGCGAGTGATGACATTTCGCTGATACAGGCGGGCCGGGATATTGCTTTCAATACCCAAATCAGCCCGGACGGGGTCGTGCTCTCCAATCCGAACAAGATCGAGATCGGAGGGCCCGGCCAATTGCAGGTACTGGCGGGTCGCAACATCAATCTCGGCAGTTCCGCGGGCATTCGGACGATCGGCAACATCGTGAATCCGGCCCTGAGCCCGAATGGCGCGGCGATCAATGTCATGGCCGGGCTCTCCGATGCGGTCGATTACGCCGGCTTCATCGAACGCTATCAAACGCACCCCGAATACCGGGCGGAACTGCAGGCGCTGGCCGGTCTCGACGAACAGGGTCAACGTGAACATCTGAACACGTTTTTAAAGGTCCTGTTCGAGGAGATCAAGCAGTCGGCTGCTGCCGCGGCGGCAGCACCGGCAGGCGAGCGGGCCGAACTCTATCAACGCGGCTTCGACGCGATCAAGGCGCTGTTTCCAGGCGACAGCTACGACGGCGATCTCAGCCTGGTCTTCAGCCAAATCAAGACGCTGGATGGTGGCGGCATCAACATGGCCGTCCCCGGCGGCAAGATCGACGTGGGCCTGGCGGGGCAGTTGGCGGGTATCCGCAAGGCTGCCAACGAACTCGGCATCGTCGTGCAGCAGGAAGGCGATTTGAACGCGCTGATCGACCAGGATTTCAACGTCAACCAGTCGCGTGTGTTCACCCTGAAAGGCGGCGACATTACCGTCTGGTCGTCCAAGGGCAGCATCGACGCCGGCAAGGGCGCCAAATCGGCGATCGCCGCGCCGCCGCCGGTTACCCTGGTCGACGAGAAAGGCAATATCGTCACGATTTTCCCGCCGATCGTTTCCGGCAGCGGTATTCAGGCGATCGGCAACGGCCAGGTCACCTTGGCGGCGCCGCAAGGCATCGTCGACGCGGGCGAAGCCGGCATCAGCGGCGGCCAGATCGTGATTGCCGCGACCGCGGTGGTCGGCGCCTCGAACATTCAGGCCTCCGGCGGCACGGTCGGCGTACCGACCGCGGCGCCGGCGCCTGTCGTGCCTTCAGGCGCCGACAGCGCCGCGACCAGCGCGGCAAAATCGGCAAGCGACGGCGCCGGGGGCAACGGCGAGCAGGACGACGGCGAGCAAAAAGATAAGCAGACGTCGGTCGTCAGCATTCTGAGCACCGATGTGGTCGGCTATGGCGATTGCACCGTCGGCGAAATCCGCGACGGCAAGCCGGGTTGCGGGACTTAGGATTAAAAATGCTTTCCGATTCATGACTTGCCTGCGTAGGGTGGATAAGCGAAGCGCATCCACCAGCGGGCGCATATTGGTGGATGCGCTTCGCTTATCCACCCTACTGTGAAAGGCTTTCACAGTAGGCAATGAAGTAGCGTGGGAACGATATTTAACCAGGATTCAATTTTTATGAGTTTATTTTCAATGAACAAATCTCTTATCGGCCGTTTCCGCCTGGGACTGGCTCTTATCCTGATTCCGCTCTGCGCGCAGGCGTGGTGGAACGACGAATGGAAATCGCGTAAGCAATTCAGCGTCGATGCCGGAGCGACCGGCGCCGATATTCAGGAAACCCTGAATGACTTTCCATTGCTGGTGCGTCTGCATACCGGCAATTTCGGCTTTTTTCTCGATCTGGCGGAGAACGGCAAGGACGTGCGCTTCATGCTGGACGACAAGACCGCGCTGAAGCATCAGGTCGAAAAGATCGATGCCTTGACCGAACTCGGCCTGGTCTGGGTCAAGGTGCCGGTCGTTCGCGGCGGCGTCAGTACCGACAGTTTCTCGATGTATTACGGCAACGCGGCTGCGGCGGACGGCTCCGATGCGCAGGGCCTTTATGACGTGAATCAGGCGCTGGTCTTTCATTTTCGGGAAGGCGAGGCCTTGCCGCAGGATGCCACCGCCTATGCGCTGCATGCGGCCAGCTCGAAGGCGGCCGTCGATCCAGCCGGTTTCATCGGGGCGGCGGCCAAATTCGACGGTCAGGGCGGCATCACGGTCAATGCGAATCCGGCGCTCGCGATCACGCCCGACAGCGGCCTGACTTTCAGCGCCTGGATCAAGATCGACCAGGCCCAGACGAACGCCACGTTGTTTGAAGCGAAGGATGCGGCCGGGCGCATCGAGCTGGTCGTGCAGGGCACCTCCGCGATCGCCCGCTACCAGGGCGGAGGCGTCGCCCAGCAGACCGCCGCGGCGAACGTCGATCCGGCGAAGTGGCAGCATCTGGCGGTTATCGCCAGAAAGGATGCGCTGGAGCTTTACCTGAACGGGCAAGCTGTCGGCACGACGCCGATCCAGCTGGCCGCGATGACGCCGTCCGTTTCTTTAGGCGGCAACGAGCAGGGCCAGAACCTGAGCGGCCTCGTCGATGAGGCGCAGGTTGCGAAGCAGGCGCGCAGCGCGGACTGGATCAAGCTGCAATTCCGCAGCCAGAGCCCCGATTTCGCGGTGCTCAATTTCGGCCAGGACGAATCCTCAGGCTCCGGCGACGATCTGAATTACTTCGCGATCATCCTGCAAAGCCTGACCGTCGACGGCTGGGTGGTGATCGCGTTGTGCGGCGTGATGTTCGTGATCAGCCTCTTGGTGATGGTCGGCAAGACCCTGACCCTGAACCGGGCCCGCAAGGAAAACGAAGACTTCCTGGCGCAATACCGAACGATTTCTACCACCAATCTAGGCCAGCTGGACGCGGAAGAAACCGAGGATGAGCGCGATAACGAACAATCGGAGTTTCTGGCGGCGGTCGCCGGCAAACACGATCATTTCCAGGGTTCGCCGATTTATCACATCTATCATGCCGGCGTACAGGAACTGAACCACCATTTCGGCGGCGCCAACGCGGTGCTATCCGCGGAAGCGCTGAATGTGGTGCGCGCCCGTCTGGATGCGGCGGTCGTTAGGGAAGGTCAGAAACTGAACAAGAACATGGTGCTGTTGACGATAGCGATCTCCGGCGGCCCCTTCCTCGGACTGCTCGGCACCGTGCTCGGGGTCATGATCACCTTCGCGGTAATCGCGGCGTCCGGCGACGTCAATATCAATTCAATCGCGCCCGGCATTTCCGGCGCGCTGCTGGCGACGGTCGCGGGGCTTGCGGTCGCGATTCCGGCGCTATTCGCCTACAACTATTTGTTGACCCGAATCAAGGACGTGACCGCCGACATGCACGTCTTCACCGACGAGTTTCTGGCGATCGTCTCGTTACGCAGTGCCGACCGGCAAAGGGCCACGCAGTCATGAAAGTAGGAGAGGAAGGCAAAGTCTACGATGACATCAACATCACGCCGATGCTCGACGTGGCCTACGTGCTGCTGCTGATCTTCATCATCATGACGACGGCGACGGTGCAGGGCATCACGGTTAACCTGCCGAAAGCCAGCAGCACGCCGTCGTTATCCAAGCCTAAAACCAAGGCGATTTCGATTGCCCCGGACGGCACGATCTATCTCGATACCTACCCGGTCTCGATCCAGGAACTGGAAACCCGGCTCGCGCAGTACAAGGCGGCGACACCGGACCTGCCGGTCGTGCTGAAGGCCGATGCCTCGATCCAGTATGAAAAGGTGATCGAGGTGCTCGATGTGGTGACGCGGCTCGAAATCAGCCAGCTGGGCCTGGTGACGCAGAAACTGGTGAAGTAAGGGTTATGGATCAACGCAAGAAATGGCTGAAACGGCTCCCGCTGATCATCGGCGGCGTCCTGACCCTGCTGATTGCGGTCGGCGTCTACTACATCCAGGGGCTGTTCGAAAAACCGCTGCAGGCGAAGAAGCAGGTGCAACAGATCACCGTGCTTCAGCCGCCGCCTCCGCCGCCCCCGCCGCCGGAACAGAAACCGCCGGAGCCCGAACCCGAGCCGGAAAAAGTCCCTGAACCGGAGCCCGAGGAAGAACCGGCACCCGCACCCGATGAGGCGGAACAACCGCCGGGCGAGGAACTGGGCGTGGACGCCGAGGGTGGGGCCGGGTCGGACGGTTTCGGACTGGTCGGCAAGAAGGGGGGCCGGGGGCTTTTGGGCGGCAGCGGCGGCAGCGCGATTCTCTGGTATGGCGGTCAGGTCAAACGCCGCCTGGACGACGAGTTGCAGGGGCTGCTGGCCGACACCAGCGCCGGCAAGGCGGCTTACAGCGTATTGCTGAATGTCTGGATGGGGAAGGACGGCCGGATAGAGCGCACCGAACTCGCCTCGGGCAGCGGCAAGTCCGACGTGGACCAAAGCATTCGCGAGGCCTTGCCGAAACTGCACTTTTCCTTAGCGAAATCGCCGCCGGACAACATGCCGCAACCGCTGAAGATCAAGGTCACGTCAAGAATTTAACAACCCAATGCTAGTGCGGATAAGCAGAGCGCATCCGCCATCGGGCGCACATTGGGTTGATGCGCTGCGCTTATCCACCCTACATCAAGGGTATTTAACGGCCGCCTCGCCGGACGGGGCATGTTGCCCCGTCCGCAGGGTTTCGACGAAGCTTCAACATAGCAGCAACGCCGAAACGATGGGGACGGAGTTAAAAACCCTGTCCCGCGTTCGGCATTCCCAAGCTGGAGCTTGGGAACGAGCAAATCAATAATTTTAAATATCACCGAGAATAACGATGATTGTTGTAAGAAATACCCTGGCCGCCGTATTGGCGGGCGCTTTTCTGTCGCCCGCGATGGCCGATGACAAAGAGGATCTTCTGAAACTCAAAAAGCAGATGGACGGCGAGCGCGAAGAGTTGCTGGAGCTGAAAAACACCGCGGTCAATCTGGTCGAGCTGTTCGTCGAGCAAGGCCTGCTGGATAAAAACAAGGCGGAACGTCTGATCAATAAGGCGAAGGCAAAAGCGCAAACGGAAGCCAAACAGCAGCTGGTCAAGGAACAAGCGGAAGAGCAGTTGGCGGACAACGCCGCGGCGGCCGAGAAAGGCCCGGGGGCTGGGGCCGGCAAATCTAAATCGGTGTATGTCGGTTATGTGCCTGAATTCGTCAAGGAAGAAATCAGGCAACAGGTGCGCGCCGATTTGAAAGAGGAGGTCGTCAAGGATGTCAAGGCGGACGCCAAGGAAGAGCACTGGGGAATCCCGGGGGCGTTACCGGAATGGGTCGCCAATACCAAACTGACTTTCGACATGCGTGTGCGCGGGGCCGATGATTTCTTCCAGGAGGATAACGGGGCGCTGCTCGATTATCTGGCCATCAATGAGGAGGGCGGCCATGAGGCGGCGCGCAGCCATGGCAAGGAATTCCTGAATACCACGAAGGACCGGTTTCGCTTCTCGGAACGCTTCCGCCTCGGTTTGGACATGAAGATCGCCGATCATTTGAAAGCGGGCCTCCGGCTGGCGACCAGCAACATCAGAAACCCGGTATCCAATGACCAGGCCTTGGGCAATACCGGGCAATCCTTCGAATTTGCGATCGATCGGGGTTTTCTGCAATATGACTTCGTCGATAAAAAGGGCAATGACTGGTTTACGCTCTATGGCGGCCGCTTCGCGAATCCCTGGGTTTCCACCGACGTGGTGTACGATCCCGATTTAAGCTTCCAGGGTTTTGCCGGAACCTTCCGCTATCGCTTCAACCAGGACTCCTCCAGGGTCAAATCTTATAAAGCGGCATTGACCAACGATCTCGGCGGCCGCTCCGGCATCAACTTCGGCCCGCAAACGCCGGACACCGTTTTCGCCACCTTAGGCGTCTTTCCGATCCAGGAAATCAATCTTTCGACGTCCGACAAATGGCTGTTTGGCGGTCAAATCGGCGCCGACTGGCTGGTGCAGGATTCATCCCGTCTGAAAGTCGCCGCCGCCTATTACGGCTACAAAAACGTTCGCGCCCGGCCTAATGCGCGCGGCAGTTTCGAAAACGACTGGACGGCGCCCGAATTTATCCAGAAAGGCAATTCGATGGTGCCGATCAATGTCAACGACGGTTTCAACCCTCGCTGCACGAATGCGCAAAGCGCCATCGGCCAGGGCTGCTTGTACGGCCTCGCCTCGGATTTCAGGATATTCAACCTGACCGGCATCTACGACATCGATTTCTCGGGCACCCATGTCGTGCTGACGGCCGATTACGCGAAAAATGTCGGCTATGACGCGGCCCGTATCGAACGGGAGTTTCCGGGGCTGCTGGCGGACAATAGCGATCAAACCGATGCCTTTCAGATCCGGATGGATGTCGGCGATCCGGACATCAGGCGTTTCATGGATTGGAACGTTTTCCTCGCCTACCGTTACATAGAGCGCGACGCGGTGCTGGATGCGTTTACCGAATCGCTGTTCCATGGCGGCGGCACCGACGCCAAAGGCTGGTGGATCGGCGGCAGCTACGGGCTGGCCAGAAATACCTGGGTCAACCTGCGCTGGAGCAGCACCGATTCGATCGATGGGCCGAAGTTGAGTATCGACACCGCCGCAGTCGATTTGAATGTGCGTTTCTAAGGGGACATCCAATGAGTCTATTTTTGAATCCTGAAAGCAGGCGGCGACGCGGTGCCGCCAAGGGCGCTCTGCCGTGGCTGCTTTGTTTGGCGGCGATGGCCTGGAGCCTGGAAATCCAGGCGGCGCCCAAGCAGAGCGATGCGGCGGCGCAGGCCTTGCGCAAAGCCCAGGGCATGCTGCGGCAACTAAGCGAGGAAAAAGCCGCGCTCGAAGCGGAAAAAAAAGCGCTCGGAGACGAGGCGGAAAAGCTGCGCAGCGAGGTTGCGCAGCTTGAGCCCTTGAAGGGCCAGGTCGAACAGTACCGGGCCGGACTGGAAGACTCGCGGAGAGACAACGGCTCGCTGCAAGAACAACTGCAACGGGCCGGTACGAGGGAACGCAATCTTCAAGACAAACTCAAGGAAATCGTGGCGCAGGCCAAAGCGATTCAAAGCGACAATCAACTGTTGGTTGCGGCCGTCCAGGAGCGTGAAAAATGGATCGGTCAATGCAGCGCAAACAATAAATCATTGATCGCGGTCAATCGCGAAATCATCGATAAATACCAGAGCAAGGGCATTTTGGACAAGCTTGCCGAGGCGGAGCCGTTTACCGGGATAGGGCAGGTTGAAGCCGAGAATGTGGCCGAGGCTTATCAATTCCGCCTGCAAGATCTGAAGGTGACGTCGTTTGAAAGCGAATTGAAGCGGGCGGACGGCAGTGCTGAATAGCATCAATCGTCCCATAAGTTTTTCGCCGGACGGGGCATGTTGCCCCGTCCGCAGGGTTTCTGCGCGGTTTAAGGCATCAAGAAGCTTCAAAACGGTGGGGACGGGATTGCAAATCCCGTCCCGCTTGGTTTGAGTGCTCTTGTGGCGGGTTGGGGATATTCCTCAACCCGTTTTTTAGGAACTTGCAGCCATTAATTAAGCGGCAGGCTTGGCATGCAGTTTTAGCCCAAGCGCCCCGATAACTTTGAGGATGGTGTCAAAGTCGGGGCTGCGCTCGCCGGAAAGTGCCTTGTAGAGGCTTTCACGGGACAACCCCGCATCGCGGGCAACCTGTGACATACCCTTGGCGCGAGCAATATCCCCAAGTGCTTTGGCAATGAACGCCGCATCTCCGCCTGCCTCTTCAAAACATGCCTCAAGATAGGCCGCCATCTCCTCCGGGGTTCTGAGATGTTCGGCTACGTCATAGGGAGTGGTAATGGTTTTGTTCATGGCGGTTACTCCTAAAGATTACCTGCGAGTCGTGCAATCCTGGCTTGAATTCGAGCCCTTGCTTGAAGGTCGCGCAGGCCGTCGAGCCATTGAGCGAAGAGGTCGGTTTTACGAATTTCAATCATGGGATAACTGTAGCCTTATGGCTACACATTGTCAATGCCATGTGTGCCGCCTTAAACGTTCTGTATTGAAAATGCGGGTTTAGCTTTCCGGCTACCATGATTGCTACTTCGCCGGAGCGGGTTTAGATGTGGCCGGACCGATGCCGACGATCTGCAAAATCGTGTCTTCATCCTTGGCGCCGTCATAGTGGATTTCGCCTCCGTAGTGGGTGACGAAGCTGCCGGCCGGCACCGGTTTCAACGTGTCCGGATTGTAATCTCTGCCGGTGCCGACCCACCAGGTGCCGGAAATCACGGTGATGAAGCGGTCGTTCGGGTGCGAATGCGGCTTGCTGTTGTGGTGGGCTTTCCATTTGTTCAGCACCACATACAGGCCGGGCTTGGACGGATCGCCGACCAGCACTGCGCTTTCCGAGCCGCTGGGGTTGGCGACCCATTTTATTTGGTCCGGCAGTTTGATCGATATGGCCTTGGGGTCGAGGTCGGCTGCGATCGCAGAAGCGAAGTATAGGGACAGGCCGATAGTCATCGTCAGTTGTTGCCAGTTGAAAATACGAAACATGAGATTCTCCTGATCGGGTTTTTGTACAAAATAAGGGCTTCTGAAGATTACAATTGTCAGCCTCAGAAACCCATCGTCATTGGCATCGTGTGCGATGGCCAAAAGGCTTTAAAGCGTTGCCTGAATCTGGTATCGAGCCAATTCCGGCGGCGCCACCGCCTTTTCGCTGTGCGCCGTGCCGGCCGGCACCCAGGCGTACGGCACAGGCTGGCCCCGGTAGAGCTGGAAGTTGGCGGTGTCCTTGCCGGTCAAGGCGTCCTCGCCGACTTTGCCATACGGATTCACATATTCCCACACGATGTCGCCGTCGGGCGTCACCTGGAACAAGCGGCCGCTCTGGCCTTCGTCGATGAAGGTGTTGCCGTTCGGCAAGCGGCGGGCGGCGCTGATGTGTGTGCTGCGGAACGACCAGGCAGGTCCCCCGGAGCTTTCGCCGCTGTATTGCCAGACGATTTCGTTCTTGACCGGATCGATTTCGAGCACACGGGAGCCGCCGGTTCGCGGCACCGCGGCCGGCGGGTAGCCGGCGATGCCCTGGTTGTCGAAGACCAGCAAATTGCCGGCGCCGGGCAGTCCTTCCGGAATGATGTGCGCGTCATGCTGGGCGCTGATCTGATCGACGGGTCTGGGTGTTTTTCGGGGCAATTGCCCTTCGATCGTGGCCTCGGCATAGTGTGGGCCCAGCCGCCAGACGATCTTGCCGGACTGGCGGTCGATGATCGCGATGAAATTGGCGTTGCGCGAGTCAAATAGCAGATTGTCCGGCGCGAAACGTTTATCGCCGGCGGCAAACCAGCGATTCGGGCCGACCACCTTCAGATTGTTCACATGCAGGTAGTCGGCGATCGGCGCGTTCTTGACCAGCTTCAGTTCGGCCGGGGTGAAGCCGAACTCGTTCAGATGCTCGGAGGCGATCCATTTCCACACCACCTCGCCGGCCGGATTAACTTCGTAAATCACGTCGTCCAGCACCTCCTTCTGTTTGAAACCCTTCACCGCATGGACCCAATTGGCCAGCACCGCGGTATTGCCGTTCGGCAGCCGGGCCCAGTCGTGATGTTGCTGCGCGGCGCCGCCGGGCGCCTTGTCGCCGAAACTCCACACCGTGTTGCCGTCCCAGTCCAGCTCGCCGACGGTCTTGGCGATACGCCGGTTGATTTGGCCCGGCACCAGGCCGGTGCCTTTGCCTTCGGTGGTTTCCAGCGTCACGAACACATGTCCTAGCTTGCCGCCGTTCACGGCCGGATCGATCAGCGTGCTGTGGCTGGCGGCATCTTTCCATTCATGCACCGAATTGCCGTTCATGTCGATCAGGTGGGCGATATTGTCGCCGCCGGTAAACAGGATGAAGCTGTTGAAGGCTTTGACAGGATCGTAGCGGGTCGTGCCGGTCGGGTAAATGCTTGGCGCCGCCGTGGCAGTGGCGGCAAGCAAGCCGCCGGCCAGGACGCAAGCCGCGCTGAGCAATGGAGCAGGTCTGGAGTCATTGGATTTTGTCATAGAGGGTGAGTCATGATGGTTGGGTTGTCGGAATGGGATGAGCCTTGAGTTCAGCAAGTTTTATTCCAGATTGCAGTTCAGCTCGCGCCGATGCCGTCATGGCCGAAAGCGGGCACGGCTGGCGGCGTTGATCGGCAAGTATTTTTCGCCTAAGGCCGGTTCCCCGGGATAATGATTCGGTTGTGCGGAGGGCGGGGCGGGCGTTGTGGGGAACAGTGCGGCTGTTGTTGTTTGAAGTGCAGATTGGCAACAGGGTCTGTGGACAAATCAGCAGCATCGGGCCGCGGGATCTGTGTTTGTGAATGCGCCTTGAGTGTCCGGCAAGGAATTAAAATAATTTGAATATCATTTATTTACCATTTTTTACAGGCATGGCCTGAACATCAAATAACGATTGGCACAGCGTTTGCGTTAAAGCTTCATAACAGCCAAGGACGCGGGAGTCGCTTGTGACACAGTTTGCCTTGGCGATTAACGGCTTTATCAACCTTTAACGCATAGGTGAATTAGTGAATGAACATGGAACTGGCGTCCCTTCGATAGGCGCCGAGCAGCCGGGTGTGCCACCCTCTATCAGCCGCCGCCGCAAACTCGTGTCCTGCGTGGCATTGGCCGTCGCCGGCGCATCCCTGCTGGCGGCTCACGAGGTGTCCGCAGCCCCGGTGAATCAGGCGGAAAACAAGTCCGCCGGCGGCGATCCCTCCGTTGCCGACCTGAAAGCCCAGGTCGAGCGTTTGACCCGTGAACTGGAAGCTTCCAAGCAGCGCGAGCAGGAATTGATTAACCAAGGCGCCGCCGAAGCGCCATTGGATACGCCGGCGGCAGCCAGCGCCGTTCCCGGCGGGGCTGCATCGGGCAATGCGGTGGCGGCTGCCGCGCCGGAACCCAAAGCCGAGGAAGTGAAGGAGGAGCCGAAGAATCTGGCGGAAGTGACGGTCACCTCGCGGCGTAAGGAAGAAAAATTACAGGAAGTGCCAATCCCAGTTGCGGTCATCAGCGGCGAGCAGATGAAGCGGGACAACATCGTCAGCGTTGCGGATTTTGCGCGCCGGGTGCCGAACCTCGGCGTGACCAGCACCAATGCGCGGCAGACCAGTATCGCGTTGCGCGGCTTGGGCAAGAACAGCGGCAACGAATCGATGGAGTCCAGCGTCGGCGTGATGATCGACAACGTCTGGCAGTCCTGGGTCGGTTCGACCTGGGCCAACTATGCCGATATCGATCACGTCGAGGTGTTGCGGGGGCCTCAGGGAACCTTGCAAGGCAAGAACAGCAACCTGGGTTTGGTGAACGTCGTAAGTCAGGCGCCTTCCTTCAAATCGGGTTATTACGCCGACGGCTTTGCCGGCAATCGCAACTCGCTGCAAGGCAAGTTCGGTGCGACCGGTACGATTCTCCCTGGCTTGCTCGCCTACCGCGCTTCCGGCTATATCGACCGGCGCGACGGCTGGGTCGAAAACCTCGATGTGGCGATCACCAATGGCAAGCTACAGGAAACCAATGCGCTGGGCGGCCGCTTGCAGTTCTTGCTGACGCCGAGCGACGAATTGTCCGCGCGTCTGATCGTGGATCGCAGCTCGTCCACGCAAAGTATGAGCGTTAACCCGAATTTGGATGATCCTGCAACATTTGCCGATGGTACGGCACGGCCTATCACCTATAGCTCTCGTCTCGGACGCGATTGGTTCGATGTCTTCAAGCGTTCCGGGCAACCGGTTACCATCATCGGCGATCCGCGCAAAGTCGCGCAAGACAACAAGCAGGTATCCCGCGCCGATGGCGAGGGCGTGTCCGCCGAAATCAACTGGGATGTGCTGGGGCATCGCTTCACCTCGGTTTCGGCGTATCGGGATTCGTTGTTCGAACCGCATCATGACGGCGACCGTTCGGTGGCGGACATCATGCGCATCGGCGGGGTTACCGTCAAAAACGAACAATGGTCGCAGGAATTTCGTATTGCTTCCAAAGAGCCGGGGCCAATCGATTATCAGGCCGGTCTCTTTACGATGCGCAGCACCGCGGATACCTTCAGCCAAAACCATTACGGCGATGACGCGGGCGCTTTCTATGCCTCCAATGCGCAATACGGCCGCCTGAATTCGTCGGCCATTGGCCGGCAGATGATGCAGGCCTCGTTACGCGAAGTGTTCGATACGGCTGCTCTGAATCCGGCCACCGACAGTTATGCCGGCTACGGCCAGCTGAACTGGCATATTACCGACGCGGCGACGCTGACCCTGGGCTTGCGCAATACCTTTGAACAGCGATCGAACTCCGGAAACCATCGTTCGTATGGCGGCGCCGATTTGGCTGCGTTATCCTCCTCGATCGGCGCCAGCGCGCAAAACCTGACCGATGCGCAGGCCATTCGCAACGGCCGGATAACACAAAATTGGACGGCCGACCGTCAGGGTTTCGATCAGAACTCGCAAAACTGGCTGGTTAACCCGAGTTATAAGATTACCAAGGATGTCATGGCTTATTTCTCGGTGGCCGGCGGACAAAAATCCGGCGCCGCGCAGTTCAACTCCAATACCGGCGCGGTCGAAAACGTCGATCCCGAGGACGTGATGGATTACGAATTGGGCATCAAGAGCAGCTGGCTCGACCGCAAGCTGGTGGTCAACTTGAATCTATACCAGACCGACGTGAATGGCTTTCAATCCCAGTTGGTGTTGCCTGATGAGGCGCGTCCGGGTCAGTTCCGGACCACGCTGGGCAATATCGAGGGCATCCAGTTGCGCGGTATCGAATTGGAGACGAGCTGGGATGTCGCGCGCGGTTTGAATCTGTTCCTGAACGGCTCCTACAACCACGCGGTTTATACCGACTTCAAGAACGCGCCTTGCGCGCCTGAAGCCAATAAGCCGGTTTGCGACCAAACCGGCCTGACCCTGCCGAATGCGCCGGCATTTACCGCCAACTTCGGTTTCGATTACCGCGTGCCTTTAGGCTTTGGCGTAGGCGACGATTACGGCCTGCAATGGCACGCCTTTTTGGTGGACAGCTTCAAATCCCAGGCCAACTATAACGCCAGCCTCTCCGCATCGGGCAAACAGCCGGCTTATCACGTGACCGATGGCGGTATCGGCGTCGGCACCAAAGACGGCAAATACAACCTGGATCTGGTCGGCAGAAATATCTTCGATACCCTCTATCTGACCAACGTCGGCAACTGGTCCAGCACCGGTGCGTCGAGCGCGACTTACGGCGAAGCACGTTATTACGGCGTGCATTTCAGGGCCAGATTCTAAAACTTTCGGCGGCTTGATGCCGCTCAATTCCATTCAGACAATCAGCAATTGGAGATTTTTCATGTTACGCAAATTCATTCCGACAGTAGGCGTTTTACTGTTTGCGGCCTCCGTGCAGGCCGATGATCCGGTGACTCCGGCGATTCCCGGCGTCGCGGCCGGCGGCGTAGTGGTCGAACTGATCAAGGACGGCTTCAAGGGCACCGAAGGGCCGATCGCGCACAGCGACGGCAGCCTGTTGTTCACCGAAACCCAGGCTAACAACATCGTGCGTATCGGACCTGACGATAAAGTCTCGGTGTTTCTCAAAAATTCGAATGGCGCCAACGGCTTGGCCTGGGGTGCCGGCGGCGAATTGTATGCGGTGCAGACGGTGAAAACCCAGGTCGGCATCGTGTATCCGGCCGACAAGAAAAAGACCCTGGCCGAAAAATTCGAAGGGGTGGAATTCCAGCGGCCCAACGACCTGGTGCGCGCGAATAGCGGTGCGATTTATTTTACTGACAGCGGCACCCGCCCAACTAAGGAGCAACCCAATCCGCCGCCGTCACATCCCGGCGTGTTCACCATCAGCCCTAGCGGCGAATTGAAACGCCTGGCCAACGACATCGAACGTCCGAACGGCATTCAGCTGAGCAAGGACGAAAAGGTGCTGTATGTCGCCAATACCTCGGGCGAACACATCTTGGCTTACGATATCGCGGCCGACGGTTCGATTGCGAATCGGCGCAACTTCGCCAAACTGGAAGGCTGGAAACAGGGCGATGACAAGGCTTGGTCCAGCGGCGCCGACGGTCTGGCGTTGGATGACGAAGGCAGGCTGTATGTGGCCTCGAATGCCGGCGTCGAAGTGTTCGATGCGAAGGGCGCGGCGCTGGGCGTGATTCCGCTGCCGAAGAAGCCGCAAAATCTGGCGTTTGCGGGTAAGGACAAGAAAACCCTGTACGTGGTGGGACGCGGCGCCGCTTACAAGATACCGTTGTTGGTGCAAGGCATCAGCAGCCGAGCCAAGTAATCCCGTGGCATAGTTTTTTAGTCCCGTAGTGTGCTCTCTTGGCGGGTCAAGGATATATTCCTTGGCCCGTTTTTTTTGCTTGCTAGCCCAGCAACAGCGGGTGTTGTCGGGCTGTTGCTATTTCATCAGTGGGCTGGCGTACCCATCCTTCAAACCCTCATGCGGCGGTCTTCCTCTTCGTGTGTCTGTAAAAAATCCTTTGTAAATCAATAGGTAATTATTTTGTTTTTCAGGTCGGCGAGAGTCGGTGAGTCTGGCACGCATGTTGCAAAATGATCTGAGTACAACATGATCCATGCGCGCCATTTCAGCGCGCTTTTGCCAAGAACCCAAAAAGAAAAGAGAAGAAGCGATGATCAAAAATACCACCACACTATTTCTGCTAACGATGATGCTGGTCAGTCCGTTCGGTTTGGCGACCGCGGCGGAACACGCGCACGGCAATAAACCGGAACCCAAACCTTACAGCTACAAAACGCCGAAGCTTAACCGCGCGCAGATCGATGCCCTCTTGGCCAAGCCGGAGGAATTGTTGATTATCGACGTGCGCCGCCCGGACGAAGTCAGCAAGATCGGCAGCTTTCCGGTTTATCTGAGCGTTCAGGCCAAGGAGCTGGAAGCGGCGCTGCCTTTCATTCCGAAGGAAAGATCGATCGTGACCGTTTCGAATCACGCCGGTCGTGCGGGCGCCGCGGGGGATGCTTTGGCCGAGAAAGGCTTCAAGGTGGTCGGGGCGATAGGCTCGCAGAACTATGAAGAAGAAGGCGGCAAGATTACCAAAATCGTGCCGCCGGCGCCGAAAGCGCATTAGAACCTGACGCCTCGTCTTCGTTAGTTTTGGAGTAAATCTATGAAAAGAAAATTATCTTACCTCGCCGTTTGGGGGATAGCGGTGGCGGTCAGCATCGATACCCCGACAGCGGACGACAAGCCGGCGCCTGCGCAGGAAAGCGCGCCGGCGGCGAAGTCCAAGTCAAAACTCTGGTCTTATCAGCCGGTAAAAGCGCCGGCGGTTCCGGCCGTCAAACAGCAGGATTGGGTCAGGACGCCGGTCGATGCCTATATTTTGGCGAAGTTGGAGGCCAAGGGTTTGCAACCTTCGAAGGATGCCGACCGCGCCGCATTCATCCGCCGCGCGACTCTGGACGGCTGGGGCGTGATTCCGACGCCGGAAGAAGTCGACGCCTTCGTGAACGATAAGTCGACCAATGCTTACGAAAAATTGGTCGACCGCCTGTTGGCCTCGGCGAAATACGGCGAACGCCAGGGACGGAAATGGCTGGATTTGGCCCGTTATGCCGACAGCACCGGATTTCAGAACGATAACAACCGGCTGAACATGTGGCGTTACCGCGATTATGTGATCAATGCGTTCAACCAGGACAAACCCTATGATCGCTTCATTCAGGAGCAATTAGCGGGTGACGAGTTATGGCCTGGGGATGAGCAAGCCCTGATCGCGACCGGCTTCATGGCGCAATTCCCCGACAACGCCAACTCGCGCGACCTGGTACAGCGTAAATATCAGATCACCACCGACATCACCGATACGGTCGGCAAGGTGGTCCTGGGGCAGACGGTCGAGTGCGCGCGCTGCCACAATCACAAGTTCGACAAGATCAGCCAGAAGGATTATTTCTCGCTGCAATCGTTCTTCGCGAACATCGCGCCGGTCGACAATATTCCGGCCAAAAAAGGCGACGTCGAACGTCAATACGAGCAGCAATGGGCCAAATGGGAAGAGGCGACCAAGGACATTCGCGCCAAACAAAACGCGATTATCGACACCCACCGGGAAGAAGCGCTGAAGTATCACAAGGAACGCTATCTGACCGATTCGCGTGAAGCGATCTTCAAGCCGAAAGAAAAATGGAACGCGCAGGATCGCTGGGTCAACCATCGCCTGGCTAACGTGACCGACGAACGCAGCTTGCAGTCTTTCTTCCAGGAAAAAGGCGAGAGCACCGATCCTAAGACCTATGACAAGAAGATCGCCGCGCAATGGGCGGAACTGGACAAACTGGAAAAACAGCTCAGAAAGTTCAACGATCTGAAACCGGCCACCAGCTCCAACACCATTTCGGCGATGACCGAACTCGGTCATCCTGACGCGCCGCCGAGCTATGTTTTCGCGGTCGGCGATCACGAAAAACCGCAGGAAGAAGTGCAGCCGGCGTTCCCGGCGGCGATTACCGACGAAAAACCGGATATCAAGCCGTTGCCGTTCTCGTCCGGACGCCGCGCCGCACTGGTCAAATGGCTGACCAGTCCGACCAATCCCTTAACCGCTCGCGTCTATGTGAACCGGGTGTGGGATCAATATTTCGGCAAGGGTATCGTCGCCACGGTCAGCGATTTCGGCAAGGCCGGCGAAAAACCGACGAATCCGGAACTGCTGGATTATCTGGCCGACAAATTCGTGAAGGACGGCTGGAGCGTCAAAAAACTGCATCGCGAAATTCTGTTGTCCAGTGTTTACCGCCAGTCGTCCGATTATCGCGAGGATGTACAACAAGCGGACGCCGAAAACCAGTTGCTGGCGGTGTTCCCGCGCAAACGTCTGGAAGCCGAGCAGGTCCGGGATTCGTTGCTGGTCGCGGCCGGCAAGCTGGAAGACAAGGTCGGCGGTCCGAGCGTGTATCCGCCGCTGCCTAAGGTGATCAACACGGCCGATGCCAATTTCAACAACGATCCGGCCTGGAAAACCTCCAAGGACGTTCACGATCACAACCGCCGCAGCCTATACGTGTTTACGCGCCGCAGCATCCCGTATCCGATCCTGGATTCGTTCAACATGGCGTCGCCGCAGGAGGCACACAGCAAGCGCGAGGTGACCACCACGCCATTGCAGGCACTGACCCTGTTCAACAGCGAGCTGATTTTCGACTGGTCGAAATCGCTGGCCGGCCGGGTCATCAACGAGGGCGGCAAGGATGAATCCGCCAGGATCGATCGCCTGTATCAAATCCTGTTCTCCCGCAATGCGGACAAGTCCGAAAAAGAGTCGCTGTTGTCGTTCTTGCAAGAGCAGGAAGGCGTGATTCGTGAAAAATCGGTAGCGGACGGCAAGTTCGAGATCAACGTGCCGACCGGCATCAAGGACAAGAAATTGGACGATCCGATACGGGCGGCAGCATTCGTGGATTTGGTCCACGCGGTGGCCAATTCGAACGAGTTCATTTACCGGTTTTAAAAAAATTATTTGAAGAGGTTTACCACATGAAAAACAAGTCGCGTCGAGATTTCTTAGTAAACACCGGCTATGGATTGGGCGGATTGGCCGTTACCGGTATGATTCCGGGCGGCGGTGTGATCGCCAGCGCCTTGGCCGATGATGCCGGATTACAGGCGCTGGTAGGCGCCGCCAGTCCATTGGCGGAGAAGGCACCGCATTTCGCGGCCAAGGCCAAGACTGTGATCTGGCTGCACATGGCGGGCGCGCCGAGCACCCTGGATTTGTACGATTACAAACCGAAACTGGTCAAGCTGGCCGGAACCAAGGTGCCGGCGTCGTTTCTGGAAGGCATCAAAACCAGTACCCAGGGCGGCGTGAGCAAGCTGATTGCGACCAAGCGCACCTGGAAACAGCATGGCCAAAGCGGCGCCTGGTTCTCGGATTTTTTGCCGAATCTGGCGCAACACGCCGACGATCTGGCCTTCATCAAATCCAGCATTACGATCGGCGCGACGCATGACATTTCGATCATGAAACTGAACTCCGGCGGCCTGAACCCGGGCCGTCCGACGCTCGGCGCCTGGGTGCAGTATGCGCTGGGCTCGGCGAACCCGAACCTGCCGGCCTATGTGGTGCTCTACAACGACAAGCGCGAGCCTCGGGGCGGCGTCACCAACTGGGAGTCGGGCTTCCTGCCGGCGGTGTATCAGGGCACTCCGTTCCGTCCGGGCAATTCGCCGATCCTGCATCTGAACAACCCGGAATACCTGGCCGCAACGGAAAAACGCCATGCGCTGGATTTGCTGAAACACTTGAATCAAAAGCACGGTTCGCACTATCCGCAGGACAGCGAGCTGAAAGCCCGGACCGAATCCTACGAACTGGCCTACCGGATGCAGGAAACCGCGCCGGAAGCGGTCGATTACAGCAAGGAATCCGACGCGACCAAGGCGCTGTATGGCATCGACGACGAACTGACCAAGCCCTACGGCGAACTGCTGCTGCGCGCTCGCCGCCTGGCCGAGCGCGGCGTGCGCTTCATTCAGGTGGTCTCCGGCCCGACCGACATCAAGGGCGACAGCCGCGACTGGGATGCTCATCAAAATATCGAAGACAATCACGGCAAGCATTCACGCATCGTCGATAAACCGATCGCCGGCCTGTTGAAGGATTTGAAGGAGAAAGGACTCCTGGACTCGACCCTGGTGGTGTGGACTTCCGAGTTCGGCCGCACGCCGTGGAGCGAATCGGGCGACGGCCGCGACCACAACCCTTGGGGTTACACCCAGTGGATTGCCGGCGGCGGCATCAAGGCGGGCTATACCCACGGCGGCACCGACGAACTCGGCGTACAGGCCGTCAAGGGTACCGAAGTCGATACCTATGACCTGCATGCGACGATTCTGAACCAGCTGGGGCTCGATCACCTGAAACTGATCTACAAATATCAGGGCCGCTCCGAACGGCCGACCGTGGTTTACGGCAAGGTCATCAAGGAATTGATTGCCTGAGGACACAGCCATACAAGAGCTTGCGCTGCCGGTCGATCAAGGCCGGCCCAGCCCTTCGGGTTGGACCGGCGGCCGGCAGTGCGGCAGGGATTGAAGGATGAGGATTATTAAGATGCGTAACACCATGATTTTTTTCGCGGTCGCCTTCGCGCTGTTCAGCGGCACGGTGTCCGCCGAAAGCGATTTCGATTTCGAAGAATTGATGAACGATGTCGAAACCAAGACGCAAAACGTACAGAACAATATTGCGGCCAAGGACTTCGCTACCGCGGGTAAGGAAGCCAAGGAACTGCAAGAGGCATTCAAGCTGGTCGAGGGCTATTTTGCCGATCGCGGCGATGCCGCCGACGCGGTAGCCAATGCGCAGGATTACCAGAAAAAAGCCGAGGCGATTCAGAGTGCGCTGAGCGCCGGCGATGCCGATACCGCGGGCAATGTCGCGGCCGATTTTTCCAAACAATGCCGCGGCGCCTGCCACGACAAATACAAACCCCTGTAAACGGAATGACGATGAAACGCTTATTTTTGAAAGTTCTGCTCTCTCATTTGATCGCTTTGCCGGCGCTCGCGGTCCTGCCCGAGGGCCACCCGGCTCCGGCTGTCGAGGCGCAGGCGTCGCTGGCCGGCAAGGCCCTGAATTATTCGCTGCAGGAAACCCTGAAAAAGAGCCCGGTGGTGGTGTATTTCTATCCGTCGGCCTATACCGGCGGCTGCAACATTCAGGCGCATACGTTTGCGGTCGATCATGATAAATTCGCCGCCGCCGGCGCCAGCATCGTCGGCGTTTCGCTGGACAGTATCGACAGGCTGAACGATTTTTCCGCCGACCCTGAATATTGCGCCGGCAAGTTTCCGGTGGTCGCGGACGCCGACGGCAAGATCGCGAAGGCCTTCGACGTGGCCGTGCGCGCTGCGGCGCCCGGCAAGACCGATACGCGCGGCGCTGAAATCAATCACGGTTTCGCCGAGCGGGCCACTTTCATCATTACTCCGGACGGCAAGATCGCGGCCAATATCGGCGGCCTGAAGCCTAAGGAAAATGTCGCCAAGGCCCTGGAAATCGTGCAGCAACTGAAGGCCGGGCAGAAGGCGATCTAAGGATGCGGTTACTGCAATGGATTGCGTTGAGCTTGCTTGTGTTATTGGCAGCCATTGAGGCTACCTCGGCCGAGCCTGGCGGCGAGGGATTATCCGCGCGCATAGGCGGCGGCAATCCGGCCGCCGGCAAGGAAAAGTCGGACGCCGGTCGCTGCCAGGAATGCCACGGCGTCGACGGTAATAGCGGCGACCCGAGGATTCCGAATCATGCCGGACAATACGCGGGCTATCTGGCCAAGCAACTTCACGATTTTCAGACCGGCGCGCGGCGACATGCGGTGATGTCGGTGATGGCCGAGGATCTCGATGCGGCCGACATCGCCGATATTGCGGCCTATTTCGCTGCGCAAAAACCGATGCGGGGCCGCGACGGCAGCGGCAAGGCGGCGGCGCGCCCGCTATTCGAGCACGGCGATGCCGTCCGCAAGATTCCGGCTTGCGCCGAGTGCCACGGCAGTAACGGCGAGGGCAGGGCGGGGACGGACGGCATGGTTTATCCGATGCTGGGCGGCCAACGCAAAGTGTATTTGCGCGCCCAGTTGGTCAGCTGGAAATTAGGCGAACGCAATAACAGCCCCGACGGCGTGATGAACGAAGTCGCCAAGCGTCTGAGCGACGACGAAATCGACGCCTTGGCCGATTATCTGTCCGGGCTCCAGCCGCCGTAGTTTTCACTATACAAACGTTTAGGATCACAACAATGAAGCTATTGAACTGGCTACTCTATGAAGTTCATCGCTGGCTAGGCATTCTGCTGGCCGTGTTCATGTTCGCATGGTTTTCGACCGGCATCGCGATCATGTATTCGACGCCGACCAGGCAGAGCCGGATCCAGCAACTGGCCCATGCCGAAATCCTGGCACCGGAGGCCAACTGGCTGAGTCTCGGCGAAGTCTGGGAGCGCAGCGCCGAGCCGCGTAAAGCGGCGGCGGCCGAGCGCCGGGTCAAACCCGCCGGCAACACCGAGGCGGCAGGCAAGCAACCTCCCATCCCGCTGGCGATCGCCGAGGCCCGCTTGCTGAGGATAGCCGGCGAGCCGGTGTGGCTGGTCGAGGATACGCACGGCATGCGCTTTGCGTTGTCGGCGGTGGACGGAGCGCTGCGTGAAACCTCGGCCGAGCAGGCATTGATAATCGCCAAGAACTGGTTCGAGGCCGAGGGCGGCGAAGCGGCCGAGCCGAGTTATTTGGCAACGGTCGATAAAGCGATCATCCTGCGCAATCAGGACACCCTGCGTCCGTTCCACCATATCGGGACAGAGGACGGCAGGGAACTGCTGATCTCCGCACGCACCGGCGAGGTCTTGCATGCCTCGACCCGCCTGGATCGGGCGCTTTATTGGGGCGGCAACTGGCTGCATCTCTTAAAGCCGCTGGAGGCGATCGGCCTCGGCGAATACCGGCATACCATCCAGCTGGGCCTGGGCTTGTTCGCGACTATCGCGTCGCTGACCGGCCTGATCATCGGTTGGCTGCGTTGGCGGCCGGGCTTCGGCGGCAAGCCGACTTATTCGCAGGGCCGCACCCAGCCTTACCGCGAATTCTGGGCTAAGTGGCATTTCTGGAGCGGCCTGCTCGGCGGCAGCGTCGCGCTGTTTTGGGCCTTCAGCGGTTTTCTCGATACCAATCCGGGCAAATTATTTACCGAGGAAAATTACAGCAAGGCGGAATTGAGTCGTTTCCTGGGCGGCGAGGTACCGGCCGCGATGCGCGACTGGCGGCCGGAGGCTTTAATAACGCCCGCGCCGGACGGCCGCGAGGTGGTCGAACTGGTCTGGCGGCGTCTGGGCGATGAAGCGCTGCTGCTCGCCAATACCCGCGACGGCCGGCGTCTGCCGCAGACGCTGAATGGCGCGAGCCCGCGCTTCGGCGAGGCGGCGATGAGAGCGGCCGTGCAGCGGCTGGCGGGCGAGACCCCGATAGCCAGTCTGGAAGAATTGAACGACTACGACAGCTACTATTACCCGAGGCACCATCAAGGCCCGGCCGAAAAACCGCTGCCGGTGGTACTCGCGAATCTCGGTGACGACAGCGGCACCCTGGTCTACCTCGATCCGCAAGACGGCCGCCTGATCGGCAAAGTCGACCGCAGCCGCCGCGTCTTCCGCTGGCTGTATTCGGCCCTGCACCACTGGGATTTCGGCTGGCTGTATTACCGGCCGATCTGGGATGTCTGGATGCTGGTCTGGATTTCATTCGGCCTGGTGCTCGGCGCGAGTTCGGTCGTGATAGGCTGGCGGCGGCTGAAAAAGTCGCTGGCGCCGAAAAAACAGGCGGCGCCGCGGACCGTAGCGGCCGGCGGCAAGCTGAAGACCGAAAACGCGACCTGACGAATTTTCCGAAGACCTGCCAGGTTTTCAAAACCTGGCAGGTCTATGCAACTCAAAACAACATTTAAAATTTGGAGTAAAAAACATGGGCTTTAGTATTCCCCATCTGTTAATGGTATTGGCGATCATCATCCTGGTATTCGGCACCCGGCGTCTGAAAACGGTCGGATCCGATCTGGGCGAGGCGATCAAAGGCTTTCGCAACGCGGTCAAAGACGGGGAGGAGAACCAATCCCTCGTCCGTCGCGACGACGAAGCGCTGGAAGACGGCATCGTCGTGCCGCAAAAGTCCAAGGTCTGAGACGGCTCTATGTTCGAGGTCGGCTTATCCGAATTGCTGGTGGTCGGTCTGGTGGCGCTGGTCGTGATCGGCCCGGAAAAGCTGCCTGCGGTCGCGCGTCTTGCCGGTTTTTGGCTGGGCAAGTCGCGCCGAACGGTCGCGGCGGTCAAGGCGGAAATGCAGCTTGAATTGCAGGCCGAAGAGCTCCGGCAACGTTTTATCGCCGCCGAATTACAACGCACGCTGGACGACGGCGAGGCCGCGATCATCGACATCAACGACGCGATCGAGGCTTTGGTGGTCCCGGCAGCCGGCGGCGGCACCGGTACGCCTGTGTCATAACCGCGGCTGCGGCCTCGTGCCTTTATCGGCAATATTCGCCCCGCCGAATCTTTCTTGCAAGACCCAGCCGCGGCGCGGTGTGGCGTCCAGTTTATATGTCAAAAAAGCATATGCAATTCTAATAATATCGTTTTTAAGCAGAGGATAAAGCCCCGTATTATACGACTCAGGGCGGGTTCGCCCGTCGGAGAAGTCGTATGATGACAAGACTATTTTTTTCGGCGGCAACGGCGCCGATTCTAATGAAGGGGGACACTGATGACATTACTGGCTTTTGACGAACTGCAGTCGCGCTCGCTTTCGCTATCGCTGCGGGCGACGGCGATGGTTTTCGAGGACCCGGTTTCCCGCCATCTGCTGGAACAGATCGAGCGCATCGCGCCGAGCGATGCGACCGTATTGATCATCGGCGAAACCGGAACCGGCAAGGAACTGGTCGCTCGCCACATTCACGCGCTCAGCAAGCGCAACCGAAATACCTTCGGCGCATTGAACTGCGCGGCGCTAAGCGAAAACCTGATCGAAAGCGAGCTGTTCGGTCACGAAAAAGGCTCCTTTACCGGGGCGATAACCAGCAAGGACGGATGGTTCAAGGTCGCCGATAAAGGCACCCTGTTCCTCGACGAGGTCGGCGATTTGCCGCTCGGCTTGCAGGCCAAACTGCTCCGGGTATTGCAGGAACGCGAGGTGGTCAGAGTCGGCTCACGGCAGCCGGTGCCGGTGGATGTGAGGATCATCGCCGCCACCAACGTCAACCTGGAAGAAGCGGTGGCGGCCTCGCATTTTCGCGCCGATCTGTATTACCGTTTCAACGTCGCCACCGTCCATCTGTCGCCGCTGCGCGACCGTCCCGGCGACATTTTGCCTCTGGCCCGGCATTTTCTGAAAATCTATGCCGACCGCCTGGGCTATGGCGAGATCACTCTGCTGCCCGCCGCCGAACAGTTGCTGTTGAACTACGACTGGCCCGGCAATATCCGCGAACTCGAAAACGCCATTCACCGCTCGCTCCTGGTCTGCCCAGGCAATCGGCTCAGGCCGGAAGACTTCAAACTTTCAGGGGTCAGGGTCGTGGATAGCGCGCCGTCAATATCGACCACGTCGCTGGAAAATGCGTTATTGCGGCTTTGCGAACAAGCGCCGCCCCAGTTATACGATCTGATCGAGGAAACCGTGATCCGCACCGCTTTCGAGTTTTGCGAGGAAAACCAGGTGCAGACCGCAAAGCTGCTGAATATCAGCCGCAACGTCTTGCGGCATAAACTCGGCATGTACGGCATGCTGCCGAGCGGGCAGAAAAGGGTCGTCGGCGATACGATGGCGGTGGTGGCATAGGCTCCCGCACTTCGAAATGTAGCCGTCTTTTACTTCTAAAGAGCCAAGCGTGACGGCACGCTAAGCTGTCAATAAGCCGCCGAGTCCGCAGGACCGGCGGCTTTTTCATGCCTGCCAATTTAGAGTTTGGTCAAGATTAACTTCCCGAAATTCAGTCTTCTCGTTCCAGCGCGCGGTGTTGGAATGCAGTCTGAACCGCGCTTGCGATTCGGACAGCAGAACGTTGGGCTCAGCCAAGGTTGAATTTTCACCGCCGATCGGGTTAAGTTGGCAAACTTTTTTGCTTTCTCGGGATGCGCAATGAAAATCGATAGTCCTCGCGCCGCCACCGTCGACCTGTGGTTAGAGCCGCTCGACGCCGTCAACGGTAACGATGTCCGCGCTTATGAGGCCTTGCTGGATAGCGGCGAACAGGCCAAGGCGAAGCGTTTTCGGCGCGAGCTTGATCGCAGGCGCTATGTGGTCAGCCACGGCAAGCTTAGGCTGATTTTGGCGACCTATCTGCCACTGCCGCCGGAAGCGATCGATTTGGCCGCGCAGACATACGGCAAGCCTTATATCGTCGGCGATGAAACGCATGGCATTAAATTCAATCTGGCGCATTCCGGCGACCAGTTATTGGTTGGCGTCAGCCAGGTTCAGGAGGTCGGTGTCGATATCGAGGTCTGGAACGATGCGGTCGATTACGAAGCGGTGCTCTCGTTGTGCTTCGCCGATGCCGAGCGCGGCTTTTGGCGGACTTTGCCCGCGGCAGAAAAACGAGAATTTTTTTTCCGCTTGTGGGCGCGCAAGGAAAGCTTTGTTAAAGCGGTCGGTTTAGGGCTTGAGCTGGATGTTGCCCAAGTGGTGAGCGCAACCTGCGGGCCGAGCCGGTTTTTATCCTTGCCGGCCGGTCACGGCGGGCCGGACTGTTGGAGTTTGCTGGATCTGGAATTGGCGGGCGGGTTGAGCGGGGCTCTGACTGTTCCGGGGCCGTGCCGGCCGACGATTACGTACAAGCGGCTGTAATGATGCCTTTTCCCTGCAAATAATCCAGCACGCGCTGGACGCATTCGTCGATGCTCGATTGATCGGTGTCGATGATTAACTCGGGGTTTTCGGGGGCTTCGTAAGGGGAGGAGATGCCCGTAAAATTCGGTATTTCTCCGAGCCTTGCTTTTTGGTAGAGGCCTTTGACGTCGCGCTGCTCGCAGACGGTCAAAGCGCATTTGCAGTAAATTTCGATAAAATCCCCCTCGGCGACGATTTGCCGTGCCAGATTTCTCTCCATTCTGAAGGGCGAAATGAAGGCGGTCAGGGTAATGTGGCCGGCTTCGAGCATCAGCTTCGCCACTTGGGCAATTCGCCGAATGTTTTCCTTTCTGTCGGCCTCGTCAAAGCCGAGGTCGCTGGAAAGCCCGTGCCTGACGTTGTCGCCATCCAACACGAAGGTGTGACATTTTTGTTCGTACAGCCGCTTTTCGACCGCATGGGCGAGGGTTGATTTGCCGGCGCCGGATAAGCCCGTGAACCATAAGATCACCGATTTATGGCCGTTCAACGCTTCCCGGCAGGCGCGTGTGACTTGCGATTGATGCCAGACGACATGGTTATATTCGTTGCGCATGAGCCTGCTTAGCTAGATCGATAGTGTTGGGGACTGAATCGGTTATCGAGTCGGGCGAACCAGTCGGAAAGCGCATTCTATCGCATAGATTATTGTCGAAGCAAAAACGTTCAGATTCTGTCAGCCGATTAAACGCCGATTGGAGCTGTTATGGCGCTTGCCCGCACTGCCGGAAAGCGGGTTAACGCGCCGCGGAAGCACAACAGGATTTGAATTTTTTAAATTGGAGGTGCGGTATTGGGGCGGCTCGTTCGTCTATAGGGCAATCGTCGTGAAAAAATTGGGGAGCCGTTATGAAATTCCGCCCATTCTGGGTGATCGTTCACCGCTATACCGGTTTGGCGATGGCCCGGGCCGCGGCGGCGCAAGGTTTCAGCATCGAGTCGCCGGTGGGGATATGGCTGAACCGTGCCAAAGGCTTCTATGTCTACACCGTGCGCAGCAGCGCCGATGTTCAGGATCATGCCGGCCAGACCCGGGTCGTGCTCGATGCCAATAGCGGAGAGCAAAAGCAGCTGCTGTTGCCCAGCGGCCAGTATAACGGCAACACCGCAGCGTCCTGGTTACTGGCATTGCACATGGCCAATGTCTTCGGCATGCCTTATCGCGTCTTTGTGTGTCTGCTGGGTCTGGTCATCGTGATGTTGTCGGTGACCGGGGTCGTGATCTGGTTAAAAAAGCAGCGGCAGTTTTAGCGCTGCACAGCGTAGGCCAATTGGCATCACCGTATCACTTTTTTCGTCACAAGGCGCGCCGTTTGAATTATCGACAATCCTCCTTCAAAATCCTGCTGCCGGTCTTGGTCTTGCTGACTTCGATCGGTGCTGCCTGGGCGCTGATCGAGCAGCGCCCGCACGTGATGCCGCAGGCGGAAGCACCGGCGGCGCCTAAGGTCGAGATCCTGCGCGCCGAACCGCAAACGCTGCGGTTAAACGTGATGTCGCAAGGCGTGGTGGCGCCGCGCGAGGAAATCGACCTGATCGCGGAAGTCAGCGGCAAAGTCGTCCAAATGCATCCGGCGCTGGTTTCCGGCGGGGCTTTTGCGGCCAACGAATTGCTGCTGACGATCGATCCGCGCGATTACGACTATGCAGTCGTCGCCGCGCAGGCCAAAGTGTCCGAAGCGAAACGGGCCTTGATCAGCGAAGAGGCTCAGGCCGAGCAGGCCCTGAACGAATGGCAGGCGCTGGGCGAAGGCGAGGCCAGCGATCTGGCATTGCGCAAGCCGCAATTGGCCGAGGCGGAGGCCAAATTGAAAGCCGCCGAAGCCGAGCTGGCCAAGGCCCGGCTCGACCGCAGCCGCTGCGAATTGCGGGCCCCGTTCGCAGGGCGCGTGCTGAGCAAGCAGGCCGGCCGCGGCCAGTATCTGCAATCCGGCAGCGTGGCGGCGAGGATTTTTGCCAGCGACATCGCCGAAATCCGGCTGCCGATCGGCCTCGATCAACTGGCCTTCCTGGATTTGCCGCTAGGCCGTGGGGCGTCGGCTTCCGGACAGTGGCCGGCGGTGACGCTGCGCGCCGCCGTCGGCGGCAAACCGCAGCATTGGCAAGGTCGTATTGTCCGCAGCGAAGCTGCATTGGACAGCGCCAGCGGCCAGCTCTACCTGGTCGCGCAAGTCGAACATCCCGAGCAGGCGACGCCATCGCGCCCGCCCCTCTTGAGCGGCCTGTTCGTGCAGGCCGAAATCGAAGGCGTGCGGCGAGACGGATTGTTTGCTTTGCCGCGCAGCGCATTGAACAGCCTGCGGCAAGCGAAATTGGTCGATCAAGACCTGCGCCTTGAAATTCGCCCGTTGGACGTGCTGCGCACCGAAGCGGACCGGGTCATCGTCACATCCGGCCTGAAGGCAGGCGACAGGGTGGTGATTTCGGAGATGCCGGTGCCGGTCGCAGGCATGCAGGTCAGCCTCGCCGCATCCGAATCTGAAAATACCCGATGAATAAAATGATCGATCAGGCGCAAAAGCGCCCGCAGAACGCTGGCCTGTTGGCCTGGTTTGCCGCGAATCCGGTGGCGGCCAATCTGTTGATGCTGTTGATATTGGCCGGCGGCGTGCTCGGCGTGTTCGGGGTAGGCAAAGAAGTATTTCCCCGCTTCAGCCCGCATCAGATCGAGGTATCGGCGGTTTTTCCCGGCGCGGGGCCTTCGGAAGTCGAGGAATCGGTCTGCATTCCGCTTGAAGAAGCGATCCACGATCTGCCCGGCATCAAGCACCTGCATGGCGAAATCCGGGGCGATACCTGCAGGGTCGGCGTCGAAATCCTGCCGGGTCGCGACCGCGAACAAGTGATGGCGCTGGTGCGCGGACGGGTGCAGTCGATCCAGCGCCTGCCGAAGCAACTGGAAAAAATCGATGTGCTGCCGACCGACCGCAAGGACGATGACGGCGTGATCTGGGTGGCGCTGCACGGCGCGACCGATGCCTTTACCTTGCAACGCTACGGCGACCAAATCCAGGACCAACTGGCGACGATTCCCGGCGTTAGCCGGGTCCGCAACTACGGCGAGATCGCTTACGAAATCGGCATCGAAGTCGCTCCCGAGAAATTGCGCCAATACCAGATGACCTTGGACGAGGTCACGCAGGCGATCCGCAAGGCTTCGGTCGAAATGCCGGGCGGCTTGATCAAGAACACCGACGGTGAATTGCTGCTGCGCGTGAACGGCCGCGCCAAGGATGCCGATGCGGTCGGCGCGTTGGTGATCAAGTCGCTGCCGGACGGCAGCCGGGTGCGGCTGGGGCAGATCGCCACGATCAAGGACGGCCTGGAAGAGAGTTTATCCACCTGGCGCCACAATGGCCAGACCGCGCAAGGCTGGGAGGTTCATACCGAACAAGACAGCGTGGCGGTCGCGCGCCAGGTGAAGGCCTTTATTCAGGAGATGCGCGCCAGGCTGCCGGAAGGCTTGCGCCTAATTACCTGGTGGGACGACTCGCAAGCTTATGATGAACGCATCGGCACCTTGCTGGAAGACGGCTTGAGCGGTTTCGTGCTGGTGTGCCTGGTGTTGACCCTGTTTTTGCGGCTGCGGGTCGCCTTGTGGGCCGGTGTCGGCATTTTTACCTCGGTGCTGGGCGCGTTCTGCCTGATGCCGGCGCTGGATATTTCGCTGAACATGCTGTCGCTGTTCGGCTTTTTATTGGCGATGGGCATCCTGGTCGATGACGCGATCATCATCGGCGAGAGCGTGCACAGCCGGCAGATCGAGGGCGGCGAGACGCCGCTGGAGGCTGCTGTCCACGGCGTCGAATCGGTGGCTTTGCCGGTGGCGTTGTCGGTGCTGATCGTGCTGGTGGCGTTTCTGCCCGGCCTGTTTCTGCCCGGCTGGGCCGGCCAGATGATGCGGCCGATTTGCCTGATCATGATCCTGACCTTGGTGTTCTCGCTGGTCGAGGCGCTGCTGATCCTGCCTTCGCATCTGGTTTCCGCAGTCGAGAGCCAATCGCGGCCGACGCGGCTGCAACGATTGCGCGGCCGCCTGAACCTGGGACTCGACCGATTCGTCGAGCGGGTTTACCGGCCCTTCCTGCACACCGCCTTGAGCTGGCGCTATTTGACGGTGGCCCTGTTCGCGGCCTTGTTGATCCTGTGCGCCGCGCTGGTCTGGAGCGACCGGGTCAGGCGGTCGATCAATCCGGACGTGACCAAGGACAGCTTCTGGGTATCGATGCAGTTGCCGCAAAGCGCGCCTTACAGCGAGGCCGAGGCCTTGGCGACCCAGGTCGAAAATGCCTTGTTTGCGTTGCGCGACGAATTGGATGGCGTCGCCGGCAAAGGCCAGCCCGCCAAGGGCAGCGTGTACGCGGCGCACGCGAACGATCGGAGCGTGATCGTCGGAGTCGAAACGATTGTTTGGGAACATGGCGCCGGCATCTGGCTGGAATTGTCCGCCGAAGGCCGGCAACGGATCAAGGTCGAGGAATTTATCCGCGACTGGCGGCAAAGGATCGGCGACATCGGCCGCGGCAAGGTCGATTTCATCTTCAAGGAGGGCGACGAGCCCTACGATATCGAACTGCTGCTCGGGGCTTCCGATTCCGAGGTGTTGGCGCCGGCCGTCGCGGCGCTCAAGCAACGGATTCAGGCTTTCCCCGGCGTTTACGATGTGATCGATTCCTCCGAGCCCGGCAAGCCGGAAATCCGCTTGAGCCTGAAACCGGAGGCGGAGCGCCTCGGTTTGCGCCTGGAACACCTGGCCGATCAGGTGCGCCACGGTTATTACGGCGAGGAAGTGCACCGCTTCCTGCGCGGCCGCCGGGAGGTCAAGGTGATGCTGCGCTATCCGCTGGACGAACGCCGGTCGCTGGATCAATTGAAGGCCCAGCCGATCCGGTTGCCGAACGGCGCCAGCGCGGCTCTGGCGGATCTGGCCGAGGTCAAGCTGATACAGGGCTATTCCCGCATCAACCGGGAAGATCGGCAGCGCGTGTTGAAGGTAGAGGCCCGCGTCGATCCGACCCTGGCCGACGCGAACGGCATCTATGCGTCCTTGGAAAAGGAGGCGTTTCCGGCCTTGCAGCGGGCGTTTCCGGGCGTGACGATTACGATCGGCCAGCAGCGCCAGGAGCAGGAAGCGATGCTGCTCGCGTTCGGGAAGAACACGATGATCGCCTTGCTGGTCATCTATGCGCTGATCGCGGTGCCGTTCCGCTCCTACACGAAACCGCTGATCTTTCTGCTGGCGGCGCCGGTGGCCTGGTGCGGAGCGGTGCTCGCGCACTGGGCCGCCGGCCTGCCGTTGTCGATGGAGTCGCTGGTCGGCATGATCGCGGCCAGCGGGGTCGTGGTCAACGACAGCCTGGTGTTGCTCGATTATATCCGCCAGCACGGCGATGAGGAGCAACCGGTCGAAACCCTGATCGTCGCGGCCTGCACCTCGCGCTTCCGGCCGATCCTGCTCGCCTTTCTGACCAACTTCGCAGGCTTTTTGCCGACCTTGCTCGAAACCAGCCCGCAAGCGCAATTTTTGATTCCGATGACCTTGTCGCTGTCGGCCGGCCTGTTGATCGGCATGGCCGCCAGTCTGATTTTGACGCCGGTGGGTTATGCGATTCTGGGCGGACGGGAAAAACATTCCGCCGCGACCCTAAAGGCGAAAGATCCTCACAGGGTCGAGCTGGAATTGCCCGGCAGTGAGGTGCCGCGCTGATTTCTGGTTCCCTCGCGGGGCGCGTGGGAGCGAGAAAAAAACTGTGGAGGTGGCAGAGAGCCGAACGAATTAACCCTGCTCCTGTAGCCAAGCCTGGACTTCCTCTATGTTCTTGTCAGGCGGAAATACCGGATAAAAGCATTTCCGGATTTTTCCATCTTTCGCAATCAGCGTCACGCGCTTGTTCAGGCGCATGCCGTCTATTTCAAACATCGGCAAGCGCAGACCTTGGGCAAACTGAAAAGAGGCATCGCTCAATAGACCGAATGGAAGATGCAGGCGGTTCGCGGCTTCAAGCTGATCTTCCGGGGATTGCGTGCTGATCCCGAATACAGTCGCATTCAATGCCTGCAACTCGCGATAATAGTCACGGAAGGAGCAAGCTTGGGGAGTACAGCCTGCGGCTCCCGGTATCTGAACCCAGCCGTCAGGTATCGTACGTCCCGGTCGTCCTGTCATCGGATAACAGTAAATCACGAGCCAACCGCTAAACAGGGAAGGGTCGACAGTGCCGCCGGTCGTTGCAGGCAGATTGACCGAGGGAAGCATTAGTCCTTCCAGATGGTCGCAGGCGCCATCATCAAGCGGAATGGGAAGATCGTTCGGGATGCCGCGAAGAAAATCTTTGGGCAGTTCATTATGATTTGGCATTTTCACTCTCTTTAGGATTTTGGCGGCCATTCCGGATAGACAGGAATGCCATCGTATGCAAGCCATGGGACATTTTCATTTTCCTGGGTGTCCTAAGGGGACGGAAGGGCAAAGTGATCATAGTGCTACATGAAAATGATGATGCTTACTCACGTGTTAGCGCCGATACTTGGCCGTGAAACTGGCTTTTCCGAGCGAGTTGCCATGAATCATAAAGCCGATTAACGCAGCCGACGACTCTGCCGGGACATCGATTTTTTCAATCTTGAGCGCATGCACCGTGAAAATATAGCGATGCGGCTTATCGCCGACTGGCGGACAGGCGCCGCCGAATTCATGCGTGCCGAAATCCGTACGGCCTTGGATCGCATTCGCCGGCAGCAGCTTTCCGGTTGCATCGCCGGCGCCGGCCGCCAGCTCGGTCACCTGCGCGGGGATATTGTAAACAACCCAATGCCACCAGCCCGATCCCGTGGGTGCATCAGGGTCATACAGCGTAATAGCATAGCTTTGGGTGCCTTTCGGTCCTGCCGTCCATTTAAGTGCAGGCGACTGATTTTTTCCCCCACAGCCAAATCCGTTAAATTCCTGTTCTTTAGTCAGGGTCGCTCCAGGCTTGAGGGTTGGGCTTTTAAGTGTCAAACTCCCGGCGTGCGCTACCATGGGAGCCAAGCAAAAACCAATAATGAACGGGATGCGTGGGTGAAGCATAGTCATTTCCTTTGCGGGTTAAAATGAGATAGATAACGTGGAACGTGGGGTTTGGGCAAGTCCGGTTGTGTCCCGTGCTAGAGGTGCTTGATAACCAGCATTTCATTGCCGCCGCGCTGAAACTCGTAAGCTACGCGCTTGACCTCAATCTCGAAGCCATCGCTTGCAAGACGTTCGCTCACGAAAGCCAGGTGGGGCGATGGCGTGCCATCGAGCATCAGCAAGGGAAACACGCGCACCTCGCGGGATACGCGCAGCATTTCCCGGAGAGCCCGAAGATGAAACTCGGCTGACAAGTGGGCGCTGTATAAAAACAGGAAATGAGACGACAAGGCGATATCGAATTCTTCATTTGTAAAAGGCAGCGACGGCAACTCCCCCGGGATATATCTGCCTTCCTGCTTGCCCGCCTCGAAGTCGGCGAGGAAGATTTCCATCGCCGACATGCGAAGACTCCCGAGCCGCTCGATTGACGGAATGGCTTCCCAAACGTAATCACTCTGGTTTTTGATCATTTGCGACATCACGATATCATACGTGTCGGAGATACGGTTCTTGATCTGTTCTGCGTCAAAAACGTAGACCGGATCTATCGAGACGATAGTGCCGCCGCGTTGGGTGAGCTCGGCATTGAAGCTCGCCGGACCGTCGCCGCAGCCCAGAATGCGAAGCCCAAGATCGGCCTCGGTCAGGCTGAACATGCGGATGTATTCGTCATACGAACGTCCCCACGGTACGACTTTGGCAAGTGTAAAACCCATGTGGATGATCCTGCTGTGTAGTTCGGCGGTATAAGGATATTCTATCCTGAAGGTCTCATTAGACTGGATTTCGTGACCAGAAACAACTGTCAATAATGACAGGTTATGCGGTTGGGGGTGCATTTGAAATAGCATTTGACCAAGCTTTGCAACTACGCTTCGTCACCCTCTGTTTCGCTCCGTGTAACCAGTCTCATCATTGATCCACCCGTAAAATCCGATATTGGTAAGCGACGCCATCCATGAACACCTGGCAAGAGAATCAACTTCAGGCATTGCAGTCCATTCAGTCCGAGCAGCAGTTTTTTCAAACCCTGCTTTCCTTCAGCAAGGAGCTGGGCTTTGACTATTGCGCCTATGGTTTGCGTATGCCGATCCCGGTTAATCAGCCCAAAACCGTCATGCTCAATAATTATCCGACGGCCTGGCAAGCGCAATATCAAGCAAAAGATTATCTTGCGGTCGACCCGACCGTACATCACGCGATGCGTTCGCTCATGCCTGTCATCTGGACGGATGAGCTATTCAGTCCAGCGGGTGAACTATGGGAGGAGGCGCGCTCCCATGGCTTGCGTTACGGCTGGGCGCAAGCCATCCATGATTTCCATGGCACGGCAGGCATGTTAACGCTGGCGCGCTCGGATGAGCCGATCTCTGCAACAGAACTGTCGGCGAAGACATTCAAAATGGCTTGGCTGACCCAGGTTGCGCACGCCGGCCTATCGCGCTGCTTGGCGCCGAAACTGATGCCGGAAATCCATGTAAAATTGTCAAACCGCGAGATTTCGGTGCTGCGCTGGACGGCCGACGGCAAGACGGCTAGCGACATCGCGAGCATACTCCGTATTACCGAGCGCACGGTCAATTTTCATATCAATAATGTCGTCACTAAGCTGAATGCCGCCAACAAAACGGCAGCGGCGGTCAAGGCGGCGCTGTTGGGGTTATTGTAGGCGGCATGATGGGGCAGGGCACATAGCACGAAATCTATAGACGGGGTTTGTTGATCGATGCCTGAATCTTATCGGCAAGCGATTTGATGCCCCGCTGGGTGACTTTTTCGTGATTGCCTTTCAGCTCAATCGCATAGCTTGCGGCCAGCGCTTGGCTCTTCACATCAATCAAATTCGTCAGCAGATAGGAAAACAAGAAGCTGGGTTTGCTATGTTGGCCGACAAGCACCCAGTCGGCACCATGCCGCTCGCCCAGTTTGGCGGCGAGTTCATCGAAGCGGAACAAATAGCCAAAGCCCGAATTGGCGGCGGCTTGGTCTGCGGCGGGAATCCGAATGATTTCATAATCACCCGTCTTGCCGAGCGCCTGTTCCAGCAACGGCCGCATGGATGCGGTGCGCCGTTGCTCCTCGGGCGTATTGGGCAGGGAGGTAATATCGTTCAATTCAAAGCTCAGGATTGCGATGCGCGGTGCGGCTTGCCCTGTATGGCTGGCCAGCAACAGGATGGATAGGAGGATTCGCGTTAACGTCGGACGGTTCATGGTATTTTCCTCAAAGGTGTGGGGCAAAGATTACCGCGTCTGGGCTGCGTACAAGTCGATGAAGTCCTGCATGCCCAGCGTCGCAATCACGTTCAAGTTATCATCCAGAATCTCGTAGAACACGCCATCGTTGCCGCGTATGCTAAAAAAGACGATCGCGTCTTCATCGCCGCCGCCTTCCCGATGCGGCTCGTCGCTGGGCAGGCTGGAGGTGTAACGGCCGACCGGCCTGATTTCCTTGAGCCTGCCGTCGGCTTCATACAGGCGATGCTCGCCCTGGATCACGAAGGTTTTGTTCAGGACCTTGTGCCGGTGCAATACGATCTGCCGGTTTGCGGCAAACTTGAAAACCACGTCAACGATCTTGTTCTGCCGGTCGATGTCGAGAATCGAATAATGCAAATGCTCGATATTGCCCAAGGTTTGCCATGGGATATTCGCGTTGTCAAAAAGGTGGTGGGACATGGGTTTTCCTAGTCGTTGTTAGGGGCTGGGGATTGAGTCTTTTCAATTGCACCGAGTCAATAATCGACTCCAGGCAAGCCGCAGTTTATGGCATGAGGGCTCAGCGGTAAGCCGAGATTTGCCCGCAAAGCACGGGCAATTTGCCCGTGTTTGCATAAGTCGCTTTGCAGAGCGCCTGGCGTCACTTAGAATGCAGCTAACGCTGGATAATTAGCCAGGCTGACCATGAATCTACAAGTCCATTTACTGTCCCGTATCGTCGTTGTCGCCCTGACGTGCCTGTTGGCCACCTCCGCCTATGTGCTGTATCGCAGCGACCTGCAATCCCGACAGAAGACAGGGATCACTACAGAGTCGCTGGGCAAGCAACTGGAATTTCAGCTTTTGCGCATCGATGCCGGCTTCGGTCAAGCCCGACAGTTTCCGGATTTCACGCTATGGAAGCAGACATCCAGCGTGCCTGGAGTGTGTGTCCGCTTCGTTCCGGCAGACGGTGCGGCTCCCTACAGCCTATGTAACGGCGCAAAGCCGTCCGAGCACAGATGGCCGGCGGTTTTCGAGACGGTTTACAGTCGGCTTTTCAGTCCCGGTTTGGAAATAAGCCGGCCGATCGCATTGAATCAGCGGGTTTATGGTGCGCTGACGGTTACACCCAGCGCCGAGATGGACATCGCGCAGGCCTGGGACAATATCCGCAGCCTGTTGGGGCTGTCTGCGGTTACCGTGTTGGCGGTTTGCGCACTGGTTTACCTGAGCATCGAGCGGGCTTTGCGGCCGGCCGGCATCATTGTCGCCGGCCTTGAAACGATGGGAAAAGGCAATTTGGCTTACCGCCTGCCGCCGTTCGAGCTGCTCGAATGGCAGCAAACCGCCGCCGCGATCAATCGACTTACGGCCAGTCAGCAGCAACTCCTTGAAGAACGCCAAAAACTCGCGGTGAAGCTGATCAATTTGCAGGAAGAAGAGCGCCGCTATCTGGCGCGGGAACTGCACGACGAGTTCGGACAATGCCTCGCGGCCATCAGCGCGGTCGCCGCCTCCATTGCCCAGACCGCAGAACAACAGGGCTCGGCCTTGGTGGAGGAGGCCGATCAGATTGCCCGCATCAGCCAACGCATGATGAGCAATGTGCGCGGGCTGCTCGGCCGTCTGCGTCCCGCCGAGATCGATGAATTGGGGCTGGCCGCCAGTCTGAACAGCCTGGTGGCAGGGTGGAATACGCATAGCGGAAGCCAGACCCGTTACCAACTGCACATCGTCGGCAATTGTGCTGCGTTGCCGGAGCCGCAGGCGGTCACGCTGTTCCGTATCGCCCAGGAATGCCTGACCAATATCACCAAACATGCGGCGGCTGCCCATGCGGAGGTGACGCTGACAGTCAACGCAGGCAGGGTGATTCTGACTATCCAGGATGACGGCATCGCCGATGCGCTGCCCTTCGTCGAAGGTCCGGGCATCGGCCTGCTCGGCATCAGGGAGCGCGTCGAAGCGTTGCAGGGCCACTTGGCGCTGGCCATCGTCCGGCCGCACGGTTTACGGGTCGAGGTCGGGCTGCCTATAGACGCACTTGCCGTGGCTCAGACATGACGATGATCAGTATTTTGCTGGTTGACGATCACGCCATCGTCCGCGAAGGCTACCGGGCGCTGCTGGCAAAGCAACCCGGCTTACGGGTAGTTGCGGAAGCGGCTGACGCTGTCCAGGCCTATGAGCGCTTTAAGGAATGCAGCCCCGATGTCGTGATCACGGATCTTTCCCTGCCCGGAAGCAGCGGCCTGGATCTGATCAGCCGCATCAAACAACGCTGTGTGGAGGCGAAGATCCTGGTGTTCAGCATGCACCAGAACCCCAGTTTTGCGGTGCAGGCAAGCCGCGCCGGCGCCTTGGGCTACGTCACCAAAAGCAGCGCGCCGGAGGTATTGCTGCGCGCGATTGGCGAAGTCCATGCCGGCCGTCACACCCTGAGCGCCGACATCGCCCAGGCGCTGGCGCTGGAAAAACTGGGCGGCGACCGCATGGCCCTGGAGACGCTGACGGTGCGGGAATTCGAGATTCTGCGCCTGCTGGTCGAAGCGAGATCGATCGATGACATTGCGCAAACCCTGAACATCAGTCCGAAAACGGTTTGCAATAGCCATTATTTGATCAAGCGCAAGCTCGGTGTGACCAGCGACATAGAGCTCACGCGTCTGGCGATCCGGTTGAATGTGATCAATCTTTTGGAATTGTCGGGTTCGGGACCGACCGCAAGCGAATAGGCCCGTTTGCGTCAAGACCCTAAGCGCAGGAAAAAGCCGGATAACAGCACAGAAAAGCCGCCGATTTCTGCGGCTGCCAGGAGATTCAGGATAAAATAATCTTTGGCTTTGTCGGCAGAATCCCGCAAGCTGTTGCTGCTTTGAGTGCTCAGGCCAAGCCGGATATAGTGGCCGGTGGCGATGCCAAAAAAGAGCAGGGGAAAGATCACGGCGATGGTATTCACGCGATCGGAAAATGCGCTGGTTGCGGCAAAAACGGCAAGCAATTGGGCAGAGAATGCGTACATCAGCGCGGCGCGATGGGCGGTGTTGACATAGTGCGGTGCTTCGGCCTGCGGGTGCCCGCGCATGCATAAATATTTCCATAAACCCGTCAGCAGGCCCGCCATGAAAAAAATGCCGGCGGCGGTCAGTGCAATTCGCGGTGCGGTGTGGATCAGTAAGGCTTCCATCGTGTTGTCCTTGAGTTTGTTGATGTTATGCCGAGCGCTAAAGGCTTTACGGCGGATCAGTTTTTATTATCAAGATTTTTAGTGTTTGGCGCTGGTGTGAAACGGAAGCAAAACTTGACTGAAACGGCGGTTTTGGCGGTTACATCGCTGGTGTTACGCACAATTCGAAACATTCGTTTTGATCAACAACCCTTTTCTTAAGCGAGGTCTGGGCCGTGACTATAACCCCATTGTCCCCGAAACTGGCGGTTAACGCCGACCGAGTCAGTCTCAAGCTCTCGACGAACGCCATTCCGCCGCGTGACCGATACGACTGGTTGCGTGAGGTGATATGCAGGGAATACGCCCATGTCGACATCACCTCGCCCCCGAAGGCCGAGCTGTCTCAAGACCTGAGTATTTATCCCTGGGGGAGTCTGCAATTGTCGACCATTCAATCCAGTGCGATCGCGTTAGAGCGCTTGCCGAGGGAGCCGCATTTGAACAGCCAGGACGCCTACTTCGCGGTGATGCTGGTTTCCGGTGACTACCGCTTGGAGCAAAATGGACGCGAAGTGTTACTCCAGCCCGGCGATATGACCCTCTATGACGCGACCCGGCCCCATCGCATACAGTGTCCCGGCGCATTTACCAAGCTGATTCTTTCCATCCCGCGGACCGTGCTCAGGGATAGAATTGCCGGGATAGATGCTTGTACGGCATTACGTCTTCCGGGAGACAAGGGCGTCGGCTTTATTGCGGCAAATTTCCTGCGCGCTTCGGCCGCTCAAGCCGACGAATTGCAAGCCCACGAACTCTCCCACCTCTCCGAGCAAGCGCTGGACTTGCTGACTTTGGCGGTCACCTCGGTGCGTCCGGCTCGCTTTAACCTGTCCAGAAGCCGGGCGGTGTCGCTTAACGCGATCAAGACTTTTATTGAGCAAAATCTGCGGGACCTTGATCTCGATACCGGCCGGATTAGCGGCTACGCAGGCTTGTCGGCGCGCTATATCAACGACCTGTTTGAACAGGAAGGGACTTCGCTGATGCGCTATGTCTGGCAGCGCAGGCTGGAGCATTGCCGGAAGGAACTGCTGAATCCGGTTTATGCCGGCCACCGACTCTCCGATATTGCGTTTCGTTGGGGATTTAACGATGCGGCGCATTTTAGCCGTGCATTCAAACAGCAGTTCGGCTGTTCTCCGCGCGAATTTAGACGCGTCGAAGTTCAGCAGCAAGAATAGAGAGGCAAGTCTGAGCTATTTTATCGGCGGCCGAATCGGCCAGATCGATCGCATAGACCCGTTTTCGCCACTGCCGATAAGCCGCTTCGGTTCTGCGCTATCCATTTTGATAATGTGTATCACGAGGAACTCATTTTTAAAGCTAGTGCGGCATAAGCAGCCAAATTGGACTATTTTTAAAGTAATAAAACCAATTGCAACAACTAGGGTGTTAGAGTGGCTTTTATATGCTGCGCGATGCTTTGTTGCTGTTAGGTAAAACGCCACCGTCTTCACAACGTTTGATTCTATTGGAGAGCAGGATTGAGCTTTTGGAATTCCCAAGTTTTGGGTTATGACTTCCTGATTTATGGCGTGGTTTTTTTCATGCTGTTCATCATCGTCTTTATGCTGCCAAAGTATAATACGACGTGGAATTTCGCGGCGCATCTGTCGCTGCTGGCATCCTTTAGCATTGTGCACGGGATGGCGGAATTTTTCGAAATGCAGCGACTGAAGAACCCGGCCGAGTGGTTGACCTGGTCTAGCTGCATCTTGATGTTAACGTCCTATGTGCCACTGCTGGAGTTTACCCGGCGCACTTGGAACGAGATGTTTCGCTTGTTTCAATTATCTGAGCCCTGGATGTTTGCTGCCGCGAGCCTCGCGTTGGCTGGGGTAGCACTGAGTTCGTCGGCTTCCGTGGACGAGTTGCTGGACGTTTTGCGTTTATTTGTTGTCGCCTTTGCTACTTTATTATCGGGTATTGCGCTGTTCGCCACCGTACACACGATGACAAAGCGAGATAGGACAGGACCCAAAGCGGGCTGGCTGCTGATTGTCGGACTGGTATTCATCTGCTACGGCTCGTCTTCCTTTATGCTGTTTCAGCCGGGTCCGAGTCCGTCAACGCCATTTCTAACGTTTTCATTGTTTGACCCTTCCGTGCAGTCGTTGCGTACCGTGTACGCCGTGTTGGCGTCCTTGGGACTGGTTTCGCTCGTGCTTTTGGCGGGTGAAAACTGCCAAATAGACGCGATCGCCTTCGAATGGTCACAGAAAGCGCTAGTCATCACCGATGCCAATAATGTGATTTTGCGCATCAATAATGCCTTCACCGAATCCACCGGCTTCACGCCGAAGGATATTGTTGGTCACGACATCGCCTTACTCAAATCCGGGCGCCATGAGGACGCCTTTTATCAGGAGATTCAGGAGAGCGTCGACCGCAGCGGAAACTGGCAAGGGGAAATCTGGGAGCGGCGCAAGGATGGGGAAATTTATTTGTCGTGGTTATTCATTACGGCGGTGAAGAATTTCACCGGCGCGATCGTTTATTACGTCGGCATGCGTATTGACATCACCGAACGCAAGGCGATGGAGGAAGAGATAAAACGCCTGGCGTTCTATGATCCGCTCACCAAACTTCCGAACCGTCTGCTGCTCAGGGACAGGCTGAAGCACTGCATTGAAATAGAACGACGCGCCGGACAGAACCGTCTGGCCTTGCTGATGTTGGATCTGGACCGGTTCAAGGCAGTCAACGACAGACTGGGGCATAAGGCAGGGGATGAATTATTGCAGCAAGTCGCCGAAAGAATCACCAATCGCTTGCGCAATGTCGACATGGTTGCCCGTTTGGGGGGGGATGAATTCATCATCATGCTGGAAAACATCGTCAATCCGCAAGACGCTTCCCGGGTTGCCGAAGACATCATTAGAGAGTTAAGCAAACCCTTTACCTTGAGCGAAAACCACGATGTCTGGATTGGCGCCAGCATCGGCATCAGCCTTTATCAACAACACGGCGACAGCCTTGAAATCCTGATGGACCATGCCGATAAGGCTTTGTATCAAGCCAAAGACCGAGGACGTGGCTGTTTTGCCTATTTTTCCGAAGACCTGACGATTGCCGCGCGCGAGCGTATCGAGCTGGAAGCCCGTTTGCGCCGGGCGATTCAACAACAGGAACTGTGCGTCTACTATCAACCCCAAGTCGATATTGCCAGCGGCCTCATTGTCGGCGCCGAGGCATTGGTGCGCTGGCTAGATCCAAGCGAAGGCCTGATTCCTCCTGCCCGCTTCATCCCCATTGCCGAAGAAACCAGTCTGATCGAAGAGATTGGTGAATGGGTGCTGCGGGAAACGTGTAACCAGGGCCAGTATTGGCTGGCGACCGGATTACCGCCAATAACCCTGGCGGTCAATATTTCGCCATACCAATTAAAGCGTTGCGATATTAACGCCTTGGCGGCTACGGTACTGGCCGAAAGCGGCTTTCCGGCTCAGCTACTGGAATTGGAAATAACCGAAAGCGGCATCATGGAGAATCAGGATAACGTGATGGAGCTTCTCGACAGCCTTCGCAGTCAGGGCATTCGGCTGGCCATTGACGATTTCGGCACCGGCTATTCATCTCTGGCCTATCTGAAAAGTTTCCCTCTGAATGTGTTGAAAATCGACAAACGGTTTATCGATGATATTCCCTATAGCAAGGACGGCATGGAAATCGCCGCCACCATCATTGCGATGGGCCATACCTTGGGCTTAAAAGTCCTGGCGGAGGGCGTAGAAACGCCGGAACAACTGGCATTCTTGCGGGAACGTCATTGCGATACCTATCAGGGCTATATCAAAAGTCGCCCTTTACCCGCCAAAGAGTTTGCCAATCTCATGCATAGTCAATTGGATTACATGATCAATAAAGGCTATCCGCTTTCCAGCTATCAGCACTAGCTCATCGAGAAAGCATCCCCTGTGGGAGCGCTTTTAAAGCGCGACCTGAGGGCAGCCCTGAAAACACGGTCTTGAGTCGCGGTTGCAAACCGCTCCCACCTCGCTCCGGTTTGAGCAGAACTCCGCAATTTACGGTCATAGGAAAGGGGCGGGCATCGGCGGATGCGGCTTTCGTCGCGAAGGGCAAGCGAGCGTCGAATCCCGTCCCAGGATTTCTGATCAATTGCCAGTCATTTCAGGGGGAAGCATGCACAAACAAGAAAATATCGATAGCGACATTCAACGCCTGCAGCAAGAAATGCTGAGTTATTTTCAGACGCATTGGAAATTGTTTTTGCTGGAAGGCCTCTTTTTTATCCTGCTGGGACTTAGCGCCGTGCTGATTCCCCAGTTCTTTACCGTGGCCATCGTGATTTTTTTGGGTTGGATCATCCTGTTCGGCGGCGCCGTTCACATCGGCCGAGCCCTGGTATTTTCCGCGATGCCCGGATTTGCCGCCTGGCTTTTCATGGGGGTTTTGCAGGTCGTGGTGGGTTATCTGTTCATTGCGCAACCCGCCGCCGGTGTATTGACGTTGACTGTGTTGATGGCGCTGTTTTTTGCTTTTGAAGGCATTGCCAAAATTTCTTTGGCCTTCATGATGCGTCCCTTGGCCAACTGGGGCTTGATGCTGTTCAGCGGGATTACTGCTCTGGTTTTTGCGCTGATCATCTCGATCAGTTGGGCTGAAACCTCGCAGTGGCTGCTGGGTTTGCTTTTGGGCATCAATATGATTTTTCTGGGATGGTCGCTGGTTCAAATCAGCCTGCATCACAAAGAAATTCAATAATTTTATGAAACCGCAAACGCGCTTCATCCCCGCCATGCATTTTCGCTGGCTGACACCCTACTTCGATGTGCTAACCAACTGGACGCTCCCGGACAGGGAACTGAAGGAACGGTTGATCGAGCAGGCAGGGATACAGCCGCAGCATAGCGTCTTGGATCTGTGCTGCGGCACCGCCACGCTCGCCTTGATCATCAAACAAAGGCATGAAGAGGCCGAGGTGATCGGCCTGGATATCGATCCGGAAATTCTGCAATTCGCCCGGCGCAAAGTGCAGGATGCAGGCGTCACAATCGCTTTACATGAAGCCACGGCCACCCGGCTGCCTTATCCCGATTGCACTTTCGATCGGGTGTTGTGCAGTTTTGCGATGCATCATTTGACCCATGCCGATAAACGCCGCGCGGCGGCCGAGGTTTTTCGCGTGTTGCGCCCCGGCGGCGAATGGCATGTTCTCGATTTCGGCAAACCGCATACCGTTTATTGTTTATCGGTTTCGTACGTGCTGCGCTGGACCGAAGAACTGATGGAGAATATACAGGGCTTGCTGCCGCGGATATTCCAGGACGCGGGATTTATCGATGTGGAAGAGCCGTCCCGCCGCGCGACGCTGGCCGGCACCGTGTCCACGTACAGGGCACGTAAGCCGTCATAACCCGTTCACAGCCAAACCGCTTCCTGTTCCAGCGCCTTGCCGTGATGTTGGGACAACGAGGCCAGTTGTTTGAAATCGTCGGTTAACGCCTGCATCGCATCCAGTTTTGCGATCGCCGCTTCGAATTGTCTGCGGGTTTTTAACCAGACGTCCCGACTGCCGAAGCGGGCGATCTTGTCTTGCCAATCGGACAGCCAGTAAAAATGCAAGCGGGTCGCAGGATGCAAGGCGCCGAGCAGGCGGACGTAGTTCGACAGGCCGATGCCGTCGTAGTCCGGAAATAAAGTCACCTCGGTCGTGCGCACGTCCGCTGCCAGCCATTGCAGGAGCACCTCCGGCAATTGCCCGGCATAGTAAGCCAGACTGCCGTTGAAGCCTTCGGGCAGCCAGTCGCAGCAATCGAACAGGGCCTGATTTTCGACCAATAGCAACGGGCGATTGCTTTTCCAGCCGGCATCGCGGCCGATTTGCAAAGCGGCGCCGCCGAAGCATTCGGTCAGTTCCGCAGGATTCAGTGATTTGCCTGCCTGCTGCCAAACGACCTGCTTGTCCCAGGCTTTGATCAGCAAATAGCAGGACTCGTGCCCCGATTTGCCTTTTTTACTGTCGCGATGCGTGCCGATATTCTTGCCGCGCATAGGGATGATGTCCGGCAATTCGTCTTCAGCCAGCGGCTGCAGCTGTTGGAGATAAGCGGCAAGAGCTTCTCGATTCACGATTCGGTAAAGGGTGCCGTGGCCCTGCTTGCCGATGTCGATTTGCCGGGTGTCGCGTGCGAATTGTTCCAGCCGCTTGCGTTGATGCGGGGTGAAGGCCGATGCGGTCAAGGATTCGCCGCTGTCGAGCAGGCGCTTAAGCGCTTCGGCCAGGGCATTCATTCGAAGCTCTCGTCGAGAGGTTCCAGGATTTGCCAGTTCAGCCGGCTGATGTGGTTCCTGCCGTTGTGGGTGCCGATAGGCACGCAATAGCGTGCAGTGATTTGCGGCTCGGGCGAGGCGAAAATCAGCGCGAAGCCGAATTCGGCGGCCGTTTCGATCAGATTGCGCTGGTTATGCTGATCCAGCGAGGCCGCTTCGTCCAGATAGCAGGCGGTCTTGATCGCCTTGCGCGGGTCCTGCATCTGGTTCAGCATCGCAAGTCCCGTGATCAGCTTGGCCATCAGCACGGTGCCGTTCGAGGCGGCGCTGTCGATGTCCTCGTATTCGGCCGGAGTCTGGCTTTCCTTCGCGATGCTGAACACCAGGCGGAACAGGTGCTCGACGCGCAAGCCGCCGCGCGCTTCGCCTTCCCTGATCAAGGTGTCTTTCGCGTCATTCAGTTCCTTGTCATCAAGCACTGCATTGTGATCGAACAGGTCGAACGAGCTGCCCGACTCGACCTGCTCGGAGGTCGAAATCAGCGTTTGTATGGCTTTGACCAGGGCGTCTTCGTCGCGCGGTTCGATCTTGAAGACCTTCAGGTCGGACAACTGGCGGCGGTTGATTTTCTTGTTGAACTCGTGCATCCGCCGCTTGAAAGTGTCCAGGCTGTTGCGCAAATCGCGCAGAATCGCCGCGACCTGGACCACGGCCGAGCGGGCCTTGCGTTCTATCGCGGCCTGTTCCTGGCCGAGTTCTGCGGTGTAATTGAACAAGGCGTCCAGTTCCTTTTCGGCGGAATCCTGCGTCTGGAATTTGTCGATGCCTTCCCGGTGCAGGGCGGTCAGCCGGCGTTCCAGTTCGTCGTCGATCAGCAGCAGGCGCCTGCAGTCGGCGTTATAGGTTTCCAGACGGTCGGCCAGTTCGCGCATCGCCAGTTCCGCAGCGTCCATGCAGGGAAGGTGGGGCAGATTGGACAAAAATGTAAAGGGCGGCTGCTGGTCCAGGCGCTGTTCGCGCGCGGTGTGGATGCGTTTGTGCTGGCCGTGTAGCAGGATTTGCTCGGACTTGATCGTTTCCTGTTGTTCGGAAAGCTGCTTCTTGCGCTCCTTCAGCGAGGCTTCCTCGGTTTTCAGCGCGTCCAGTTTCTGCTGGTGTGCCGCGAGCGTCCGTTGACGGTCCGGCGCCGTGTCTTTTAACAGGAGCAAATCCTGATAGTCCTTGATCTCCTGGTCTTGGTCCTTGAGCTGCTTTTCCAGCGCCTTTTGCTGCTGCTTTTGTTCGGCCAGCGTTTGCACCGTTTTCAGCAGGCGTTCGAGTTCGGCCGCCTGGCGTACGCAGTCGGCGATTTCGGCGCCCAATTCCTGCGCGGTTTTGAGCGTCAGGTTGGGTTGCAGGGACGACAGGTCCAGCGTGAAGCCCGGCAAATACAGACGGTTTTCCGAAAGCTTGTCTTCCAGTTGCGCGGCAAAGTTTTGCAATGCGTTGGGGGCGGTCAGCGTTGCCGCCTGACCGTCGCCCACCTGCAGGCTCAATACCGGTTTGGCCAACAGACGGGTCAGCGCCTCGAAGCTGTCGGCCGGCAGCCATTGCTGCAATTGCAGGTAAAGGTTGTTGTCGATCGCAGCGAGCTGTTGCTCGAACTCGCGCTTTTCCCGGCCGAGTTTGTCGATCTGGCGTTGCAGGGCCTCAGGGGATGTCTGCTGTTCCGCGTTGCCGATCAGGCGCATCAACTCGTCGCGCTGTGCTTGCAGTAGCCGGCGCCTTTCGAGCAATTGCTCGACATCGCGGACGAACTGAAAACGCAGCGTCAGCGCCTGAAAATGCTGCTCGGCTTTGGCGAGCGCCTTATTTTCGCTTTCGGTTTCGGCCTGTTCCTTATAAATCGCGCGTTGGCGGTTTTCCAGCGCTTCGAGGTCTTTCTCCGCGTTTTCCGCGCGCTGTTTGATGGCGTTCAGCGTGTTCCTGAAATAGGCCTCCCAGTCTTGCAAGCCTTGTTCGATCAACGGCCGCCAAAGCAGCAGCCGTCCGCGCAAGGCCCTGCGCGCCTGTTGCTGCTCCGCCATCGCGGCGATCAGGGTCCGGTTGCGGAAGACCGCGTCGTACTGCGCCTTGTCGTAATTCACGTCGGCGAAGGACTTGTCCCATTCGCTCTTGAAATCGACCTGGCGGTCCTGCAGGTCGTTCTTGAAGATCTCCAGCAGATAGTTTTTGACGTCGCGGCTGTCCAGCCGGTCCAGGCGCAGGGTGCGGGTCAAAATGCGCTGATAGGTGGCGGCCTGCGAGCTGAACTCGAGCGGGAATATCGTCAGTTCGGGTTCGTCCGCGCGCTGCTTCTGCCGGTTGCCGTACAACAGCGCGCGCAGCTCCGCCTGCGGATAAATCCTGGCCGCCTTGCCGCGCTCGAACAGGCGCGCGATCAGTTGCGGCTGGGCGACCAGACGGCCGTCATCGAGCCGGTAATCGCCGAGATCCAGCGCGCCGGGGTAGGCGAAATATTCATAGTCGTGGCTCAGGCCCTTGCCGACGCAGCCGATCACGGCCATGCCGGAAGGCAGCAGCACTTCCAGCAGGATATAGGCGCTGTTGTCCGGAAAATAAAAGCTCCGGGATTTGTCGACCGTATGCGCGCCGAAATCCATGTGGCGCTGGTCGATGATCAACAGAAACTGCAGCGCATTGATCAGGCTGGTCTTGCCGGTATTGTTCGGCGCGATCAGCGACACCGAATCGTCCAGCGGCAATTCGGCGCGGCTGTAACCGGCGCTGTTCAGCAGCACCAGTTTTTGAAATCCATAGTTCAGCAGGCTCAAAGGTTATCCTCCAGTGCGTCGTCTTCCGTGTCGGTGGGCGCCTCTTCGTGCCGCTCCGCCTTCGCGAGTTCCTCGAATAAATCCAGATAGCGGTGCACGGCCGGCAGCAGCCGGTAAGCGCCGTCTTCGGCGAGCAGAAAACCGACGCGGGTGGCGCTGTCGCAAATCTCTTTCAAGGCCAGGGCCGTGCCGATCTCTTCGGCTTCCAGTAGGGCGCGGTAGGTCTGCCAAAGCTTTTCGAGCAATGCGCCGTCGAGCCGCCATTGCTGAAACTGAAACAGATGCGCGCCCTGATCGGCCTGATATTCGAACAGCAGCATCAGCAGCAGGGCCAGCCGCCGCGTCAATTTGCCGGTATAGGAAGACGCCTGGTCGGTGTTGAAATAGGCAAAACCGCGGCTGTCGACGGTCAGTTCATAACCGAGCGCGGCGAACAGCGCCTGGTAGGCATCGCGCTGATTTTCCAGGTCGGCCCACAGTTCGTTGTCTTGTTGATGATTGATATGGCTGCCGGCACTCAGTTTTTTGAACAGATCCTGCAGGCGGCCGAGTTCACTTAATTTGATGTTCATGCGTTTCCATGCGGTGGCTGTGCAGTCGTATCGCGACCCGCTTCAGCGTGATGCGCGTTTCCTCGGGATTCGGCGCCGCGTCGATGTCGGGTAAACGAATCAGTTTATGATAAAGCCGCAGCACAGTCACGTCCTGATAATGCACGTAATGCTCGCCAAGCCAGCTCAGCAAATCGGTCACCGGCAGGGCTTGCTGGAGATGAGCGCGAATGGCGTCCTCGTCGACCCGTTCCATCGGCATGTCCGAGGCTTCCCCGATCGCTTCCGGAAACTCGACCCCCTTGGCCCGATAGCCGCGCGCCTGTTCCATCAGCGTCAGCAGTTCCGGCCCGATCGAGACCAAAAAACCGCGTTCCTTTCGCCACAGCGGCAGCCGATCAGCCGGCAACGCGCGGCGCAGGCCTTTTTTGCGCACCTCGCCGAGCAGGAGGGCGATCGCCGCGCTTAAATGGTTATGACGGCGCATCTCCTCGCGCAGCGGCATCAGGGTGTTCGTGCAGTGCTTCAGGGTTTCGCGCCCTTTGTTGCGCAAATCCTTGACCCGGAATCCGACCTGACGCAGCATCAACTGATGGCTGTACAGCCCGCCCTGAACCGCCAGCTTTTGCGCCAATGCATCGAGGGTGCGGCCGGCCTCTTCCAGCAGCGGATAAAAACTGCCGCCGGCGCCGGTATCCATCAAGTCGGTCATCGGCAGGATATAGCGGTCGAAAGCCTCCAGCACTTCCCGGTAGCGCCGGGCCAGGGGCATGCGTTCGTCGGCCGACTTCGCGCGCTCGGCGATCGCCTGAATCGCATGGCTGTCCTGGTCCAGTTGCTGCAGGATTTGCCGAAGCTGATTATCGATGCGCACCGCGCCGCGTTGCAGCGCCGCCATGTCATGCTCGTCCAGCGCCCGATGCAATTGCTCCAGGCCGTCTTTGATATCGACGATGCGGGCTTTCAAAATATCGGACAAACCCAGCTCATGCTCATGCAGCAGGCTGCCGACGAACTGGCGCACGGTGTCGTTCAGTTGCAGCATGTTGCTGTGCGACATCGGGATTAGCAGTTCGGTGTTGACCATCTGCTGCAAACGCTCCAGGCGCTGCTCGCCGCTTTCGTGGACATAGACTTTTCCGAGCAGCGCAAGCAGCTCGTCGCGTTCATACGCGATCTGCTCTTGCCCCAGAGCAACGATGCGCTCGATGGCTTCCCAGTGTTTATCGAGCGCCCTAATCAGGCTGCGAGGGTTAATCATGGAATCTGGTCAAATAAAAAAATGGAGTTAGGGAGCCAACCGATATAGAGAATCGTGTCAACCTGGACAACGGCTCCTTGTTCAGGCGGCGAAAGCGGGCGTTTGATTCGTAAAAACTCATGCAGATCCGATCAAAACTTTAACCCGTGATTATAACGCATGTTCAATCGGCGTTAGGGCTCGGAGCGAAAACGGAGGAGACGCGCTGTTTTTTTGAAAAGAGGAAGCGATTTTATCGCTCAAGCCGGATGATCCTGCCTTCAACCTGATCAGTCACGGTTTTGTTAGGCAACTTGCCGATCGCTTCCTCGACGGCTTTGCGGAAACTGACGTAGAAAAAAAGAACTTATTCGCCGAAAGTGATTCAAAAAATAACATTGTTTTCAGTTAAGGCATGGTGTCTTCGGGGCCGAAAAAAGATAAGGAGCTCATTGATGTCGAATATTATTTTACCCCCACAAAAACAAATGACCACGATGCTGGGTCATCCTGTTGCGGAAAACCCGATAGATCAGATGTTCGATGAAGTCTATGCCCACTACGGTCTCCGCTGGCAGTTCTGGAAATGCGATGTGACTTCGGAAAACAATATTCCGGCTGCCATTGCAGGTGTAAGAGCCCTAGGTTTTGCAGGCGCCTGTATCACTGTGCCTTACAAGGTCGTTTCCATTCCGCATCTTGATGAAATTGATGCCGATGTAAAAGCCATTGGTGCAGTCAATTACATGTCCATTAAGGACGGTCGTCTTACCGGGCACAACAATGACGGTAAAGGTGTAGTCAAAGCCATACAGAAGGTAACGCCCATTGCGGGCAAGCGGGTCGTCATGCTCGGAGCCGGCGGCGCAGGCAGGGCCATGGCAGTCGAACTGGCATGGGCGGGAGCTTCACACCTGACCCTTATCACACGAAGAGAGTCCCAGGGGACCGAGGTTGCCCAAACCGTGACCCGAGTATCCGGGGTTCCTGCCCACTGGGTGCAATGGAGCGGCGAAGTTTGCGTTCCCGAAGGCACGGATATTCTGATGAATGCGACTCATCTGGGGGCGGCGCCTCAGCTGGAACCCGTGCCCGTTAACTGGGAAACTGTTTCTCAGAGCACAACCGTTGTCGACGTCATTACCAATCCGCGCATTACGCCCTTTCTGAAGGCGGCGCGAGACATGGGCTGCCCGATTGTTAATGGCGTGGAAATGCTGGTGCAGCTAGCGATGCAGATATTTGAAGCATGGACCGGCATCAAACCCGATGAGGCTGTATTTCAGCGAGCCGTGGCGAAGGCCCTTGGAGAATAGCCTGTAACAGGTGGTTTTGCCAAAGACGACAATTAAGAACGCTTAGGGTCTTGTTGTGCGATCGATCGCACTGACTACTGGGGGACAGATTCAGGACGAAAACTAACGGTGCTGTAACAAAAATCTGTCCAACTGGTTCGCAAACGCTTGTATGTCGCGTGCACTCAACGCGGACGGACCGCCGGTATTGATTCCGCTCGAGCGCAACGTATCCATGAAATCGCGCATATTCAAACGCTCCTTGATATTGTCATGGGTGTAACGCTCGCCGCGCGGATTGATGGCATGGCCGCCTTTGCCGATCACTTCATGCGCCAACGGAATATCGCCGGTTATCACCAAATCGCCGGCGTTCATTCTTTTGACGATTTCGTTATCGGCCACATCGAAACCGGAACCAACCTGCAACAGCCTGATATAGCGAGAAGGCGGCGTCTGTACAAATTGATTGGCAACCAGCGTAGTGGTCATGCCCATGCGCTCCGAAGCCCGAAACAAAATCTCCTTAACCGCTTTCGGACAGGCGTCCGCATCAACCCAGATTTGCATAGCCACTCTTAAGAAAAATCACAACATTCGCGCGCATTTTATCCATGCTCGCCCAAGGCCTTCAAACACTACGGAGGCAAGCGCTCAGCTTCCGCCTTTCACCCTGGATTTCAAGTGTTCCGCAAGGCGTTTCATCGCCGAAGAAGCGTCATCGGCCGAGAGATGGACGTTAATGATGCTCGGCATGGTTCGATTGTTCAGGGAATTGATCAGCGCGGCTTCAAAGGCTTCTTCCGTAGCGGCATCGTACCCCTTCAACGGACCGAAAACTTCACCCAGCCGGTCGAAACGCCAACTGCTGATGTCATTGAAAGGACCCTCCAGGATACCCCGTTCGGTGCCGTAGCCGGAATTGTTAAAAACCACCACGATCGGGTTCAGACCCAGGTATGCGTGCGTTGACAGTTCGGTGCCGGTCATTTGAAAAGCGCCGTCACCGACCAGCACCAGCAAACGATGGTCAGGCCGGGCGATTTGCGCGCCCAATGCAGCCGGCACGGCAAAACCCATCGTGGCATAGTAACAGGAGGCGAGGAATTCGCTTTGTTCATGCACCTGTAGATCGATCGCGGCAAAAAGGCAGTCGCCTACGTCACACACCACGATCATCTCCGGGCTCAGCGCCTGATTGAGCCGGCCTATCATGCGGGCCGTCGTTATCGGCCGCTTCGGTTCGGGAAAGGCGCTCGCTTCATACGCTGCCGGCGGCGATGAAAATCCTTCGCTGCGCGTTTTGACCAAACCCACCAAGGCCGTTAAAAAATCGGACAAGGTGACGCGAGGGTAGCGGTGGGAGCTGATCACAACCTCGTTCTGAGCCGCGCGGATCATATGATGGGGATCGAGTTTTGCGGTATAGATGCCGGTATCGATGTCGTTCAACGTCACGCCCAGCATCAGCAGTAAATCGGATTGCTCCACCATGTAGCGCGCATTTTCCGAACTCATCGCGCCTTCGTAAATGCCGAGATAGGCCGGGTGCCGCTCGGCCATCACCGACTTTCCGGATAATGTGGCGACGACCGGTAGGTGCGCGCGCTCGACGAGATTGACCAAAGCGCTCTGAAGTCCGCGCCGGTGCAATTCGACGCCCGCGATGATCATCGGCGAAACCGACTTGGCCATCAGCTCCATGGTTTCCGCGAGCGCTTCCGATAAAGCGGTTTCATCGCTCTCCAACGGCTCCAACGCCTCGTCCGGCATCGGATAGCCTTCCGCCATGACCAGATCGCGGGGGATTTCGATGTAAACCGGCTTGCATAAGCGGCGAGCCGTGGCGATGGCCCGGTCTATCTGGCGAAATGCGATCACCGGATCATTCAGCACTTCGGTTGCGCAGGTAATGCGTTCGAAAATTTCGCGCTGGAACGTGAAAGGGCCGAAGCGATGATGAATCAAGGGATCCTCTCTTTGCTCGCGGATGCCGGGCGCCCCGCTGATGACGATTACCGGCGAAGACTCCGCATAGGCGCCCGCCACCGCATTGACCGTATTCAGCGCCCCGACGCCATAGGTGACTGCCATGGCCCCCAGACCCAGGCAGCGCGCATAAGCGTCCGCCGCAAAGGCGGCAGTGTCTTCCCGCGTAGTGCCGATATGTTGAACGGGGCTGTTGACCATTAGATCGTAAAAGCCGAGGATATAATCTCCCGGAACGCCGAAGATATGCTTGACGCCCGCATCATAGAGACGCTTGAGGAGGTATTGCCCAATCGTATCGAATTTAGCCGTGTTCATAACGCGCTCTCCCATGGTTCAGGATCGAATCATCGTCAGCATCATCTTAAACCGCTGCAAGGCCTTCAGGCTATGCGGCTGCTGCGCGGGTATCAGAATCATTTCGCCGCCCTGCAAGCGATGCTGCCGGCCTGCAATGCGGATGTCCGCCTCGCCTTCGAGCACATGTACGAGCGCATCGAACGGCGCCGTGTGCTCGCTCAAGCCTTCGCCTTCGTCGAAAGCGAAGATCGTCACGTTGCCTGTCGGTTTCTTGATGATTTCCCGGCTGACGACGGCGCCGTCCTGGTAATTCACCAGCTCGGCGGCCTTGGCAATTTCTGCTCCGGGGAGTCCTTTGGGTTTGGCTGCGGTTTCTGATGGCATAACTTGTTTTTCCTATGAAGTTGCACACAATGCGACATTCGTTTATTGGAGAAGTTCGCGGCAAAGGGCGTGCCGCTTCTCTGCAAAACGTATCGTTGGCTGAGCGGAGCCGAAGCCAACAAATAGCTCAGGACGGCGCTTCGCTCAGCCAACGGCTTAACTTATCAGGCGAGGCGACCGCAAAAAGCACGTCCGTGGGAGCGACGCCCTCGTCGCGATTAAAAACAGGCTTCAGTCGCGACGTAGGCGTCGCTCCCACCCTTTTTCGACTATCGATTTTCGCGGTAATGGCTGTGCGGGAGTGCTGAAACGATATTTAGCCCAGCAACTGGTTAACGCCACCCGCAAACAACAGCACATCGTCGGGAAACATCTGCCGGCCCAAGGTTTTGCAATCGACCGTTGCCGGCAGCACATAACAGCGGATATCATCCTCGCGGGGATCGATGATATGCTCGATCGAGGTCAAGAGACGCTCCAGGCGGGTTTGGCTGAATACCGCGGTAAACACCGAATATTGCAGCGGCAGTCCGGCTTTTTTCAATACACGGTGAGTCCGGCTCAGGCGTTTCGGGTCGCTGATGTCGTAACTGATAAGATACAGTTTTTTGCGCTGCTTGGCCATCAACGCATCTCCAGCAGGCATTGATGCCATTTGCTCAACAGGCCGCGCAGCAAATGCCCGGTGCGGCCCCGGCGTTGTTCATAAAATTCGACCAGCGCCTGATGATCGGGCGGGGCAGGGGCGCGGGCATGCCAATCTCGCAGCGCCGGGTAAAAATCCCACCATAAAATCCTGCACCAGTCGTCGGCCAGCGTGATGCGTTCGTCATGCAGGTTTTCACTGCGCGCATCCAGGCCCGCTTCGCCCAAGGCCTGCAACACGGCGGCCAGCAAAAAGCCAGTCAACGGCTCGATGCTTTTGCGCCAGACGCGATCGACCGACGCCTCGAACCAGCGGCGCAAGCTTACGGCATCGGCGTCCTGCCAGTCGCCAAAGCCCAACCGCCGGGCCGCGCTGCGCACCGCCATGCGCTGCATGCCGTTCAGCCAGTCCTGATAGCGCTCCAGAGCGTCGGCATGTTGCCAAAAATCTTCGTATAACTGTTCCAGGGTCTGCCGGTCGCGCACGCAACCAAGCCAGCGCCCCCGCACCTCGCCGTTCTCGTCCATGAACACGACCGCGATGCCGGCCTCCGCGCAGGCATACAGCGCCGGCATTTTCCAGGCGACCAAGCCCTGCACCACGATGCGCGACACTCTGGACAACGGGAATAACAGCCGGCTTTTGCCGGGCGCCGATACCTCCAACGTCGGCTCCTCGTAATCGACTTCGGTGTCCTGCGAGCCGGTGATGTATAACGGCCTCACAGCGGTTTGTCCCAGACGGTTTGCAGATAGGTCTTAGCCAGCTTATGCCCCTGCAAACGCAGCCAGCGCCGGACCGGAACCGCGAAATGCTCGTAACGCGCGAAGAAGCGCCGGCGTCCGTTTTTGTTCAGCACACAGCGGCCTTTGTCCAGCGTGAAATGGCTTTGGTCCAGCTCGCGCTCGCGGAACAATTCCCACACGATTTTATCCAGCCGCGGTCTGACAGGTTCGATCAAGTCGCAAGCCAGCGATTCGCGGCCGAATGCGGGTTCGTGATAAAAACCCAGCAATGGTTCGAGCCCGGTCAGCAGGCAGCCGTTCACCGCCTCGAAATGCAGCAGCGTATAGCCCAGCGACAGGCAGGCATTGACCGGATCGGTCGGCGGCCTCCTGACGCGCTTGCCGAATTCGAGTGACGGCGGATACAGCGTCGAATAAGCCGAAAAGTAAGCCGCCGAAGCGCTGCCTTCATAGCCGCGCAAGGGTTCGATCGCGACCGGCGATGCCGCCAGTTTCCGTAAAATCGTATCCAGCGTTTCGATCGAAGCAAACAACGGCCTGCGCAAATCGGCGCGCGCGGCCATCGCTTCCTGTAGCAACTGCCGCTGATTGTGAATCTTCGCGATCACCAGGCCTTGCGCCATCTCCAGGCGGCTATCCGCATCGAAATAAGCGCGAAGCTGGCCCAGCCGCCGGTTGATGTCGTTATGCGAGGGATTGAACGACATCGCCTTGATTTGGCTGGTGCGGCCCGACAAAAACAGTAGCGCTATCTTGCGCTCGCTCAATACGCCGAAGACCTGGCTCTCTACCTCCACGCCGCCTTTGACGACGACTCTTTCCAGCAAATGCAGCGGCACCGTGCCGCGCCGTTCGCCGTTTTCGTACAAAGCCAGCGCGCCGCCGTCGAGTTTGACGGCCAGGTTTTTCCTATCCAAATACAATGTGTACATAGTGTCTCCTCGTTCAAAACCTATGGTGGTGGGAGCGACGCCCACGTCGCGATTAAAGCCTCGAGTCGCGACGTAGGCGTCGCTCCCACCGGTGCTTTCGTTTACCGTGGCGATGGACACGACATCGATGTCTTAGCCAACGTAATAAAAAGCGCCGTCCTGCGGCGGCAATGCCTTGCCCAGCGTATAAACTTTGCTGCGCGGATCGAGCCTGAGCAGAAAAAAACGGTCTTCGTCGGTGTCGATCACATCGCTGACTTCGGATAGCAAGGCGGCCTTTTCGCTTTTGCTCAAAAAACATTCATAGACCGATTTCTGGCCGCCGGACGCATAGGCGCGAATCACCCGCAGCGTTTTGCGTAGACGCTTGGGGTCCCGGATGTCGTAAGCGGCGATGTAAAGTTGGCGTTTGCTCATGCGTACAGCATACGCATGGAGCCGCCGAATTGCAGGGTTGACAAGCTTGTCAACCCGTTAGGGTGGTTCTTTATAAGGTCAGTGTTTTAAATACAAGGCGCGTCACGCGCCGCCGTTGTAAATCCCTGTCTTAATCCCTTCTTTATAAGGTCAGTGTTTTAAATCTGAACCCTGGCGAATCTGTCGAGTTTGCAGTGTCTTAATCCCTTCTTTATAAGGTCAGTGTTTTAAATTTTACATCATTCGGAGTTATCACCGCCGTCGGTCTTAATCCCTTCTTTATAAGGTCAGTGTTTTAAATGGCACTACCATTGTCGGTACGCCAGACCCGCTTGGTCTTAATCCCTTCTTTATAAGGTCAGTGTTTTAAATTGATATGTCTCATACCCCAAACAACGCCCGTGCGGTCTTAATCCCTTCTTTATAAGGTCAGTGTTTTAAATAAAGATAGCCAATAATTCATTAACCTTATATAAGGTCTTAATCCCTTCTTTATAAGGTCAGTGTTTTAAATACCGACTGATCACAAGTCTGACATGTCAGACTTGGTCTTAATCCCTTCTTTATAAGGTCAGTGTTTTAAATAAGTCGGGGTGTTGGTCCTCGACGCTGAACAGGACGTCTTAATCCCTTCTTTATAAGGTCAGTGTTTTAAATCTTGATGGCAAGGTGCTTGCCATGACTGGCAAGGTCTTAATCCCTTCTTTATAAGGTCAGTGTTTTAAATACGCCAGCAAAGAAGACCTGATCAAAGTAGGTGAGTCTTAATCCCTTCTTTATAAGGTCAGTGTTTTAAATTGGTGTCCCTGCTGGCATTGGCTTTCCAGGAGTGTCTTAATCCCTTCTTTATAAGGTCAGTGTTTTAAATCATTCAAGGTGCAGGGTTCTGGCGATGTAGCAGCGTCTTAATCCCTTCTTTATAAGGTCAGTGTTTTAAATCGGCCTTGTGGCTGAAGCCAATCTTGACGGCAAGTCTTAATCCCTTCTTTATAAGGTCAGTGTTTTAAATAGAACTGCCAGTCGTCATGAAGTCGTTCGGCTTCGTCTTAATCCCTTCTTTATAAGGTCAGTGTTTTAAATGGTGAAAAACATGGCAACTAAAAAAGAAACCCGTCTTAATCCCTTCTTTATAAGGTCAGTGTTTTAAATTGAAGTCAGTGCAATGTCTGCTGCCATGCAATCGTCTTAATCCCTTCTTTATAAGGTCAGTGTTTTAAATACATGCACAAGAGAGTCAACCGAGGGTCGTACCGTCTTAATCCCTTCTTTATAAGGTCAGTGTTTTAAATTGAGCAAGCAAAGCAAGCGGACCTTTTGCTGAACGTCTTAATCCCTTCTTTATAAGGTCAGTGTTTTAAATAGGCGAACGAAAAGAAAACCGAAACGCCAGACGAGTCTTAATCCCTTCTTTATAAGGTCAGTGTTTTAAATAGCTCGGTGTTTTCCTCCTTTTATAATCAATGGGTTGGCAGTGGGGTTGGGGCAATTTTGCACGTTCGAAAAGTTAATTGGTGTCATCTTATCCAGGCCCTCAGTTTTTCTTTCAGGTTTAGCAGGTCGCGATGGCTGCAAACCGCGATGCCGAGATCGCCGGCGCGTTGCAAGTCGTGTTTCTTGGGTTGGGTAAAGCTTATCAGCATCGCGCGGGCTTGCAAACCGCCCAGCAGGTCTTTCAAGGTATCCAGTTTGTAGAGCGTCTGCGCGCCTTCGCTGTGCACGGCATGATTGCCGTTGAAGACCTTGGTCTTGCACTCGATCAGGTAGAGCCGGTTGTCTTTCAGCAAGGCGACGTCGATTTCATTCCTGACCGGCTGGTTTTTATGCAGCCGTTCCACCTCTATACTGCGGCCGATGTCCTGGATGCCGGCCGATTTTTTCAAGTTCAGACACTGGCCGTAAACATGCTGCTCCAGCCAGCCGCCGTTGACGAAAAAGCGCGCGTCTTCGTCCCGAAATGTCAGTCTGTTTTTTTCCAGCGCGAGCAGGCCCGCGCTCTCGAACAGCTCGATCAATTGCAGCAAGTCGTCATTGCGCATTTCGTAATCGTTCAATTCGGTCGCAAGGCTGCGTTCGGCCCTGGCCGCCCTAAAGTTTAACGTGCCCAGGGCTTTTTCATACTGGTCGATGCGGCTGATGATGTCTTCGGTTAACGCGCGGTAGGCCGGGGGAACGCCGAGTTTGCCGCCTTGACCGGTCACGGTCGCGCCGTAGGCCTGGAAGAATTCCGGCAGTTTGATGCGGTCGGCGAGCGCCTGGCTCGGCTGTTGGGGCGGATACATCCAGATGATGCGGTCTTGTTCGGGGTGGACGTAAAAGATCGGGTAGCCGAATTCGCGAAAAATTTCATAGGCGGCGATGCTCATTGGCTTGGTGCCGCCGGTGGCGTTCAGCGCAATGGCCTGTTCCGCCTGGGCGCCGAGCAGGTCGATCACGCGGCTTTGGATGTGTTCGATGTCCCAGGGATCGTCGATCAACCAGCGTTGGGCGTCGATGCCGCGTTTTTCGATCACCGCTTCCAGCCAGTCCGCGCGCGTCTGCATGTCGCGGCTGACCAGCATGATCACCTTGCCGGGCTTGAAGGCGTCGTCCAGCAAGGGGGTGATGTTCGGGACTGCCTGGGCGGAGATCAGGATCAGGTGGACGGGAACTTTCATCCGCGCACTCCGGCTTGCGAGATCGCGATGATGCTGGCCGTGGCCATGTCGAGTTTGCTGTCTTTGTAGGCGGCGGTCACGTAGAGGGTGTCGATCGAGGCTTCTTCGGCGGCCATGAAGGCGCCGAGGCTCATCGGGGTTTTGCCGCCGGTCACATCGACCGCGATGGGATCGATGCCGTCCGCCTGCATCGCGCGCACGATTTCGGCGGTTTTTTGTTTGACTTCGGCCGGGTCGTCGGGGTTGTCGATGTGGCGGCTGATGACGTTTATGCCTATTTGCCGCGCCTGCGCCTTGATCTGTTCGCCTTCGCCCTGGCTGGAGTAGGTCAGCAGCAGGCCGACGGCTTCGGGATGCACCTGGCCGATGACCCAGGCCGGCACGTTGGCGCGGCTGACCGTAAAGATCAGACCTTGCCAGCGGCTCAGTTCGGGACGGCCGCCGATGCTGGGAAAGCGGTTGCGGGTCAGCCACTGGCGGATGTCGTTGCGTTTATAGAGGCCGTACACGAGGCCGCCGATCGAGGTGAGCAGCATCAGATCGCCGAACAGGATGCCGAATTGGTCGAGCGTTTGCCAGGCTTGGTCGCTCCAGCCGAAGAGGTTTGCAGTCATGCCGTTACCCTGGTGATCCGATATTCTTCGAGTTTGGCGCCGAAGCGCTGCATGTCTTCCGCGTCCAGTTCGACGCCGCGCGCATCGAAGGGCAGGTCCAGCGTCAGATGAATGTAGCGGGCGTTCCTGGCGCAGACCGCGCCGGCCAGATTGACCGGCAGGCTGCCGATCACGACATCGCCGGGGGTGATGCGGTCGATGTCCAGGTGATCGAGCTGCCGGTCGACCTGGATGCCCAGGCGCCGGGACCAGTCGATCGCGCCGGGGTGGCGGGAGACGAAGTAGGTGGTCATGTGAGTCAATAATCAAGTTGGGTGGGGTGGGAGCGACGCCTACGTCGCGACTGAAGCCTGTTTTTAATCGCGACGTGGGCGTCGCTCCCACGGCGTTGATTAATGTTGAAGCTCTCAAAGCCATATCGAATCCCAATGCGGATAATCGCCGATTCGGGTGACCAAGCCGGCGCGCAGCGGATTGGCCACGATATAGCGCGCGACTGCCCGTAAATCTTCTTCCTGGCGCAAGGCGTGATCATGATAACCTTCCTGCCAAAGCGGTTTGCCGATTTTTTTGGCGGAAAGCGTTTTGAGGCTTGCGACGACCTGACTGAGCGGGCGGATTTGCCCCAATTGCATCAGCCAGTGCAGGTGATCCGGCATCACGACAAAGGCAAGGGTCTTGGCTTCGGGGTCTGTGTGTAATAGGCAGATCAGTGCCCGTGCCGCATAAAAATCGCTGAACACCGTCACACGATCTTGCGTGGTCGTCGTGATCAGATAGATTTGATTGGGTATGGAACGCCTACCTTTGCGCAGCGATTGGCTATGCGGGTCGGGTTTTGGTTTTTTTAGTCGCGACGTGGGCGTCGCTTCCACAAGTGTGGAGCCGGTGGGAGCGACGCCCACGTCGCGACTAGAGAAAGGATGGTTGCAGGTCGTCACCAGATTTTCCAAAAGATGTCATTGTAAGGTCTTCAACAATTCCTTGGCCTTTTTATTGCCTTCCGCGCCGATGAATTTCAGGATGTCTTTGCCGACATGGTGTAATTCGGCTTTGTCTTCGGCCGGCCAAGCCGCAGCGCCGCCGATCAGTTCGCGCAATTCGCTGTAAAGCGGACCGCCGATCTGTTCGCGGGCGTTGACGGCCTGTTTTTCTTGCAGCTTTTGCTTTAGGCCATCGATTTGCAGTTGTTCGGGCGTCATCGATTGCAGCCGTTGACGGTTTGCCTCTTCCTTTGCCTGGCGCTCCTGTTCGGCTTGCGCCGCAAGTTCCGCTTGCCGGCGGCGTTCGGTTTCCTCGCGTTCGCGGCGTTGTTCGGTTTCGCGGCGTTTTTCTTGAAGTTCGGCCTTTTGTTTGGCCTGCTTTTCGGCCCAGCGCCGGGCGTCGTGCTGTTGACTGGCGCAGAGTTCGGTGAGTTCGGGCCATGCCTTTGCGGTCGATGCGCCGGGCTCGATTTCGACCAACACCCAGCCGAAAGGCAAGAGGTCGGTGCGCTGCTCCTTGGTTTGGGCGGCCAGCCAGAGGGTCTTGGGCGAATCGGCATATTCGGGCTGCTGGCCTTTGCCTTTGATGATTTTGATGTTGCCGTTGCGCGCGCCGCTGACGGTGACCGAATCCGCGCCGGAATGCCGGCCGACACGCAGCATGAAGGCTTTGCCCGTTTTAAGTTTGTCCTGATTCAAGGCCAATATATCGGTGATGGTTTGATTCCAGCCGCTATGCAGATAATTTCTTTCCTGCATCAGTTTGCGTTCCGCGGTCAGAATAGGGAGATAAAAAAGATTGCAGGTCTGGGCTATCTCTTCGGCCGTAAAACGCAGTTCGGCTGCCGGCAATGCGCGGTGATTATCGGAGCCGACGGACTGAAGGGTGAGCTGGCCGGTAAAGGTGCGGGCATAACAGGCCGGCACGCACTCCAGAATCTGGTAGAGGTTTTCGCCCATCGCCTGGCGTAACTTGCCTTCTTGATTGACGACCGGGGATTTTTTGCGATTGACCGCCAAAAACACCTGCGAAGTCGGGAGATTGGGCTCCTGCTGCCAAATCGCGTCCGAGAAACTGATCAGCCGGAGGGGGTCGAGTTCCAACTGCAATCTGCCGCGCTCGGGATCTCGGTATTTCAGCAAGCGCCCCTGAAATTCATGCAGGCCTTTGCGCTCGTTCGGACGGGCGCGGGCGCCGGCATTGATTTTATCCAGCAACGCGGTCCGTATCGCGCCTTTGACCGAGGAGCCGAAGAGCACCGGCTGGCGATTGATCGGATTGTAGGCGGTGCGGTCGATTTCGAGCCGGTTGATCACCTGTTTGCCGTCGGCCTCGCGATTGGCGGACTTACCGACCCGGTCTTCATAAAGCCTGGCAACCCCATCCAGCACCGGAATCGCGTTGACCGCCCACGGCTTTAACGCTTCGCGGCGGTCGTAGAAGAATTTCTGCACGGCCTTGAGCATTTGTGTGTCCGGTCTTGCCGACACGATTTTGGACAGTTGCGCCCGGTCATTTTCGGTCAGCGCGGTGACCGCGGCGCCGGTGTCGAATTCGTACAGAGTGTCGTCGTCGATCACATAATTGGTCGGTTCGTAGCTGTCGCCGGTGCCGATATGGATGGGCGACAGCGGCGTGTATTTCAGCGTGTAGTGTTTTAAAAAACTCATGACTTCCCTCAAAAATGCGCCGCGATCGGCAGCACCGGCGCGTAGCCTTGCTGCACCGTGGCGTCCAGGGTTTTGGACAATTGCTTTTCGCCGCCGATGCCTTGCCCGATAAAGCCGCGCGCCGGCGGGCTGACGGCAAAAACGCCGCCGGTTTGCGCCAGCAACACCGGATTTTTAAAGGGCTTGCCTTGCTGGTGCACGGCGATGTCGCCGTGCCGGCCGAAGCGGGTAAACACTTGATAGTAACTGCGCCGGCTGTCGTAACCCAGGCCTTGCGGCGCGCACGGCGCGAGCGTCAGGCAGGCGTCGGCGCCGTTTTGCGCCGGCAAGGGGGCTGTCTGGAAATCCGCAATCTCGAATTTGCCGAGGCCGATGCTGGCGTCCTTGCCGAAACCGAAGTCGCCGATGTCGGTGAGGCACCGCCGGCAGTCTTCCGCGCTCAATCGATCCGTATCCAGCAGCAGGCGCAGCGTCCAGCGTAAACCCGGAATGAACCATTCCTGCTCGACGCTGTAGGGCGCGAAGCCGTTGGCGCCGGTCGTATTCGTCTGGCGGTTGATGGTGTTGTGGGGCTGGGGGTGTTTTTCGCTGAGCGTTGTTAGTCGCGACGTGCACCCTGAAGGGCATAAAGGCGTCGCTCCCACGGCTTGCTGCGCGGCGATGGTGGAGGCGGCGACGGATTGTTGCAGCCAGTCGGCGAGCGGCTTGTCGAAGGCGGCTTCCGGCAGCCAGGCGCGCTTCTTGACGGCCTTGCGATCCTTGTCTTCCGGCAGAGCATAAAAGCTGCCCGGCAGTTTCGGCAACGGCCAGTAGCCTTCCGGAAAGGCGTCGGAAATCACCGCGAACGGCCTGTCTTCGGTGTAACCGTTCAGCAATTCGATCAGCCGGGTCTCGCCGAAGCGGTTGCGAATCGCCCAGCAGAGTTGGCCGAACAGCGTATCGCCCTTCAGCGGCGTGGCGAAGGCCGACAAAGGCGTCAGCGACGCACAAAAGCTCTGCATCACGCCGCCTCTTGCAGGTTGAGCCGATCGAGTTTCGCCTGGATGTCCTGGCCGTCGAGCCGCAAGTCTCTAAAGGCGATTTTGCCGTAGCCGCGCGAGCCGGAGCCGCCGAGGCCGGTCAGTTCGAGTAGCTTGAGGCCGACCAGGATCGTGTCGGTCAGGTCTTCGTGGTCATGCACGCGGATCGTCAGTTTGAAGTCGAACTTGGCCGAGGCCGGCACGCGCTCGGTGTTGCGGGGATGCTCGGCGGTGCCGCGGATGCGGTCGATCATGTTTTCCATTTTGGTTTCGGTCAGCAGCAGGTTTTTGGCATCCATTTCTTTCACCCATTGAGGGTCCAGCGAGCAATCCCAGAATGACAGGCGGGTGGGGCCGATTTCTTTCACCAAGGTCTCGTCGATCTCGCCATCGGGCGCGCCGCCGAACAGCTTGATCAAGGCCTTGGCTTTATCCAGCACGTTGCCGTCCAATTTTTTCAGGTGCCTGAAGCTCAAGGGTTGGCCGTCGGTATGGCCGACCACGCCCAGATGCCACTCCAGCAAACTGCGTATTTTGCCTTTGATGCTGGAGCCGGGGATATAGGGTTCCTGGGTGATCGGGTTCTTGATGACCGGATTGTCGGTGCCGCCGATGTGGATTTCGGTGTTGCCGCTGCCGATGTGCAGGCCGCTGAGCAGTTCGATCTGGCCGGTCAGTTTTTGGATATGAGTCAGTTGCATCGCGAATCTCCGTTAGTCTTTGGGTCTTTTTTCTTTGTAAAAGCCCATGAAGGCTTCCATGAACAGTTTGAAGTGGCGCAAGGTCTTCAGGCTGTCAACCTGTTGCAGGCCGTCACTGATCAGTTTGACATAGTTGTCGTCGACCAATTTTCTGCCCAGGGCATAGGCGGCTTTGGCGTTGATCATCCGAATGAACGGCAGGTATTCGTCAAACTTGTCCGGGTGCTGGCCGGCTTTGCTTTCCCACATCACGATTTCTTCATAAAAACGGCGCAATTGCGTCGGCTTGTTGCTGTTTTTGTTGTCCGCGATCGTTTCGGCCGTTTCCCTGGCGATCACATCGAATAGATCGGCCTTGATGTCTTTGAGCTGGATTCTCGAGGTATCGAGCGGCTTGTGGGCCGGCTTGTCGTCGTGCCCGCCGCGATAGCCGTGGCTTTGCCGTTGTGGGGGGTATGTCGCCATTGGATTCTCCTGGGTCGTATGCAAAAAAAATTGTTTCGTCTCTAGGCTCTGGGTCATACCATCGCCAAGTCGTTAAGGCTGTGGTGGGAGCGACGCCTACGTCGCGATTAGCGTCAAGTCGCGACGTAGGCGTCGCTCCCACGGATGGTTTGCATTTTTCCTGTCAGTCGCGTTGTTGGTACAAGTGACAAAACAGGGTTACTCGATAGTTACCGCCATGCCCCTTGATTCCCGCATTGGCGATTTCTTCCGCCAGTGCGGCGTGCCTTTGTTTACGCTGGTCTTTATCCAGCTTTTTGCGTTCCAGCATCCTGGCGGTGCGATAGGCAAAGTAGCTGTGCCAGAGGGCGTTTTCAGGGTTTTGTTCGACCTTTTCGGCCATCTCGATCAGGTTCAGCAGGCCGTAAACATAGCCGGTGCTTAAGCCGTTGTCCTCGCTGAGCCGGAGCAGGTTCTGTTGGCGCTGACCGGTCAATTCCGCAAACTCGTCCCATCCAATGTGTTGATTGAAACAGGTCACCGCATTTTTCGGAGCCGGCTTTTGGTTTTTGGGATTATGCCCCTTGGCCGCTTCCAGCGCATCTTCGGCCAGGTCGCCCAGTTGCGTGATCGGAAGGCCCGGCTTGGTCGTGCAGATGCCTGCGGAAAAGTGTACCTCCTGATTGTTTGCGACATAGCTTTGGAAAGCTTGCCGCATTTTGCCGGCCAGCTTGATTTGCGACAGCCAGGGCCCGATCAGGAAAAAATCGTCGCCGCCGGCGAAGACGGTGTAGCTGTCCTGAAATTCGTTTCGGCAGAGCCAGGGCAGGTAAACGGTGAAAAATGCATTCATTTGCCGGGACAGGGCGGCGGTTTTGCTGAAGCTGATGTCGTTGCCGAGTCCTTTTTCGAAGATCTGGCCGAGATTGTCGACGTCGCCTTTCAGGGTGGACAGCGCGCTGATGCCGAGCCATTTGTCCTGCCGTTCGGGGGCGAGTTTCCGATCGCTGCAGGCGAGATGGTTCAACGTTTTGACGGCATCCAGTTCGAGCGGTTCTTCGATGCCGATGTACTTGCCCAAAAGTTCTTCCTGTATGTCCCGTTCATCGGCCAGCGACACATAGGCGTTGATGTGGCGGCGCGCGTAGCCGTTCCAAAGCGCTCGGTCTGGATCGGTATCAGGCAAGGAAAAATCCCAGGCCCGGAGTAAGTTGCCGTTTCTGGCTTGTTCGCCGAATTTGCCTTGCCGGTCTTCATTTTCGACGAAGCCGACGTGATAGCCGAAGATCGGAATTTTGACTTCGCTGCCGAGGGTCAATGTTTCGCGGCTAATCAGGATGCGCTGCTTAGCCGGGTTGACCAGCCAGGCGCCGATGTCCATCTGGTCTTTGGCGAGTCGACAGATATAATCCTCTTCGAAGGCTTCGGTCGCCGGCGAACGGCCGTCGATCTTGCAGACGCCCTTGGTGTTGTCGAAACGGTCGAGGAAACCGTTGAAGACGATGGCCTCGGCGGATTTTGCGCAGAGATCGAAACGCCGGTTTTTGATGATCTCCATTTGTCTTATCAATTTGTCGATCAGTTGCCGGTAGGGACTGTCTTGACCGTTTTTGCCGCGGCGGAAATCATTGCAGCTGGCTTCGGTCCAGGCGAGGCCGACGCCGGCTTGCCCGAAGCTGTGTTCTAAAAACCAGGCGTCGAGTGTGTTTTGCACCTGTTGCAGTTTTTCCCGCGTCGCCGGGGTGTCGTGGGCGACGATCATGAATTTGCCGGCCGCGTTGATCACCTGGCTGGTGGACGGCAAATCCAGCGTATCGAGCACTTTCAGCGCCGCGCATTCGGCCAGCAGCGATACATAAAACGAACGTCCGCGCAGCAGTTTGGCCGCGCGTTTGCCGGTTTCGCCGTCGCTGGCGAAGATGAAGTCCTGAATGCCGAAAAAATCGCCCTGAATCAGCAGGAATTTGTTTTCGCTCCAGCTTTTTTGCGGATCTTTCAGCGCTTCGGCGGCGCTCTCTCCGGTTTCGCCGCGCTCTTGATGATAGCGCCACAAAGCCGTCGCCAGCGCCGCGGTGACGCGGGAATGGTCGTACAGCGACACGTCGGGGCGGACATTGAAAGCGGTCGCGGCAGGGATCGCCTGGGTATAGACGCCCCAGAGCGTTTCGAAATGATCGAGCCATAAAGACCCGTTGGCGCGGTGCGCTTTCGGCATCTGCCTGAGCGCCGCGGTGAAGCCCTGCCACAGGTCGTTGTATTCTTGCTGCGCGGCCGCGTTGTCGTTGCTTTCGTATCCCGCCGCCTTGACCGGAAAAATGCTGTTTGGCGATAACGGTTTGAGCGGGTAACGGTATGCGTAGGCTTGCGGCGCTTCGCCATGCAGTCGTATCTGCTCGAACAGAGGCAATTGGCGCGCGGTGTAGTGGTTTTTCCCGGTTGCGGTGCCTTCGTCCGCGGCGTTGTATTGCTCGAATTCTTCCCGATCGAAACCTGAAGCGACCCGGTCGGCGGTGGCGATCACCCATTGCAGAAAGGTTTTCGGCTTATGGTGCATCGCGGCCGCGTTGATGAACGAATCATCGGCGTCCTGGGTTTTCCATGAACCGAACGGCGCAAAATCCGTTCCCGTCAGATCGGGCAAAAAATCTTCGATCGCATCCATCGCCAAACCGGTATAGGCCGCGTGGACGTGGGTGAACCAGCCTCTGTCGTCGACGTGGTTTTTGCGATGCGGGCAATACAGTTGCTTGTTCGCATCCAGCACCTCCGGGTCGACCGGAAGTCTGGCCCGTTCGGCAAATTTGCCGAGATTATGCAAAAACGCCGCCAATGCGATACGGCTGGATTGTTCCAGCAAGGGGTTAATCGCCATGCTTTAGGTCTCCTGGGATCAAATGGATCCGCTCATTGCTCAGATTGATGCGATAACGCGTGTGCGGGCGCCTGCCTATGGCCGTTATTAAATAAGCCGAGGCCGCGACTGTCAAAGTTTGCTTCAGTTTTTGGTTGATTCTTGATATTCGTTGCAGGAAAAACGCTTTGCTCATGCCGTCCTGCAATGCCTGCTCGGTTCGGTCGGCGACGCGCATTTCTCCGTTAATGCGCTGATATTCATACAGATAGCCTCTGGCGTATGCGCTTTCCGGCGCGCCATCGTTGGGGCAGGTCGGCTCGGCTTGTGCGGAAAGTTGCCTTTTCAGCAGCCAGCAATAGAAGGCAAGATCTGCCGGCGGTAAGACGATCGCCTGATCCTGTGCGATCAGACGACGATGCTGCAAGTCGATGATCAGGCTGGAAGGATTCAGCGCTTGCTGGGCCTTGGCGACGGTTTGGCTGAAGCTGCTCTTGCCTTGCAAAAGCGCGTCGTCGAGGCCGTGGCGCAGGCGCACGAATGGGATGTCGGCGAGCATCACGTCGGCGTTTTGCGTGTCCAGCGGTTTACGGCTCGGATCGTTGCCGTAGATGATCTGCGAGTAGGGCGTCGGATAATAAAACTGCGGATGCGATTCGTAGTCGGGCGAGACCAATACATGGCTCAGGCAATCCTGAGGCCTTCCGTACAAGGACAGGGCGTAGCCGGCGTAAAAGCCCATCGTTTTGCGGCCGCCGGCTATCGAGACGTGCAGCGCGACATCCGGGTCTGCGGTCAGCGTTCGAATCATTTCGGTGATGCCGTCGGCCATGGACTGGTTATCCTTCTGACTGCGAATATCCTGCAACGGGGTGCCGGCCGGATCGCTCAGCATATGGATGTGGCTGGTGCCGAATGCGATTTCCGCAAGTCGGTAATCCCGGTAGAAGCGGTTCAGCCAATGGTCGTTGATCAGCGTCAACCGAGCGCGCTCCGCGCCCTCCCGCGTCGTCAGCACATGCACTTGTGCGGGCATCGCGCGTCCGTTCCTGTATAGGGCGTAAAGCGTTTCGGTCACGACTTGGGGCGTCAAGCCGGTCACGCAGAGCAGAATGTGTTGAGGATTGGCGTCTTTTTCCATGAGTCCGATTATGCCTGAGGCGGTTGTCATTACATGCACTTGGCAAGCTTGCGATGTTTTTAAGTCATTCGGCAAAGTGGCAAAAATACCGTGGGAGCGACGCCTACGTCGCGATTTGAGATGTTAGTCGCGACGTAGGCGTCGCTCCCACGGATTATGCTCATCCATCGCCGGCGTGTCCGTTGGCGCTTTCGATGCTATAACGCCCCATGCCCATGCTGGTCGCCTTGCCCGCGTGCGTCCATTGGCCGAGCCAGAGGTAGGGCCAAAAATCTTCCAGTCCTTCAAGGTCGAGTTCCAGCGTGCCGACCACGCCGCCCAGTTGCATTTCGGTTTGCTGACGCGAGGAATAGCGCGTCCAGTCGTACCAGTTCAGGTTTTTGCCGGCAAATTCAATTTGTCTGGCTTTATGCATCAACGCGGCAAAATCGGTTTCGAGCGGCGTGTCGGTATGAAAATAGGTCAGCATCGAAATCCGCCTGAGCAGATTGCCGAAAAAGGCGGCAAAACTGAAATGCGCGCCATTCAGGTTTTTGCTGTCCTGTTTGATCCGCATCGGCGTATGGAGAGTCAGGCGTATTCGCGGCGGCATGCCGGGAATGTCGGGCGGCGCGGGCGCGGCGAGCGGTTCGAGTTTGCCGTGCTGATAGATGACTTTTGGGGGCGCTGTGGCGCTCAATTGTTCGATATGGTCGAGCAGAAAGGCCTGGCGTTTGGCGCCCAGGCCTTGTTCGCCGGCGGTTTTCAAGGCATGCACGAGATAAGGGAAAAAACGCTGCCCATGGCCGAAGACTACCGTTTGCAGCTTATAGGCCGAGCCGTCGCGCGTATCCTCCGGCAATTGCAGCACGAAAGGATGCGGAGCCGCGGTGTATTTGCGCATTTTTAGCGCGTCGCCGGGCGGCGGCGTTTCAAACAGATAGGAATAGGCGCAGGAGTGTTTCAGCAAACAATCGCCGCATGGGGTGTTTCTGACGATGCAGACGGTTTTTTTGAGCGCGGTGCCGAACGCGCCGCGCCAGGCGGAGCCAGGGTAGGGCGGCAAGAGGATCGGCCGCTCGACCGAAAAATGAAAGCGGAATACCGAAAGCGGAAGTGTGGGGGCTGAAAATGGCTGGGTCATGTTTACACGTCCTTTTGTATAGGTTGAGTCAATGGCTAAAGATTAGTCTTTGTTGGCAAACTTGTGAGGCGGCAGCCGGGTTCTCGAAAGCCGCTTCTCTATAGAGACGGTTTCGCGAAGGTTTTTTCACTATCTACAGGATAGGGGTTTAAGGGGCGGTATAAAAAACCGAGGAAACCGCAAATATCGCCGTTTCAGCTTATCAGATTGTTTTTGTATCTTTTTGATAGTTAATAAGTAATTTAAATTTTTTCGGCTCTTGTTCTCTTTTTGTTCTCTTTTTGGCGAGTCTTTGATAATCTTTAGCCACTTTCGATTTTGAGGGACTGACGAGTGAATGCATTAACCCGACGGCAGCGGGAAATTTTCGATTTTTTGTGTGAAAATCACGCAAACTTTGCGTATCCGCCGACACTGGACGAATTGTGCGCCGCGCTGGGCATGGCCTCGCGCGGATCGCTTTATAAGCATGTCACGGCCTTGATCGATGCGGGTCTGGTGGAACCCTTCCAAAGCAACAAACAGGGCGGCGTCAGGCTGACCGAATTGCCGCAGCGCCTCTCGCGCTCCTGCAATGAACACAGCTTGCCGCTGGTCGGGCGGATCGCCGCCGGACGGCCGCTCGAAGCGGTCGAAAATATTCAGTACATGACGGTGCCCGAGGCGCTGCAAACCGATAAGCCGTGTTACGTGTTGCAGATCAAGGGCGATTCGATGATCGAGGCCGGCATCTTCGACGGCGACTGGGTGGTGATCGAGCAGCGCAGTTACGCCAGCAACGGCGAGATCGTGGTTGCTCTGATCGACCAGTCGGAAGCCACATTGAAATATATTCAGCAAACCCAGGACAGCGTGCTGCTGGTGCCGGCCAATGCCGGCATGCAGGCGATGGCCTACCGGCCGGAGCAAGTCGCCATTCAGGGCGTCGTGGTCGGCCAGATGCGGAGCTACCGTTCTTTCAAGTAATTTAACCCGAGGAGAACTATCATGCAAAGAAAATATCATATGCACGATCAAGTGAAAAATAAAGTGGAAGCCGTCATGAGCCACTATCACCGGCCGTTGATGGATTTTTGGTTATGCAAGTGGGGTCTAATGGGAGGATGTTTTATGCTAGGCGTGTATTGGCAGCATGTGTCGGTGTGGCTTAGATAGCTCCGCCGGCCAACGACACTGACGATGTCATATCATGACGGCCGATTTGAGTTGGATCGCCGTTGTTAAGGGGCTTGTCTTGCTGCTGGCAGCGAACGGCGCGCCGGTATTAGCCGGCTTAGTCGATGCTAGCACCGCGAAGCCCATCGACGGCGGTTTTCGGCTCGGCGATGGCCGTCCGCTCTTTGGCGCGGCCAAGACCTGGCGCGGTTTATTCGCCGCGCTCGCCGCGACGACTTTGATCGCATACTGTTTGGGATATGGTATGGCCACCGGCATGTGGTTCGCGGTCGGCGCGATGGCGGGCGATTTGCTTGCCAGCTTTTGCAAAAGACGGTTGGGACGGGAGGAAGGCAGTCATTTTCGCGGTCTCGATACGCCGCTCGAATCGCTGTTACCGCTCGTGTTGGTCAAATCGCAACTGGGCATAGGGTGGCTTGAAATCGCCTTCCTGGTCGGCGTCTTTTATCTGATCGAGTCATGGTCGTCGCCTCTGTTGTACAAATGGCATTTGCGTAAACAGCCTTAGTTCTTTATTTAGTGCGGAGCATTATGAAAAAACCGGGTCTGAAGGTCTTAACCTATAACATTCATAAGGGATTTAACCCCGGTAACCGGCGTTTCGTCTTGCATCAGATGAAAGAGGCGCTGGCCGAGGCGGGGGCCGATTTGCTGTTTCTGCAGGAAATGCAGGGCGAGCATCATCGGCATGCCAAGGAAGTCGAAAACTGGCCCGAGCTTTCGCAATTCGAGTTTATCGCCGAAGGGATCTGGCCGTTTTATATCTACGGCAAAAATGCGGTGTACCACACCGGGCATCACGGCAACGCGATCTTGAGCCGTTTTCCCTTTGTCAGTTGGGAGAACATCAATGTCTCGCCGTTTCCCTGGGCCAGCCGCAGCCTATTGCACGGTGTGATTCAAATGCCAGACACCGATACCGACGTGCATATCGTCTGCATCCATTTCGGCCTGACCGCCAAGGAGCGGCGCGCCCAGCTCGATCGCCTGAGCGAGCGCATCGATCAGCATGTGCCGCATCACGCGCCGTTGATCGTCGCCGGCGATTTCAATGACTGGCTAAGCCAGGCGGAGCGGCATTTTCAACAGCATTTGGGGCTGCGGGAGGTTTTTCATCTCACCCATGGCAACTATGCGCGTACCTTTCCCAGCTGGATGCCGATTTTGCAGATGGACCGGATTTATTTTCGCGGGCTGACGCCGGTCGGCTGCGAACGTCTGGCTGGCTCTCCCTGGCGCAAGTTATCCGACCATGCGCCGCTGGCAGCGACGTTTACATTATGAACAGTCAAACTCCTTTTTTTAAGTCCCTACTGACCCTGCCCAATCTGCTGACCAGTTTCCGCTTCGTCGCGGCACCCGGTTTGTTGGGCTTTGCCTGGCTGGGCGATGAACAGGCCTTCATGGTTTTATTGGCGCTGGTTTTTTTAAGCGACGTGCTGGATGGGCTGGCCGCCCGTCTAACCGGGCAGGTGACCGAATTCGGCGCCACGCTCGACAGCTTTGCCGATTTGCTGACTTATATGACGATCGCGATTTGCAGTTACTGGCTATGGCCCGAGCTGGTCATGCGCGAACTGTTATCTGTCGTTTTGATTGTCGGCAGCTGTCTTGCGCCGCCCGTGGCCGGCATGATCAAGTTCGGACTACTCACCAGTTACCATACCTGGCTGGTCAAGCTGGCCGCGGCATCGGTCGGCGTTTCCTTGTTCATTTTGATTTTAGGCGGTCCGGTCTGGCCGCTGCGCATGGCGGCCATCGTATCGTTGTGCGCGTCGCTGGAAGAACTCGCGATTACCGCATTATTGTCCGATCCCAAATCGAATGTGCGCTCACTTTGGGACGTGCTCAGACAACTCAGGCAGTAGATTAGGCGGCGAGGCTGACGCATCGCTCGCGCGCCAATATTTTTTGTCCAGCTCCCGGTAGGCTGCTATGGTCATCCGCTGTTCGCCCAGGTTGACCAGGATCGCGCCACTGTCGGCGCTGGTCAGCCATCGGGCTTTGAGGTCCCGGTAGCGCGCGAGCACGCTCGGATGCGGATGGCCGAACTGATTCCGGTAGCCTGAGGGAATCAGCACATAGCGGGGCTGTACCGCCTCCAGAAAAGCCCGCGTCGACGAGGTCTTGCTGCCGTGATGCGGCGCGACCAGAATATCGGCGCGCAGGCCTTGGCCATAGCGACCGACCAGCCGGGTTTCGGCGGGCGCTTCGATGTCTCCGGTCAGCAGGATCGCACCGTGAACAGACTGAATCTTCAATACGCAGGAATTATTGTTGTCCGTCGCCGGGTCGAGTTGATCGGGCGCCAATATCGTAAAATCAACCTGATCCCATTGCCACGTTTGTCCTGCCTTGCAGAGTGAAGGTGCATGCGCCTTCAGGCTGTCCGGCGCGCTGGTCAGGAGCCGGGCTACCGGCAAAGCGTTCAGAATAGAACGAGCGCCTCCGATATGATCGTTATCGCCATGGCTGACGATCAGCGTGTCGATCTTTTCCGCGCCTTCGGCATGGAGATAAGGTAACACCACGTTGCGGCCCATATCGCTTGCGGCCGAAAATTGCGCTCCGGTATCGTACACCAGCCAGTGATCGGCGGTTTGTATGCTGACCGCAAGGCCCTGGCCGACATCGAGCAAGGCCATTCTGATTTCGCCGGGTTCGGGCCGGTCGGCGACAACGAATATCAAGGGCAGCAGCATCACGCCGCCGAGCCAGCGCGATGGCGTGCCGAACGGCGCAAGCAGGAGCAAGGCGCCGGGTATCGCCGCGAGCAGCGTCCAGTAAGACGGCGCTGGATGATTGATCGTCGCGGCCGGAATCTCTGCCATCTTTATCAGCAGCCACATCAGGCCCTGCAAGGCGTAGTCGGCCGGCAGTAGCAATAGGCTTGCGGCGGCCGATGACAGCGGCAGGAGCAGCAGGGCGAGCAGCGACAAAGGCAGGACGATCACGCTGATGACCGGTACGGCGATCAGATTCGCCAGCGGCGCGATCAAAGAGACTTGTTGAAAGAAAAACAGCAGGAAGGGGGCGAGACCGAGTGAGGTGACCCCATGCAGTTTGAGCGCGCCAATCAAAAGGTTCGGTTTTTCGAGCCGCCCTGCAATCGCGAAGAGGATCAGGCCGACCGCAAAGAAAGACAGCCAGAAGCCTGCCGATAATACGGCCAGGGGATCGGCGACCAGCACCGCGAGTAACGCGGCGGCCAGGGTGTTAAAGGGCCGGGTATTTCTCTGCCAGATCACCGCGCTCATCGCGATCGCCAGCATGATCACCGCGCGGCGCGTCGGCACCGCAAAACCGGCCAGAAACGCATAAAATACCGCCGCGAGCAGCGCGATGATCGCGGCAACCCGAGGCGGCGACCAGCGGAGCAGGCCGATTCGGGCCCAGCCTTTGAGCGCCAGAAAATAGACGAAGCCTGCGATCAGGCCGATATGCGAACCGGAAATTACGATCAGGTGCGTCGTGCCGGTCTTTCTGAACACATCCCATTGGGCCTGGGTAATTTGGCTGCCGTCGCCTAGCGTCAACGCCCGGATCAGCGCGAGGCTGGTTGCATTCGCGGCCAATCCTGAAAGCCGGTCCGCAAGCGTTTGCCTGAGGCCCGCGATATCGGCGTCAGCGGCTTCTTTAATCAACTCCGGAGGCGGGGCACTGCGGATATAGCCGGTGGCGCCGATGCCTTCGCTAAACAGCCAGCGCTCGTAATCGAAGCCGCCCGGATTGGCCGTGCCGTGCGGCCGTTTCAATTTAACCGTGAAACGCCAGCTTTGCCCTGCCTTGACCACGGCTTCCGCTTGGTACCAGGTCAAACGTAGCCGTGACGGCAAGCGGGGATCGGCTTGGGTCGGCGCAAAGTCGAAGCGGACGCTTTTATCCTCTGCCAGCGGCAAACCGATGATACGGCCGGTGGCCTGGATGTCATGGCCTTCCAGATGCGCGGGCAGCCGGTCATCCAGCCTTATCAGCGCAAACACGATCGCCCAGGCCATGCCCAGCAGCAATAACGTCGCACCCCAGCGGCGCCGCCAGATCGAAAGACCCAGAGCGGCTCCAAGGAACAATAAATAGCCCGGCTGGGGCAGGTCGGGCAATTGCTGAACCAGCACGATGCCGGTCAAAAAGCAGAGCGCCGCAGTGATCATAAGGCCGTCCGCAATATTTTTTTAGCGCATCCGAAAAACTGTTACACTTAGGCCAAGCCTGCCGGGAACGCCTTTCCGCGCGGGAGTTTATAAGACATCAACAGAATTATAAGCATTATGGCAAAACAATTGGTAAAACGGCTTATGGACAAGCTGGTTCCCGATCCGGAGGTGATCAAGCACCACAAGCATTTGCAGTTTTTGGGCGACAGCCTGCACGAGCCGAATCTTTGGCATTTTAACCGGCATTCGGTCGCGAAGGCCTTTGCGGTCGGTTTGTTCTGCGCGTGGATACCGCTGCCGATGCAGATGGTGTTTGCCGCAATCGGAGCGATCTATTTTCGTTCCAATATTCCGTTGTCCGTGGCGCTGGTCTGGCTGACCAATCCGGTCACGATGCCGCCGCTGTTCTATTTCGCCTATCGCGTCGGGCTGTTGTTTACCAATGGCCCGGTCACCGAACAAAGCGCCGAATTTTCGGTCGGTAATATGTTGTCCGAATTGGGCGATGTCTGGCAGCCGTTTTTGCTGGGGTGCTTGATACTGGGAGTTTTGTGCTCGTCCGCCGGCTATTTCGGCATTCAGTATTTTTGGCGGGCGTACATCACCAAAAAATGGGCCGAGCGGAAACATAGGCTGGCAAAGGGCAATCCGTTCCAATGCACGTTCTGGCGCTCATGATACGGAAGCAGAATATCTTCCACTCATTGCTTCCCATGCAGAACTTCACTGCCGTGAGGTTTAAGGAACGAATGGTCGGGCGGATAAGCATAGCGCATCCACCGCATGGCTGCCGGATGCGCTACGCTTATCCGGCCTACGGAACTGCCCGAGGAGATTAGCGCAGGCGCGCGTGATCGTTTCAATAAACGATCACGCCGTCTTCCATATGCAGCACCTTGCCGATTCTCGACGCCAGTTCATGGTCGTGGGTGACGACCAGGAAACTGACGTTCATTTCCCGATTCAATTCCAGCATCAATTCGTAAACCTGATGGGCGGTCTTGCTGTCCAGATTGCCGGTCGGCTCGTCCGCCAGCACGAGTGCAGGCTTGTTGATCAAGGCCCGCGCGACCGCGGCGCGCTGTCTTTCGCCGCCGGAGAGTTCCCCCGGCTTGTGCTCTATCCGGTGGCCGAGGCCGACGCGCTTGATCAGTTCTTCCGCATTATGGCGCGCTTCCTTGACCGTTTTGCCTGCAATCAACTGCGGCATCGCGACATTTTCGAGCACGGTAAATTCGCCGAGCAAATGGTGCGACTGGTAGATGAAGCCGAGCGCGCGGTTTCTGAGTTTGGCGAGCTTTGACGAATTGATTTTACTGATATCGACGTTGTCCAGCACGACCTGGCCGCTGCTGGGTTTTTCAAGCCCGCCGAGCAGGTGCAGCAAGGTGCTTTTGCCGGAGCCCGAGGCGCCCATGATCGCGACGCGTTCGCCGACGCCGATCGTCAAATCGACGCCTTTCAGGACTTCGACGTCCAGTTCGCCCTGGGTATAGCGCTTGGTCAATTGCCGGCATTCTAAGATGTTCATGTTATTCATAGCGTAAGACTTCGGCAGGGTTGACTTTGGCGGCCTGCCAGGCAGGATACAGCGTGGCCAAGAGGGACAGCAAGAAGGCCATGCCGGCGATCGAATAAACGTCGGTTGCGACCAGTTTGGACGGCAGTTCGCTGATGTAATACACATCGGCCGGCAGGAAATTGACCTGGAAGAAGGTTTCGATCTTCCTGACGATCGAACTTGCATTCAAGGCCAGCGTGATGCCGCCGATCGTTCCGATCACCGTGCCGGTCACGCCGATGATGGTGCCGAGCACGATGAAGATGCCCATCACCGAGCGCGAGGTCAGGCCCTGGGTTTTCAGAATCGCGATGTCGCCGCGCTTGTCGGTGACCACCATGACCAGCGTCGACACGATGTTGAACGCCGCGACCGCGACGATCAGCAATAAGATGATGAACATCACCCGCTTTTCGGTCTGCACCGCGCGGAAGAAGTTGCTGTGCGCCTGCGTCCAGTCGCTGACCGTATATTCGCCGTAAAATTGCGAGGCCAGGTCTCGGGTGATGCGCGGCGCATTGAAGATTTCATCGAGTTTGATGCGCAGGCCGGAAACGGCCGCATCCATCCGGTACAGCTTGCCCGCGTCGTCGATATGGATCAGCGCCATGTTGCGGTCGTATTCGTACATGCCGACCTTGAAGATGCCGGACACGGTGAAGCGGCGCATGCGCGGCAAAATGCCGGCCGGCGTCGAATTGATCTGCGGGCTGATCACGGTGATCTTGTCGCCGACCATCACGCCGAGATAATTGGCCAGCTCCGCGCCGAGGATGATGTTGTAGCTGCCCGGCGTCAAATCGGCCAGTTTGCCTGACACCATGTTGGCGCCGACTTTCGAAACCTTGTCCTCATAATCGGGCAGGATGCCGTTCAGCATCGTGCCGCTGACGCGCCGCTCCGCATTGATCATCACCTGACCGCTGATGAAAGGCGCGGCGCCGTCGACATGCGGTTGATTCCGTAGTTTAGCGTCCGCTTCCTGCCAGTTGTCGAGCTGGCCGTTCAGGCCGGTGACCGTCGCATGCGAGGTCATGCCGAGAATCCGTTCGCGGAGTTCAGCCTCGAAGCCGTTCATCACCGACAATACGGTAATCAGCGCGGTCACGCCGAGGGCGATGCCGAAAACGGACGTCAGCGTGATGAACGAAATGAATTGCGTACGGCGCTTGGCCCGCGTGTAACGCAGGCCGATATACAAGATCAGGGGTTTGAACATGAAGTTGAGTCAGGATGGGGGAGAAGTCAGGATTTTTTGCAGTTAGGGCAGTAGCCGTATAAATAGAGGCCGTGATCGGTCAGCTGGTAACCCAGCTGTTCGGCGATTTCGCGCTGGCGTTTTTCGATCACTTCGTCGGTAAACTCGTCGACTTTGCCGCATTTGATGCACATGATATGGTCGTGATGGTCGCCGCTGGCCAGTTCGAAAACCGAGTTGCCGCCTTCGAAATGATGGCGGGTGACGAGCCCCGCCGCTTCGAACTGGGTCAATACGCGGTAGACGGTAGCCAGACCGATTTCTTCATCTTCGCTGAGCAAAATCTTATAGACTTGTTCCGCGGTCAAATGCCGGTTATTGACCTGATTTTCCAGAATCTGGAGGATTTTGACCCGAGGCAGCGTCACCTTCAGGCCGGCGTTTCTTAAATCGTGCGATTCCAATTATTCTCTCCGAAAGAGCCGAGATCAGCCGTTTTCAAATGCAATTGACCATTGTAGCCTTTTTTGGCCGCGAATGGCATGACAAGATGAAGGCTTCGTGCGTTGTTGGATTGCAGAAAAGGCGCGCGTCTCTGCAAAAGTCTCATAGGATTATTTTTTGTGATCGGGTATGATTTCGTATTTTTCTATGATACTCGAGATTCATGCGTAAGCCTCTATTTTATTCCGCGCTGTTGGCTAGCCTGTCCGTTGCTTCCTGTTCGATGATCTTGAACAACCTGCCCGGCGTTTATACGGTCGATGTGCAACAGGGCAACATGATCGATCAGGCGATGGTCGATCAGCTGCGGCCCGGTATGAGCAAGCGTCAGGTGCTTTACATCATGGGCTCGCCGATGCTGAAGGATCCGTTTCATGAGAACCGCTGGGAATATCTGTATTCGAGTCAACCCGGCGGCGAGGATCGTCAGCAAAAAAGAATCACATTATTGTTCGAGGGCGACAAGATCGTCGGTTTGCAAGGCGACTTCAAGCCGACCAAGGTGCCGGTGCTGAAGCCTTCGCCGGACGCCACCGTGGACGTGCCGAAACGGAATCTTGACGACAGTTTGTGGGGCACGATGAGAGGGTGGTTCAGTTCTGACAACGCGGCTGCGGCGCCGAAGGCGGAAGAGGTCAAGGACAAGGAGATCGAAACGGGATCCAAAGGCTTATGGGAAACCTTGACCGGCGGGGCGAGTTCGGATAAGCCTGCGAAACCTGAGCAAGGGCAGGGTGCGCCTGCCGGTGCGGAAGCGCCGGAGAAAAGCACAGGAGACAATCCGCAACAGGAAAGTCCGGAAAAAACCGAGGAGCCTAAGCCCTGAAAGTTCCTGGGATAACCGATGTTCCGCACGATTAATCTCTACTGCATCAGATCATAAGTCTCTTATCCTTTCATGGCAATGCCAAGTGGCTCTGACGCATCTGCTATACTCGGACGGATATTATCCGTTTTTTTTCGGCGGAAAAAATCATTCCAAATCCTTTAATTTAGCGGCAAGGACTCTCTTAATGAATAAAGCTAGGGTGTTGAACCTTTTTAAAACCAGTTCGTTAATCATGCTTGGCGCTGTCAGCGGCAACGCCCTCAGTGCGGTCGATGTGCAAATTCTGAGCGCCACGGTCAAGGATCAGAAGATTGCCGATGCTAGCGCCACCCTGCAAAAAAACGGCGAGCAGTCGGTCAGCGCGGTCAGTAATGCCCAGGGACAGGTCAGCCTGAATACGGCCTATGCCGACGACGCCTCCGCCTTGTTGATCATCAAAAAAACCGGCTATTCCGACTTGGTCGTCAAATGTCCGTGCAATGGCACCACCTATGCGTTGAGCCCGGTGATGAACAATCTCGACGGCATGCGCATCGTGCTGAACTGGGGCGCCGAGCCTCTCGACCTCGATTCGCACACGGTTTATCCGAACAATCATGTCTATTTTTCGAGCATGAGCGGTGCCGACGCCCTGCTCGACGTGGACGACACCACCAGCTTCGGGCCGGAAACGATCACGATCAGCCGCAAGCACGATGGCGAACGCTATGTCTATGCGGTGCATAATTATTCGGATGGAAAAAACCCGGAATCGGCGACCTTGTCGAAGAGCAACGCCAAAGTGTTCGTTTATGTCGGCCAGACCCTGATCCGGACCTATTATGTTCCGACCGACAAGGTCGGCAATCTCTGGACGGTGTTCGCGGTGACCGAGGGCGGCGAGTTCCAGGATTTCAATACGATCAAGGGCGTGACCAGCGAGGCGCGCCTGCAAACCTCCGAGTTTCAAGGCGTGATCGACCAGAGCACCGCGCAAGCCGTCAGCTACAGCGCCGCCAGCCAGGACAGCGCCAAGGAACTCAATACCCAGGGCGAAGCCGCCTATCATGCCGGCAAGCTGGATGAGGCGATACGGCTGTATCAAAGCGCGATCGAACAGAACGGTAATTATGGACAGGCTTATAGCAATCTCGGCCTGGCCTTCCAAAAAGCCGGCCGCGTGGCCGAGGCGATGTGGGCGAACCGCAAGGCGATCGCCTTGGCCGACGGCACCACCGCACCGGTCGTGCGCGCCAGTTCGCATTTCAACAACGCCAAGATTTACGAGGCGGCCGGCCAATGGCAGGACGCGCTGCGGGAATATCAATATGCCAAGGCCGAAAAAGCCAACCCGGCGTATGACAAGGGCATCAAGCGCATGCAAGAAAAGGGAGCCAAATGATGCGCCGCCCTAAACCCTTATTGCTGACACTGTCTTCGCTGCTATTGCTGGGCTTTTCAACGCATACGGGCGCGGCGGGACCGGCGCAGGTCGCCAAGGCCGACCCGCATCTTTGGCTGGAGGCCGTCAATTCGCCGGCCGGGTTTGACAAGGCCTCGCGTGCGTCGATTTTGGCGTATGCACTGGCCTTGCAGGACATGCAGAAGCTGTCGGACAGCGACATGCTGACAGCATTTAAGATCAAGAGCGTCAACCGGGCGTCGGTGGCAAAATGGCTGAGCCAGGAATTGAAAAATACGCTCGCTAATTATCAACATGCGGCGGAAACGTGCGCCGAAGCCGATTGGACTTGCGTGGGCGACACCGAAACCTCGCAGGCATTGCTCGACAAGGCGGCCGACGCAAACGGCAAGCTGCCGCCGCCGCTTCGGGCCTGGCGCGCCAAGTTGGATGGCTTTACCCATGCCTATCTTGCCGAACAATTGCGCCTTGCCGCGTTATTTCCGAAGGTCAGCAGCGAGATCGACCGTTTCAGCGACCGGGAATGGACGGGCGACAGCTTGCCCGATCGCCAGTTCTTTTTGAGCTTTGACGACGGTCCTTCCGCCCCGAACGGAAACAGCGACGACACCCTGGCGATGCTGAAAAAACAGGGCAAGAGCGCCGTCTTTTTCGTATTGGGCGAAAATCTGAAAAAACGCGTCGACCGAACCAAGGCGGCGACGGTGGCTTCGCTCTATCAAGGCCAGTGCGTCGCCTCCCACGGCTGGGAACATCAATCGCATGCCAAATGGGGGCAATGGCAGGATTCGATCAAAAGAACGCAAGCCCTGTTGCAGGATACGCTCGCTGAAAAACAGGTGATGCCGTTGTTTCGGCCGCCTTATGGACAACGCAAAGCGGACAGCGGCGCGTTTTTTGAAGCCCAGGGATTGCATGTCGCGCTATGGAATCTGGATTCGCAGGACTGGAACAGCCATGTCACGCCCGACGATATCCAGAGCCGCATGCTGACGCTGATGCTGATCAAGCGGCACGGGGTCATGCTGTTTCATGACGTTCATCCGAAGGCGAAAACGGCGTTGCCGGTCTTGTTCGAGGAAGTCGGCGGCGCCGTGGCATGGGGCGATTGCGCCCAGTTACGGCAGTTCTGATGAGGTCTTGATTGGCGCCTTTGATTCGGGATGAGCCAAGGGTGCGCACTTAGAGCCGGACGGGATATGCATCCCGTCCGTAATGTTTTAGCGTGTCTTGGACATGCAAGCTACGTTGTAAGGGAACAGTCTTCAAACGTTTGGGACGGGGTTGCAAACCCCGTCCCGCTCAGGGGCGGAATCGAGGGCTGTGCGGCTTCGATTTTCCTCGATTTCGCGAAGCTCCATCGAGGCTACCTTGCTTTTTGTTAGTCCCATCTTAGCCCAAAACTTTTGTCAAGAATATAGAATATAACATCAGTGTCCTTGCTTAAGGAGAATTGAGGAATTGTAGTTAGCGTTGCTTCACGCTTGATGCGCTGGAAAATCGTCCAATCTTTGGGTCTAAGTTCGATGAATCCAGCTCCCTTCATGAATGAACTGGATTGAACATAGAAATCTTTATTTTTGAAAACTATTTTTTTTTCGGTAGGATAGAAATTACAGCCACCATACTTAAAGTAACCGCCCTGCGTAACTTGACTCATGTAAAATTGTAGACGCTGAGCAAATGTCTTTTGGGCTAAAAATTGATAGAGCGCGCTCAAATGTTCAATTTTTTCTTTCATCATAGAAGCGTACTTTTCTGAAAACTCTAGTTTGATCGTAGTTCCATCGATTAAGTATATATAAAGGATAAATTCATTAAGTCTTGAATATTCAGCAAGAACAGTAACAGTTGTAAATTGTGTAATAACCCTAGAGAAATGAAGATGGGTTATTTCTGAGAATGTATGTCGCTTACCTTTGTATATTAGCGAGTCCTCATGAAGTTGAAAGTCCTCATACTGCTTTTCTTCACTGTTTTTCCAAAAAAACATTCACTTCTCCTGCTAAAACTTACAGTTCAAATTATGAACACGGTTTTCAAGCTATCAAACTAAAATCTTCCTAACGTTTGAGTTAAACTGCGTGTGGAGGCGGGCGTAGTCCATGTGGGGCAGATGCCGTTAGACGATCTGCCAATCAGCAGCCATCCTCCGGTGGGTACCGTAGCCGCGTTCCACCTTACGCGGGTTCTTAGATGAAATTGAGAACGACACATTCAACAGCGATACCTGTCCCGTATGTGGTTGTCGTAATATACGCCTTTAGAACTTGCGGACAAAAGGCCATCAAATACATTCTGAGGAACACGGCAAAACGTGTAGGTGTTGCCCTGCTTGAATCGGATATACATCTGCAACGTACTTGGGTCGTAGCCTACGGCGCTGATTGCTCTTGATCTTACTGGGATCATTTGCATGGATTCCTCCCATAATTTTTGCCAGGAAATTTTTATCGTGTCTGACCCTTTTATTTCTTTTATTTTTGTCTTGGACATGCAAGCTAAGTTGTAAGGGAACAGTCTTCAAACGTTTGGGACGGGGTTGCAAAACCCCGTCCTGCTCAGCCCTATTCTCCAGGATTCCATGCTATCCGGTATCGCTTCTCTTTGCGCGAGTGCAGACTATCTTCATCGACAAGATACTCCTTTGTCCCAAGCAGAGAATCTATTGTGAGAAGCCTTTTTTTATATCCGGCCATTTCCAGTTTTCTGGACTCACTTTTCACTTCTTGTTCGGTCAGGTTATCTTTTTTCTTTATCACAGCTATCCACCTTTCAATTACACCGCGCTACACACCTGCCGTGTGCGGCAGCGCAATTAGCAATACACTGGCCGTCGCCTTGGCAAGATGCTATACACATACCCTGCTCACTGGCGCAATCACCCATACATTGGCCGACATCGTTTCGTGCAATAAGTATTGCCTCCAAAGATTGATTAGAGCTTTTTGTGGTAATTATTGTGCTGCCTGAATCTGCTACCGCACTTAAGCTAACAACTAGGATTAACGCACTAATGATGTTTTTCATGGTGTTATTTCCTTTCGTATATGTGGTAAGAAGTGGCGCTACCACGTCACCTAACGCCAGTTTAACCTGACGCAATAAGCAGGGCGTAGCTTACGAAACCCTGCTTATTGCGGTCAGGTTGAAATATTAGTTAGCCTTTACCTTTTCAATGTTTGACTTCCAGAACTCAAGAACAAGTCTCGCCATTGATAGAGCAGAAAGCTCTAAACCTGAAAAGCGACCCTCATCCATATTGAAACTTATATAAATATGCTCTCCAGATACACCTGATTCATCTGGCCACGGGTCAGTATGGAGAAGCATGTTTGTGACTGACTTATGCCTTCTATCCGATACTTCAAAATGCTTTGCGCCATTTGCAATATGCGAAACCACCTTGAGTAACTCATTTTCTTTTTTAATGGATTTTTTATTAATCCAATCAGGTATATGCTCTGCTGTGATAAAAAAGTCAAAAGCAGCATATACGTCTGAAGGAGATTTCTCTATTCTTTCAAGATCGTGCCTTAGTTTCTCCAGCAAATCGTCAGCATTTTGAAGTTTTGGCGTAAAACCTTTCATTGATTTCTTTAGGCTAACTAAAATTAGACCCCAAAAAAAGACCTAAAAATTTATGGAGTCAGTCTGCTAAATATCTAGGCGCGACTATAATTCAAACAATATCATAAGGCAAATAAATTTTAGTGCACCCAACATAGCGCCGATCAAGCATGATAAACACACCCGACCCAACCAAACCGCCAAGGCTATTGGACCAAGTTGTCTCTAGAATGCGGGTTAAGCACTACAGCCTGCGTACCGAGACAAGCTATGTCGATTGGATAAAATGCTATATAAGGTATCACGGTAAGCGGCATCCCAAGGATATGGGGGCTGCGGAAGTCGAGGCATTTTTAACGCATCTGGCGGTCGAGCGTAATGTTTCTGCCAGTACGCAAAATCAGGCGAAATGTGCGCTCCTGTTCCTTTATAAAGAAGTATTGGGAGTCGATTTGCCGTGGCTGGATAACGTGACGCAAGCGAAGGCGCCAAAGCGTTTGCCGGTGGTGCTGACGCAGTCCGAGATACAGGCGGTCATCAGCCGTTTGGGGCACTGCCATTGAGTTAAGGGAAAACACCCTCTCCCTCCGTACCCACAGGACACAAAGGAGAAGGGACCGGCCATTCATCAACCCGAAAGATGAAGCTCGTCTGTGGGAGCGACGCCCACGTCGCGACTTGAGGCTTTAATCGCGCGTGGGCGTCGCTCCCACCAATCGCCTATCGATTTTCAACCGCTTGGATGGGCTGATTTACACGCATGTGCTGAACACGGGCGGCAAGGGTGTGACAAGTCCTCTCGATAATCTATAGCCGGATGCGACAGCTATTTTTTGACCGCCCGCTGTCTCCTGGCATCCTTTGGATCATGTAGTAACGGCCGGTAAATTTCGACCCGGTCGGCCGGCTTCAGCGCCTGATCGAGGCTGCAAACCTTGCCGAAAATGCCGACCGGATTGACCGCCAAATCGATGTCCGGAAAATGCGTTAAAAATCCCGAAGCCTCGATCGCCTGCTGCACCGTCGCGCCGTCTGGCAATTTCAAGGTGACCAAGGCCTGCACGCCGGGGGTCGCGTAGGCGACTTCGACGATCAAGTCGCCGGCGCCATGATTGTGGTTAGCCATAAACCACCTTGGCGCGCTCGGTAAACGAGGCGACCATCGTATTGCAGATTTGATTGAACACGGCGCCGAAGGCCAGGCTGGCCAACGCGCCGGGCATTTCGAACTCCAGATCGAGCGAAATCTTGCTCGCATCCTCGCGCAGCGGCATGAAATTCCAGACGCCTTCGAGGTGGGAGAAAGGGCCTTCGAGCAGCGAGACGGTGATCTTGCCGCCGGGATCGATTGTGTTCCGGGTCGAAAACGCTTTTTTGAAGCCGCCCTTCGCAATGATCAATTCGGCTTCGACGATATCGCCCTCGCGCTTCAAGATCCGGCTGCCGGAGCACCAGGGCAAAAATTTCGGGTAAGACTCGATGTCGTTGACCAGATCGAACATTTGTTGCGCCGAAAATTTGACCAGGGCGCTTTTTTGTATGACGGTCATACTCAGAGGACTCCGACCACGTGCAGAAACACCAGGAACACCGCCGCCGGCGCGACATAACGGACCAGCAGCAGCCAGAGCTTGAACCAGAGCGTGTGGCCGAGATTCAATTCCTGCTCGCTATGCCGATGGTGCATGATCCAGCCGGAAAATACCGCGATGCAGAAGCCGCCGACCGGCAGCATGATATTCGCGGTCAGATAATCGATCAGATCGAAAAAGGTCCGCTCGAACAATTTGACTTCGGACCAGATATTGAACGAAAACACCGTGCCGAGACCCAACGCCCAGGCGACCAATCCGGCCTGTACGCAGGCTTTCTCGCGGCTGTAACCTTTACTTTCGACCAGCCAGGCGACCGCCGGCTCGATCAGCGCGATCGACGAGGTTAAGGCCGCAATCGCCAGCACGATGAAAAACAGCACGCCGAAAAACCAGCCGCCGGTCATCGAGCCGAACGCGATCGGCAGCGTCTTGAAGATCAGGCCGGGGCCGGAATCGGGGTGCAGGCCGTGCGTGAATACCAGAGGGAAGATGATCAGGCCGGCGAGCAGCGCGACGAAGGTGTCCGCCGCCGCGATGATGATCGCTGTCTTCGTGATCGATATATTCGGCGATAAATAAGAACCGTACACCATCACCGCGCCCATGCCGAGGCTTAAGGTGAAAAACGCCTGGCCCATCGCGGTCAGCACCGACGCGCTGGTCAATTTGCTGAAATCGGGTTTGAACAGGAATTGGAGTCCTTCGAAATAGCCGCTGGTGCTCATCGCATAGCCGAGCAGTAAAACCATCAGAGCGAACAGGCTCGGCATCAGATAGTGCACGGCTTGCTCCAGGCCGTTGTTGACGCCGCGCACCACGATCAGCAACGTCGCCATCATGAACAGCGAATGCCAGAAGATCAGGCGCACAGGATTCGAGATGAAGTCGTCGAAGATCACTTTGACCGCCGCGGCGTCCGCGTCGAAGAAGCTGCCGGTGAAGGCTTTCAACACATAGGCGGTGGACCAGCCCGCGATCACGCTGTAATAGGACAGGATCAACAAGCCGGCCGCGACGCCCATCCAGCCGAGATAATGCCAGTTCTTGTCCGCGCCGGCTTCCTCGGTCAAAATTTCCATCGTGGTGATCGGGTCCTGGCGGGTGCGGCGGCCGAGCATCGTTTCGGCCATCATCAGCGGTATCCCGATCAACGCGACGCACAACAGGTAGACCAGCACGAAGGCGCCGCCGCCGTTCGCGCCGGTAATATACGGAAATTTCCAGATATTGCCGAGGCCCACCGCGGAGCCTGTCGCCGCGAGAATGAAGGCCAAGCGCGATGACCATTCGCCGTGAATCGATTTTTTCGCATTCGTCATGAAAGTGCCTGTCGGATTCTATATAAAAAACACTGGATCGAGTTTAATCGAGTAAAATAACAAATTTATTGTTTTACGTCAGTCGAAAAATTACAATCCGCCCACCATGGCCGATAAAAAATCCAAAAAGAACAAGAATCAGCAAAATAATACGATCGCGGTCAACCGGCAGGCGACGCACGAATATTTTATCGAAGAACGTTATGAAGCCGGAATCGTGCTGGAAGGCTGGGAAGTCAAGAGTCTCCGCGACGGCAGGGTGCAGCTGAAGGAAAGCTATGTGACCTTAAGGCGCGGCGAGGCCTGGCTGGCCGGTGCGCACGTCTCTCCGCTGTTGTCCGCGTCGACGCACGTGAAGCCCGAAGCGGTGCGCGCGAAAAAATTGCTGTTGAACCGTCATGAGCTGAACAAATTGATCGGTTCGGTCGAGCGCAAAGGCTACACCATCGTGCCGCTGTCGATGTATTGGAAGCATGGCCGCGCCAAGCTCGAAATCGGCCTCGCCAAGGGCAAGCAGTTGCACGATAAACGCGCCAGCTCGAAAGACCGCGATTGGGAGCGCGAAAAAGGGCGCATCCTGAAACACGGTGGTTGATCGCCTTGACTTAACTCTGTACCTTGCCCTGAGCCCAACACTTCAATGTCCCTCCCCGAATTCCTAGAAAAAATTAAGAACAACGACCCGGTTGACTTCCAGGAGACGATCGCGGTGCTCACCGAGCACTACGATTATCACCCGGCCGAATTCCGCAACGGACTCGGCGAGCACTGTCTGGTCAATTCGGCGGGCGTGAATGAAGGCTCCTGCAAGATTTTCGCCTTTGCGTTGCTGCACGATCTGGACAAGCAGCAAACCTTGAACTTATTCGGCGACTTTTATCGCGTCGATGTCCTTGGCGATCCCGAAGGCAATAGCCATCAAAATATCCGCAATTTCATCAAATACGGCTGGGAAGGCATTGAGTTCGAAGAAATGCCGCTGGAAGAAAAATAGTTCGGTCATTCCCGCTTCGCTCTACCTCTCCCTGCGGTTGGGTTAGCCCGCCATACCCGCGTCATTCCCCGGTGCCCTCAAGGGCTAAGGGGAGATCACTTCCCGAAATCCAGCCTCATCGTTGCATCCTGAACCGTGGCGCGGGTTCAGGATGCAGAGCGAGCGGAAGCCAAGCCTTAAAGCGCCTTGACCGGACCCGTCATGGCTCCGATTTTCCTGGGCATTTAAATAAATTGCGATAATACCGGTGTTGTACAGTTTTTGTATAAATATATTTTGACAGGGATTGTGAATATTGCTACATTGCGATCACCTGCCATTGATCGTCAAGCGATGAAGCCGGCCTTAAATAAACTAATTTATCAAGATGTTGTCTTACATGAGATGAGACGAAAATTCGACGAACTGCGCATCGCGTTGTCTAGTATGCTGAATAATTCTTGTAAAGGTTTTAGTCGGCAAGAGCCTGTTCGGGATGCTGCGGTAAAAATAAAAGGGATGACTTTTATTTGGCGTCAAACGCTGTGTTTTCGCCTATTGGAATGCATCAATCACGATTCCAAATGGCGTGTTGGGAGGATTGGCAAATGGCTGTCACGATAGTAAAAAAATATCCTTCGACGTCGCTAGAGGATATTGACCCGGAAAGCGGTAATACATTGCTCGAGCGGATGCCGGACTTTGCGGCATGCGCCGGCGTCGATGCGGCAGATTCTAATTTATCGCTTGCGAGGCGCTTGCGGATCTGTAAGACGGATTTGGTCAATGTCTTGGCCCAATCCCCCCTGGCGCCGCTGTGGCTGCTGCAAGAGCGTGAACAACACAGTGACAAGGAGGTCGCGGAACCGCCGGCAGAACCCGGGGTGTCCGCCGAGCCGGCGTCGCCTCTGGACCTCATCCGGCAATGCTATCAGCGAGCTGCGATAGAGAAGACGGAGGGCGATGTCGGGCGGAACGCTGAGAGCATGGTAGAAGCCTTGCAATGTTTTCCTTTCACGTTTAACGACCTTACGCAGCTCGTTGATCTGCATTGTTACGCCGGTAGGCACCCGCAAGAGCCCAATGCCCAAGTCCGCGAGCGAATCGCACGCATCGCCGCTCATCTGGGCGCCGGTTTTGATCGGGTTCTCGCATTGCATCAGCAGCATGACGGCAGGCAACTTCGGCATTTTTCCTCGGGCCAAGACAGCCGGCAGCACCTTGCCGATCTGGTTGCGGCGGAACGCGCCTGGCTGGAATCCCGCCAACAACTGGTGAGCGCCAACGGGGGGTTGGTGCTGTTCATCGCGAACCAATACAAGGGCAGTTTCCTGGATTTTGACGATCTGGTTCAGGAAGGGCAGACCGGGTTGTTGAAAGCGGCGGACCGCTACGATTACCGGCTCGGCTTCAAATTTTCGACCTATGCCGGTTATTGGATACGGCAGGCGATTTCCAGATCATTGTCCCGCAGTGAACGGGTGGTCAGGATTCCGTGCGGACAAGTCGGCCTGATCAACAAATTTTTTCGCGACCGGGAGCAATTGCTGGCGCGGACCGGAAAGGAACCCTCGTTGCAGGATTTGGCCGAGCATACCGGCCTTTCACCCGCTGAAATCAATGCGATTCTGGCGATGTCTCAATCCGCGGTGCCTATCGAGTCTTCGTCGGAAGACGATGACGAGACGTTTGCGCCGATCGATTTTCTCGAACAGGATGTTTTCGCTTCCGCTTTCGGCATCCTGGCGCAGTCCGATCTTGCGCGCCTGATCGAGCAAGCGCTTAAGATACTGAATCCCAGGGAGGCCAAAATCATCTGCGAACATTTCGGCGTCGATAGCGAACGGGAGTTGACTTTGAAGGAAATCGGCCTGGAATTGAATCTGACGCGCGAGCGCGTCAGACAGATAGAAGTCGCGGCGCTAAACAAAATCAAACGGCTTTATGGCGAGCATTTGAGTAGTTTTCTGTAAAATGTATTTGCTGGACTTGAAAAAACCAAGGATCATACCTAATTAATTGATTAAAACACTAGGTTTTTAAATCGCCAAAGAAGAACCTACACATGCTAAATGGTCAGGAGAGATAAAAATGAAGATGAATCTATACAACCTGCTGCTCTGGTCGATCCTGATCACCGGTTTGCTATTGGTTTTCAACCGCTTTAATGCGCCGCCGCCGGCGATGGACAGCATCGCTTATTCGGATTTTCTCGGCAAGGTCAAGATGAAGCAGATTACGCGCGTCGAGATCATGGGCGATCAAGTCAAGATACGCACGAATGACGGTCAGGATCTGGAAACGATCAATCCGGGCGATCCGCACATGATCGATGATTTGTTGTCCGCCGGCGTGCAGATCCGCACCGTCGCGCCGCCAAAGCAGTCGTTCCTGATGCAGATCTTCGTGTCCTGGTTCCCGATGCTGCTGTTGATTGCGGTCTGGGTGATCTATATGCGGCGGCAGCAGGCCGGCGGCGCGGGCAGTTTCGGCAAAAGCAAGGCCAAACTGCTTGAGGAAGACAAGCGCACGATCCATTTTGCCGATGTGGCCGGCTGCGAGGAAGCGAAGGAAGAAGTCGTCGAAGTGGTCGATTTTCTGTCCGACCCGCAAAAATTCCAGAAGCTCGGCGGCCAGATTCCGCGCGGCATTCTGATGGTCGGGCCTCCGGGCACCGGTAAGACCCTGCTGGCCAGAGCGATCGCCGGCGAAGCGGGCGTCAAGTTCTTCACGATTTCCGGTTCCGACTTCGTCGAAATGTTCGTCGGCGTCGGCGCCTCGCGGGTGCGCGACATGTTCGCGCAGGCGAAGGAACACGCGCCGTGCATCATCTTCATCGACGAAATCGACGCGGTCGGCCGCCAGCGCGGCGGCGCGGGTTTCAGCGGCGGCAACGAGGAACGCGAGCAAACGCTGAACCAGTTACTGGTCGAGATGGACGGCTTCAACGGCAACGAAGGCGTGATCGTGATCGCGGCGACCAACCGCGCCGACGTGCTCGACAAAGCCTTGCTGCGCCCCGGCCGCTTCGACCGTCAGGTCAATGTCGGTCTGCCGGATGTGAAAGGCCGCGAGCAAATTTTGAACGTGCATATCAAGAAAGTGCCGGCCGCGGCCGATGTTGAATTGAAATACATCGCGCGCGGCACGCCGGGCTTCTCGGGCGCGGATCTCGCCAATCTGGTCAATGAGGCGGCGCTGTTTGCGGCGCGTTCGAACAAGCAGGAAGTCACGATGGGCGATCTCGAAAAAGCCAAGGACAAGATCCTGATGGGCGCCGAGCGCCATACGATGGTGATGACCGAGGAAGACAAGCGCCTGACTGCTTACCACGAAGCGGGGCACTGCATCGTCGGCCAGCTGTCGCCGGATCATGACACGGTCTATAAGGTCAGCATCATGCCGAGAGGCAATGCTCTGGGCGTCACGATGTTCCTGCCCGAACGCGACCAGTACAGCGCCAGCAAGCGCAAGCTCGAAAGCCAGATCGCCAGCCTGTTCGGAGGCCGCATCGCGGAATTGATGATCTACGGCGGCGACCGCGTCACCACCGGCGCCTCGAACGACATCGAACGAGCGACCGAACTGGCGCGCAACATGGTCAAGCGCTGGGGTTTTTCGGACAAGCTCGGGCCGCAGGTTTATGGCGAGGAAAGCGGGCAGCCGTTCATGGGCTATTCGTCGCCGGGGTCCTCGTTTTCGAACGAGATCGCGCATCAGATCGACGATGAAATCCGCGCGTTGATCGACCGCAACTACCAGCGCGCCGAAAAGCTGTTGCAGGACAATATCGAAATTCTGCACAAGATGGCCGATGCGCTGATGAAATGGGAAACGATCGACAAGGCTCAGATCGACGATTTGATGGCCGGCCGCGATCCGCGTCCGCCGATGGACGATCACGATACGACCGGACGAACTGACTTGCAAAAGCCGGACAAAGGCGATGATAAGACCGTCAATATCAATAAGCCTAATAAGCCGGTCGGACAGGTTTGAGGTGCGCTCATTGAGGGGGTGGTGATCACCCCCTTTTTTTTGTCCCGAATTTTTAATCGGGTAAGGTTTTCTTGCGGCGCGGGAACGCTGCTAAACCGCTGTTTCCTGAGCAGGAATTTTGTCTTTCTGATTCTCCAGTCCGTCAAGATAGCGCCGAAAATGCGCTAGGCTTTCAATTTTGACCACGCCGACTTCATTCAGCACCGTTTCGTAATAGGGGGCGGCGCGTCCCCCGACAATCAATGCAATCTCGTAGCCGAGCAGTTTGCGCAGTCTTCTGAGTTCTTTTTGCACCACGTGATCATCTGAGCTGAAACTGATGCTGATCGTGACCGCCGCCGCATCGGTGAATTTCACCGCGGCCGCGATTTCTTCGGCCGGCAGATTCGGGCCCAAATAGGTGACTTGCCAGCCTTTCAGTTCGGCGATGATCGCGGCCAGCAGCGCGCCCAGTTCGTGTAATTGGCCGAGCGGCGTCGTGACGACCATCCGGGGCGCCGTAGGGGAGCAGGGCGTATTGTTGCGCAGGATATAGGTCAGGGACCGGATGATAGACGATGCCATGTGTTCATGCACCGGTCGCAGTTCGCCGGTTTTCCAGCGTTCGCCGATCAGGGTCAGCAAGGGATCGAGCAAATCTTCGATAAAGTTCTGGATGCCGAGTTCGACGATCGCGTTCTCGAACAGCGATTCGAGCGTTCTGGCGTCGAAGGCGGTGACTTCCGCATAGCATTTTTGGATGTACGCTTCCGCGAGCGATTTGATGTCGTTGCCGGCTAGAAGGAGAGGGCGCTTTGCCGGCGTCGCGGCTTCTTCGGTGTGCAGCAGTTTCCTCAGTTCGTCCAAAGAATAGCGCGCAATGCGGCTGATGCTGTGGCCGTCGCGGGTGGCTTGATTCAATAGCTTCAGCCGGGCAATATCCTGGTCGGTATAGACGCGATGGCCGCCCGCGGTTCGGGTCGGCGCCACCGCCTGATAACGGCGTTCCCAGGCCCGGACCAGTTCGGCTTTGACCCCGGATCGTTTCGAGACGGTGCTGATCAAATAATGCTCTGAATTGTCCTTAATATCCGTCATAGCCGCCTGTTTGTCTGCGAAGAAAGCCCGTCATTGGGGTAAAAACCTGGGCCGATCAGGCTGTGCGATGTCATTCTTGCTCACTCAATACGCCGCAAGTCATTGAAAGCCAATGAGACAACGGCCCGGCCAATGGTTTCATTATACCATGACTTGTACAAAACATAGACGGGGTTGTACCCGCGCCAGCAGCCGGAACGGCGGTATAATGTGAGCGATTCTAAAGTATCGGGTAAGGACTTGGCGGAAACAAAAACCATTGATTTCTTGATTGTCGGCTTCGGTCTGGCCGGCGCTTTACTGGCATCGGAATTGATTCGGCGCGGCTGCCGGGTCGTCGTGATAGACCCCGGCGAAAGCAATGCCTCGCAGGTCGCGGCCGGTTTGATCAATCCGGTCACCGGCCTGCGTTTCGTCAAGACCGCCGAGATCGAGCAGCTATTGCCGGCCGCCAAGGCGTGTTACGCGGCTTTGGCGGAAGTGTTCAAGCGCCCGTTTTATGTCGAAAAACCGATGTGGCGACTGTTGCGCTGCGAGCAGGAAGTCGCTCAATGCCGAAAACGTTTGGGCGATCCCGCTTATCGGGACTATCTGGGCGGCATTGCCCAGCCTTTGGAGCGGGACGATGTGTTGGGCTGCCTGGAACAAAAACAGACCGGCTATCTGCTGACGCGGCCGTTATTGTCCTGCCTGCTGGACTATTTTCGCGCCCATTCGGCCTACCGGCAGGCGTATTTTGATTACCGCGATCTGACTTTTGATCCGGTATTGCAATGGCAGGAATTTCGTCCCCGCCGGATCATTTTTTGCGAAGGTTTCCGCGCGCGCGAAAATCCCTGGTTTTCGTGGCTGCCCATGCGGCCGGCGAAAGGCGAGATTTTGACGCTGGAGCACGCCTTGCCGATACCCGACCGCTTATTCAATGACGGCCACTGGCTCCTGCCTGTCGGCAGCGGCCGGGTTCGTCTGGGCGCGACTTTCGACCGCGAAAACGTCGACAGACCAATCACCGAGCAGGCCAAAGCGGAACTGCTCGCGGCGGGCGAACGCATCTTTCCGGGCTTGAAGCACGCCAAGCTGATCGCGCACGAGGCGGGCGTCCGCCCCTGCACGGAGGACCGGCAGCCGTTCATCGGCAAGCATCCGAAGTTGTCGCAACTCCATATCTTCAACGGCTTCGGTGCGAAGGGCAGCGTGCTGATTCCCTGGTATGGCCGCCGCTTTGCCGACTCGCTATTAACAGGCGAAGTCTTGCCCAAATCCTGCGACATAGCGCGTTATGAGAGAACGCATTTCCCTGGTTGATAAGGCTCATGAACTGATCGGCGCCCGTCTGCGTCCCGGCGCGCTCGCCATCGATGCGACGGTCGGCAACGGCCATGACACGCTGTTTCTGTTGCGGCAGGTCGCACCGGGCGGCAGGGTTTACGGTTTTGACATTCAACGCTCCGCGCTGGAGTCCGCCGAAGCCAAAGTCAAGGAGCCTGCGTTGCGCGCTTGCCTGACCTTGTTTCATGACAGCCATGCCGGACTGCTTGAGCGGATACCCAAGACCGATCACGGCGCGATCGCTGCGGTGATGTTCAATCTCGGTTATCTGCCCGGTGGCGATAAAGCCGTGATGACCCAGGCCGATTCGACGCTGGCCGCGCTTACGGCGGCGAGCCGATTGCTGAGTCCAGGCGGCATCCTCACGATCGAGGCCTATCCCGGCCATCCCGGCGGCGCGCAGGAGACCGATCAGGTCGGGCGCTGGTGTGAAGCCCTGAACCCCGAACGCTTCAAGGTTGAAGGGATCGATGCGAAACCGAACGCTGCTGCGGCTCCCAGGCTGTTTGCGGTGACCCGGAGCAGCGCGTAATGAATTTTGTCCGTCGCCGATTTTTTGCAGTATGATCACCTATTTCGATGCGCAAGGAATGCGTTGATCCCATCAGACTCTCGATACCCTCATGGCCAATAAACCGAATTATCAAAAACCGTCGCCGCAAACCCAGGAAGATGCGCTGAAAATCGCGCGAGCCACGCAGCGCCCGGCGCAGACCAAAGAACAGACCAAGCTGATCGCCCAGGGCATCCAGAAAGGCATCGATCTGTATAAAAAACAGCAAAAAGAAAAAGCTAGGGAATTGAGCAAGA